>NZ_JBMSDT010000012.1:0-257163 GCF_049445795.1 Larkinella sp. VNQ87
AATTCAATGCGTCGTCCTTCGGCACGCCGGGGGTCGGGGAGAGCCGCAAAGGCTTCATAGAGCGTCATACCAGAGAAAATTTGGCACTAATGTAAAAAAAGCAAAGAACTTAACAGCCCTGCCACCCAGGGATACATGAGCGAATCGACCATAGCCTCGCGTAAGTCACTGGATAGATCCCGTTCCAGCGAGTTGGGTCCTGTCACAATGCCCATTTTGCCTAAATCAACAAAGGGTTTGGTCTGGCCGGATATTAGGTCGGTTACATAAATTCCCCCTGACCCCAATGACCCAAAACCGCTATGCCGTTTTGCCAGGGCAGCGGAGAATAAACGTTGTTTGGCCCGATCAAATGCTAGGCTCCAGATGGATCCCGTGATCACCGGTTTGGCCCAAAGTTTCGACTCTTTACGGTTCTTAAGCGCATCGACAATGATAACGCTGCTGAGTGTATCGCTTTCCCCAGCTTTATGATTGCCTAAAGGCTGCATACTGAGCGCCATCCTGGGGCTATTACCCATGTAAACCTGCGGCTGATATAGAGCTAGGTTCACTTCCAGTGGCGAGGATTTGATGAATTGATGCAAGTAGTGCCCCGGTAGGGGTGTCAGTCCGGCAGGCAGATTGCCAAAGGTTAACCGAATGGGCTGGCCATTGGGAATGGCTAAGTGATAGCGTCCATCGGACTCGCTATGGGTTTCGGCCACCAATTGACCCTTTCGGTCATAGGCTTTGACACTGATGGAAGCAACTCCTGTTTCAGAACCATCCCGTCGACCATTGGCATTGACATCTTGCCAAACCTGGCCGGATGGCTGCCCGAAGGCAATGAGCGTCCAGCCTACGCATAAAGCGGTAAGCAAACCGGTGTATAGGTATTTCATATGGATTGGAAAACGTTACGTTTTCGGCTTAATAGAAGAATTCAGTTGCCGTCAGTATGACAAACTTTCAATACAAAAGTGGGCTGAATTGGTGAAAAGGTAAATTACCCTGTGGAGGGAGTTTGGGGGTTATTTGGGGTAATAAATACTACATCGAAAAGAAAAAGGCCAAAGATAGGGACTATCGCAATAACCGTGTAACTTTCCAATCGGGGGTGGGCGAAGCTTACAGCCTAACCCTCTCTTCAAAAATAGTTAAAAACTGATTTAGAATCATACCCCAGTTCCGGATGGGCATCGTCCACTTCTTGGAGGCCTCCCTAAGAGCCAGGTATACAGACTTCAATACGGCTTCATCATTCGGAAATGAGAGTTTGTTTTTCGTGTATTTTCTGATTTTTCCATTTAGGTTTTCGATCAGATTCGTGGTGTAGATGATTTGCCGGATCTCCAAAGGGAAATCAAAAAACACCGTCAGCTCATCCCAATGTTGCCGCCAGCTTTTGATGGCATACGAGTATTTACTACTCCATTTCAATTCGAGATTTTCCAACGCGGCCAGAGCAGCCTGCCGGGTCGGCGCTGCATAAATGTCCTTCATATCACGGCTAAACTCCTTTTTGTCCTTCCAGACCACATATCGGCAACTGTTGCGAATTTGGTGGACGACGCAAATTTGAGTAGCCGATTCTGGAAACACCGACCGGATCGTTTGAGTAAAGCCGTTGAGATTGTCGGTGGCCGTGATCAGGATGTCTTGCAGTCCTCGGGCCTTCATATCGGTTAACACGCTCAGCCAGTAGGCGGCAGACTCGGTTTTGCCCAACCACATGCCTAGAATTTCCTTATAACCATCCCGTTTAAGGCCTACCGCAATGTAAACCGTCTTGTTGATCACCTTGCTGTTTTCCCGTACTTTGAAGACGATGCCGTCCATCCAGACAATGAGATAAATGGGCTCTAATGGCCGGTTCTGCCAACTGATGATGTCTTCGGCTATCCGGGAAGTGATCCGGCTGATGGTAGAAGCCGATACCTCAAAATTGTAAACATCCTTGATCTGGTCTTCGATATCGGCAACACTCATGCCCTTGGCGTAGAGTGAGACAATCACCTCTTCGATGCCATCAACCATATTTTCCCGTTTAGGAACGATCAGCGGATTAAAGCTGGCATCCCGATCACGCGGCACATTGATCTCCGACTCGCCGTAACGGGTCCTAATCGTCTTCTTTCCATACCCGTTCCGCGAATTGCTGTTGGCGGACTGTTGGTGCCTATCGTAGCCTAAATGCCCATCCAACTCACCTTCCAGCATCTTTTCGATGCCGCGCTTTTGCAATTGGCCAAGAAAGTCATTGAGCGCGTCGCGGCTCTTGAACTGCTTCAGAAATTCATCGGTCAATAAATCCTCTGGTCTCATAAACTGTGTTTGGTTAAAGGTAAAAAATCGGGATTACAAACCCCGATTCTTCATTTACACAGTTTTTGAGATAGTGTCCAAAGATATCTTTGGCCTTAAACGCAAAAGATAGACTGATCGGCAGCACTAAAATTATTTCTTTATTTCAATTTTAATTGGTGTTCCATCCGGTAAATTATGAATTTGAAACACTATACTAGCATTATAACCTATATTCTCTTCAATATTAATTGAATAAAGATTATCGATAGTATATTCTCCTCCAATAACAAATGGACTTATTGCACATAAACGGTTACTTAAATCCATTATTGAAATCTTATTCTCCCATTCTAGCAACAACTGCTCGCCTGTATAATAATCACTATCTGAGACAATTGCGGCTATCCAGTCAGCAAACTCTTCCCCAATTTCTTCAATTTCTGCTGTCTCAATATTTAAGAACGATATCTTATTATTTACAAAACCAAATTGATTTCCAAACAGATCCTGTGCTAAAAAAATCCATTCTGAGTTAATTGACCAAATGATTTCTTAAGTACTTCATTGATATGAATAATGTCATGCACTGTTATAGGGGTGGTATGAGTAAATATGCAATGCTTTATTAAAATAAAATCCACCATTAGTTTTTGCCATGAACTTATGGAATAGATTATCGCTTACTGCAGAATTAATAGCTAATCTACTTCCAATTGGCGCTACGTCAATATTATTCCTTTTATTTAAGAGGTTTGAAAACATATTAGTCATATTTAGGTAATAATCTAACCCTCGCCCCGTCGGGTATATCTTTAATTTGTTTTCCTATACTAGCACCGGCACCACGATTGTCTGACTTCGGTATGTGTTTTACGCTGGAATGTTTACCAGTATTAATTACCGCAGCAGGAGCATCATCTCTATCAAAACCTGGTTGATTTTTGACATTTCTAAGATTTTCCCTTCTGCTTGCATTCGTTCCTGCTCTGTCTAGTATACCTTCGTTTGGTATTCCATGCCGCAAGGTGAGTTATTCATCAAAGATCAATTGAATTCGCTTTTTGCATCCATATCGCATGATATTCCGTTTTACCCAACTTTGCTTTATCAATCAATTTTTTTTACATTTATCGACACTCAATCATTTCTTAGTGTTTTTTACTCAAATTTAATCATATCATCTATTGCGACTTTAAACCAACTCCAAAAATCATCATAGATTTGCCTTATTTCCCAGCCTTCTGAAGCGTAATCATGAATAATAATTACCTTACCTAATTGGCTTTTCTCCCAACAGGCTACATCATCATTATCAAATCTTCTTGCAAATGGCACAAGCGAAAGATTAGGATATCGTTCTTTTAGGCCATTGTATTTTATTTCCAACAAATCATTTGACAATATATGCCAAGGGCTTATATCTACCAGATTTTGGTCTATAACCTTCAAAAAAGAGCTAGGATATTTAAACCATTTTGGTAGCTCATTTTCCTTTATTAAGTATTTCGACATATCTCCAGCAATTTATTCTATTGATCCTGTAATGTTTCCGCCTTGTGGGTATCTTTTTCTAAAACCACTTGCCTGATTCTGAATTCTGTTCTCGACTGCTTGACCGTAAGTGTTGGGTAGCGTACCTTTTTTGCTCGGAAATCGTTCCGCCATATTAGAGGGTATTGGAGAATCATATTCATGGACCTTTGCCTTCACCGGTGTTTTTGTTCTACTCGCTGCTAAAACTCGTGTATTATCAAGCGTTGTCAATTTTCCATCCGTCATTTTAACTACATCAATAGCCCCGCCTTTCCAACCATTTTTAGCCATACTTGCTTCTATTTCAGCAGCTCCGGTAACGGAATTTTGACTAAATCTGATCGCTTTTGCATCTAATGTAACTATTTCAGAGATTTTTCCAGCCTTACCCAAACTACTGGCACCTTTTGAGCCAGCAACAGCGATAGCTACTTCCCCTACTACGTTTCCAATAATATTTGCCCTCGTTCGCGTATCCCCCGTATTCCAATCACTTAGTGTTTTTTCATACAACATGTTTGCACCTACCGCAGTTTGTATCTGACCTAAAGGACTGGTCATATTTGCAACGCCCTGCAAGGTCTGTGGCAAGTCAATAGTTAGCGCTCTGACATTTCTGACGAGTGCCTCTCCTACCCCTTCAACAAAACCACCTATCTCATCACCGCAACACGGCTGTCGTCCATCGGGGTCGTTAAACCGAATCGGATTTCCATACGTATAATGGTAGGGACTCCAGGCTTCCTGCTTCTCCGTCAGCGGATCGACCGCCATCCAGCGTCCCACCGCCGGATCATACATCCTGGCCCCGTAATCCAGCCAGTTGGTCTCCTGTTGCGATTCCTTGCCGTTGATCGTCACCCGACGCGGTAGGTTCATCCTAAATACTTACGGCTAGCATCTTCTAATTAATTCCTTTGTGTGACTAGCCAACAATGTTATAAAGAGCATCTCAGATCTTGAACTGCATCAAAAATTCATCCGTCATTTAATCATATAATCTTAGAAAAGGTGGTTGATTAAAAGAAAAAATCGGGATTACAAATCCCGACTCTTCGTTTACACAGTTTTTAAGATAGTGTCAAAAATTTACAAGTTTAACAAAAATCTTTGTATGTCATCGTTATTATGTAGATAGCTATTTGGGGAATCTTTCAAGTCGATTCCTTCAACTACAAGTATTGCATCCCATATTTTTTGTTCGGAATCTTCAGGAGCATATTCCAGACTATTATTATCCCCCATCTCTCTCAATTTAAAGGCCCAATTTGCAGCCTCCTCTCTAGTTACTTCACCTTGAAGTACTCTTTGTAAAGTTAATTTTAATTCATCAAGACTAATTTTTACCATTTTTCTGTGAATTTACCAAATTGATCAAACATGAAATGTACTTTAGTACCACCGGTTTCTGGCCTAATGATCCTTACTCTATTATCTCCATCCAAAGTCTCCATCCAAGTACGTGTTTTTCCTGTTGCAGGATCCCATTCACGGACAACCCGTCTACCAATCATTTCTCCTGGCTTTTCTGCTTGAGTAACGTTCCCATAGTATCTAATTCTTCCATTCTGTAATTGCTTATAATTTGCTTTTCCATATTTTTCGAGCTGTTCTAGATGTCTGGATAGCTTAGCACCATTGATAGAAAGACTCGCTCCTGTTTTAGCAATGTTATTAACCCCACCAAATGATGGACTTGAAGCATAAACCGGTCGGCCATTAGTATTGACAACAGTCGAATAATCGCTTGGAAGGTTAAGCTTTAGTAGGAACAGTACCGTTTCTTTAAGGCTTTCTTGCAACTGATCATACTGTTCATCCGTAATAGAAGTATTCCAAGTTTGAAGTTCCCGTCCCTTACTTGTAACCGTTACTTCATCCAGTTGAACATCATCCTTTTCAGGATTAAAGTGTTTAAGGTTCAGATCATTTACATGATATGTACTATCTCCCGCCGGATCAATATACACCAAAGGATTATTTAGTGCATAATTATAAGGAGAAACCGATTCAAACGATTCTGCTACAGGATCAACCGCCATCCACCGCCCCACCGCCGGATCATACATCCTGGCCCCGTAATCCAGCCAGTTGGTCTCCGGCTGGGCTTCCTTGCCGTTGTAAAGATATTTATTGTCCCCCACAATTCCCGCTTTCAGAACCGCTAACCCGAACGGCTGGTATTCGCTTTGCTGCACCGTCTGCCCATTCTCGTTCATCACCACCCTGACATTCCCTAGGTGATCCCGCAGGTAATACTGCCATTGCCAGACCCCATTCACCTTCACCAACTGACCTTCCTCCGTAGCGATCCGCGTCACGTTGTTGCCCCCATCGTACTCAAAGATCCCTTCGTAGCTCGTCGGACTGCTGTTGTTGTTAAACGTCCGCTTCACCCCGCTCGTCTCGTAGACATAGTCCAGCGTCTTGCCGTTGATCGTCACCCGACGCGGCAGGTTCAGCCAGTTGTAGGCCATCGTCGCCGAGCGGTTGGCATCCGAAAGCGTGTTGCCATTGGCATCGTGCGTGTAATCGTCATTGCTCCCACTACTGCCGTTGTTAAAACCTGCCGCGTTGTTAGCCGTATCGGTCACCTTCTTCAACCGGTTGCCGTCATAGCTGTACGTTAGGTTGTCGACTTGCGTCGTGCCCTCATACCGCTGGAGGCTGCTGATGTTGCCATTGAGCGAATACGACAGGTTTTCCCCCGTGCCGCTTCCATTGCGGCCCGCCGTCATGCGGTTGAGCCCATCGTAGCTAAACTGGTAGGCCCCCGAAGAGTTGGGATGCTGCCAGCTCATGGTACTAATGTTCCCGTTGCTCTCATAATTGAGCCCAATCGAGTAATTCGGCGAAGGGGCACTCAGGTTGCGTAACCAGCCCCGGACGTCATATTTATAAGTCAACGTCGCCTTGGCACCCGCACCGGCATCACTGGTCGTGTGCAGGTACTTGGTGGCCAATTGACCCACTTCGCTGTAGGCCTGGGCGTTGATGAAAATGTCTTTGGTGGGTAGCGACCGCCCCGAGGTTTTCATTCGCGTGCCGATCAGTCGGGCCGCCAGATCATACTTATAGGTTTTTTCTACTATGCTCACATCCCCACTCCAGTCGTGAACGGTTTTTTCCTGCAACACCCGACCGTCGAACGTTCGCTTGTACGAGAGCCGTTCCCTGGCGCTGCTGCTGACGGTCATCTGCCGAACCGTTTGCACCACCCGCAGCTTATCATCGTAATACGTGGCCGAGCATTTCCAGTCGCCCAACGTACCGTCCCCGCGCACCAGCCGGACACAGCCACCCGTAACCTGGTTTTTTCGATTCGCATAGATATCGGAAGGAACGAAATCCCCGCTGGCCGTCCAGGTCAGTTGCGTCGGGCTGAACGCCAGCGTCGTCTTTAGCTGGCCCCCGGTCTGGATCGTATGATCGTAGTGGTCGTAATACGTATAACTCAGGTTGTCGCCGGCAGCATTGTACGTGCGGATGGGGCGGTTCAATGGGTCATACTCGGTGTAGACACTGTAATTGTTGGGATCAACCGTGCGGGTCAGCAAATCCCGGCTGTTGTATTCATAACTGGATACCCCAACGGTGCCCGGTACGTGTTTCTGATCCAGCAAGCCCCGGTCGTTGTAATGGTAGAGAAAGGCAAACTGCTGCACCGTAGCCGCTGAAAAAGTGGTTTGCAGTTGAGGTTGTAACACCGCCCGCAGTTGGTTCAGATCATCGTAGACGTAGTAGGTAAAGGCCACATCGCCCACGGTTTTCAAAACCGTCAGGCCCTCCTTGTCTTTGTACTCGATCGACACCTTGCCCGATTCGTCGGTGGTCTTCACCGAGGTCAGTTGGTTGGCCGCATACGTGCCATCCTCCGTAATGTCGTTAATACCACTGCCTGCCTTGTATTTTTTCACCGCATTCGCAGCATTCACCCCGTATTCATACGACACCGGGGAGGACGTGCCCGGCCCGATGGTGCTTTTGATGCGGTTCAGCGGGGAGGGCTCATAAGTCGTCTCGGCGTACGAGCGGTCGGTCTTGTCGGTAAAGCGGTCGTTATGGTAATACGCCTGCGACAGGCTCGTGGCCGCACTCTGGTAGGTTCCCGTGTTGACCGTTGTCGGTCCGGGCCGGTACGATTTGGAAAGCCGCCCCACCGGGTCGTATTCCACCGGGCTGACGACATCGACGCCTGCTTTACCGGCCTGCACGCCAACGGTTTGCAGGGGTCGCCCCAGCCCGTCGAGGTACTGGACTTCCATCTGGGCCACGTTGCCGGAAACGGCCGCTGAATAGTCGGTTTTGGCCTCCTTGTAGGACCTTGTGAGGATATAAGTGCGGGTGTTATCCTGGGCATACAGCTTGCCCGGAAAAAACAGAGGCAACCAGGCGATGCTAAAAAGCAACGCTTTCAGGCGGGGTAAAATCGTTAGCATGGGATGGAAATGGTATCAGGTAAACCCGTTGTTGATGTCTACTGGAAACGGCCTTGATAGCGCCTACAAAGCTAGGCCTGGACCAACTTCAGGGAAATACCCCCGTGGGAGTGATTTGGGGGAATAGTTGGGGGTAAAGGAACGAATATTGGGCAAAGTAATACTCCAATTGACGGAGAAATCTTCGGAAGGCAACCTTACCCGTTACCTGAAATTTTCTCATTATATTCTTCCGATGTTTTTTTACCGTCTCATTCGAAATATGTAGTTGTTCAGCAATTTCTTTGCATGAGAAGTCCGAAATCGTTAACCGGAGCACTTTTCGCTCTTGCCCTGTCAAATCACTTAATACTGAAGTGATTCTCTTCATAAAGTCTGTCTCCGACTGAAAGATAATTGATTGTTCTGCGGTCATTATTGTAAGTTTAAACAAGTGTCACAGTCGCAAGTAGTATTTGTTTCCCAAGCATTCATAGCAGCAAAAAAGATCTGGCATTTACTATAAAAATTTGATAAAAACGAAACAGATCATTAATTAACACATTACTAATAAACTATAAAAAATTTTAAAATATAACTTAACAAATGGAAAATTTTATAGATAAAAACCTATATTATAGTCATAAACAAAAAATTTACTACCATTTAACAGAACTGATTATCACAAATTTACCTAAAGAGGATTTAGCAAAAAACTACCCTTTTGGGTACTATTAGGGCTATTTTGGGGGTAGAACATTCAAGATTTAAAAGACAAAGCAATAGAGAAAAACATGCAGAAATAATTTACAATTTTAAATATTTCTAATTAACTCAATAGTAACCAAATACAAAATATATTTAACTAAACATTTACCAAAACTAATGTAAACACTATTTTTAAAACTCCTATCTTTCTTGCTATCAATACACTAATAGTCAACGGCTACAAGTCTCAATAAGCGGGTTCTGTATAACTCCCCTCAACCATCCTGCCATTTTTGGTATCTTCGGCAAACCCGCATGAACACGCTAAAAGATGCTTAGACCGCCTGGTCGATTGAAAGGTCTGGGTGGCCACCAATAGCTCCAGAGATAGGATAATTCGCTTAAGGATCAAGTTGACTGATCCAACTAATACTTGTACCGCTCAACAGAATCTGCTTTTTCCGGTAGATTCCAGAATAGCAGGTCTGCACGTTGCAGTACATGATGACTAGTGAAGAAAGAGGGCACCTGAGGAAAATAGCAACATAGACGAAAAAGCCATGAACGTAGGGCATGGTCTTCTCGTCTATGTCTCAAATGAGGGACTTTCCGTGTAATTCAATTCCTTTACTGGTCGCTTGCAGGTTGGCTTCCAGTATTTATTCACCCCCGCGACAACCGGCGCATCAGAATCGTTCCGACCGTTAAACCAGCTAGAATACCGCCTGTATCGGCGACCAGATCCAGCCATTCAAAGTCGCGGTTGATGGGCATCACAAGCTGGTAGATCTCGATGGCAAAACCGTACAACACGCCAATGACAAACAGCCGGGCCGGAAACCGGTAGACCATCAACCACAGGAATGCCCACAAGCCAAAAATGGAAAAGTGGATAAACTTATCGTTTACGGTGATGATGTCTTCCGTTGGGTAATCGCTGGGCCAGCCGCAGCCGACGAATATGGCAAGCGTCCAGCCGATAGCGGCCCATTTAATCAATACATCCAGTCGCATATCAGCGGGTGAGGGCGGTCATGCGCCACTCAGTCAAAAATAAAAAAAGAGTAACTACACTCACTAAGTAAACCACATTTCGGGAGTCGATCAGCCCCCGGCCCAGCGCCTGATACTGTTGGTCAAGCGCGATCCAGGTCAGCGGATACGACAGCGTTCCCCACCATTCCAGACCCGCCACGGAACTGATTCCGACGTAAAGCAAAAAGCATAGAAAAACGCCCACCACAAACGCTACGACCTGATTCTCGTTGATCGACGAAGCGAACAAGCCCACGGCGACAAACACGCCCCCCAGCAACAACAAGCCCACGTAAGAGCCGAATACCGAGGCAGAATCGATGTTACCGATTGGATTACCCAGTTCATAGATCGCGTAATAATACACCAGTGTCGGGAGCAATAACAGTATGACGACCAACCAGTTGGCCAGAAACTTAGCCAGCACTAACTGCCAGCGCGTCAGCGGTTTGGTCAGTAGCCATTCAATGGTTCCGGTACGAACTTCCTCGGCAATAGAGCGCATCGTGATGGCCGGAATCAGAAACAGCATGACGTACGGCGTCAGATTGAAAAAAACGCCCAGATCGGCATAGCCGTAGTCCAGCAGGCTCGTGTCGGGAAACACCCAGACCATCAGCCCGACGGCCGTCAGAAAAACGGCCATGATCACGTAGGCAACCGGTGAGCTGAAAAAACCGTTGATTTCTTTCCGAAAAACAGGCAACATGCTGTACTGGAATAAAGACAAGAGAATCAAGACTAGACGGGTTCAGTACAATTGCCTTTGCGCTCTTGTCTGACTTTATTACAATAATTAATTCTGAAAATCGGCGAACGGCTTTTTCCGACGCAGGAAAGCCGCAACGACCAGAGAAATCAACAGGCCGAAAATACCCGCAAAGATAATCCCAAACACAAACTGCATACCGGGGCTCTGAAGCTTCTCCGTAAAGGACATGGCCTGCTCGATTTGATCGTCGGCCATCCCGCGGTTTTCCAGGTCCTCCCGGGCTTTGTCCATAATTTGCTGGCGAATGGTCGGATCGATGAACGTGGTGTAAATCAGGCTGTACGTAATCGATACCAGGGCTGAAATGATGGACAACAGCGCCCCCAGACTAACCCCCTCGCCGTAACTCATAAAACCGCCGTTCAGCGTCCGGTATTCACGCATGGCCAGCACAATGATCACCACCGCGATGACCAGGCTGATCCAGGGCACGGCGGAATGGGTGAACTGGCCGGTCAGGTTCACCACGGTGGTAAAAATCATTGAAATGACGCCGGAGATTACTCCCCATTTCAGCGCCAGACGAGCAGTTGACGGTTTCTCTTCCATGATAAAAAGGTTACACGTTTACGATTTCGGAGATTTGGAACGATTCGGTGCTTCGGGTGTCGAATTGTACAAACTATAATCCTGTTTCCGGAAAAGTAAGGAAATTATCAATACCGGCAATACCGCCAGGACGGTCTTCTTGCTGATTTCGTCGCCAACGAGCGTTTCCGGCGTAATCTGGTCGATGTTTTTCAGGGCTTTCAGGTATTCGGCCTGCCCCACCGTATCGACGAGTCGTCCCTTGGTCGAGATGAGCAACTGGCGCATATCCTCCAGATACCGCGTGAAGACCGTCGGGTCGATGTACTTGACAAAGAAATAAATCAACCAGGCCGTCAGCAACGCGCCCACTGTGTTGACAACGTAGCAAATCGTCAGGGCTTCCCACAGATGCAGGAATCCCTTGCCGATGTACTTGCGGTAATACCAGACCGCCGTGACCATCATGATGATCTGGAAACCGAAATCCGGCACCCGTACATTGCCCAGGGGCACGACGCCCGTAGCGTACAGCACCAGAAAATAGACAAAACACAACACACCCGCCACGAGTCCGAACAGGATGGGCAGCTTCAGCAGCGGATGCCTGAAATAGGAAAAAAATGTCTTCACACGGTTTTGTAGCTGGATGCTGGATGGTTGATACTGGATACTGATATTGGATGTTGGATACCGTATATTGGAGGACAGGGACAAGATGCTGGCTTCCAGCCGTTCCCTCCATTGCCTCAGTCACCTATCTAGCATCCAGCATCATGTAAAGTCGATAAACCCCTTGTTAATAATTCCTAACGCTCTTCCCGTCAGGGTCTTGCCCAGAAAGGGTGAATTTTTAGACCGGGAAGCGGTTCGCTCGTATGTCCAGGCCTGATCCGGATGGAAAACCGTCAGCGTGGCCGGTTGGTTTTCATCGATGACCACCGGCGGCAACCGCAGAATTTGGCGCGGGTTATGGGTCAATTTTCCGATCAATTCATCCAGCGGCAAATCCGGGCAATTCATCCGGGCTACAGCAAAAGCGGTTTCCAGGCCAATCATGCCGAATTCGGCATGATCAAATTCGCAATTCTTGCTTTCGTCGTCCTGCGGGTTGTGATCCGACACAATCGCGTCAATGGTGCCATCGGCCAGTCCCTGCTTCAGGGCTTCGCGGTCGGCCGCCGACCGGAATGGCGGGTTCACTTTCAGGTTTGTATCGAAGCCCATCAGGGTGGTATCGTCGAACGCCAGTTGGTGGGCGGCTACGTCACAACTGACGGGCAAGCCCTGTTGTTTGGCCTGCCGGATCAATTCAACGGCGCGGGCGGTCGAAATTGTGGAGAAGTGTAATACCGTACCCACGGACCGGCAGACGTCCCCGTTTAGTCCGTGAGCTGGTAGATCTCCTGACGTACCCACGGACTTTAGTCCGTAAGCGTTTGAATCACCCAGATGAGTTAAGCTCTCACGGACTAAACGGGGACGCCCGCCGGTCCGTGGGTACGCGTATTCCAGTAGGCGCAAATCCCGCTCAATCATCATTTCTTCGGCCATCGCGGGCATGCCTTTCAGGCCCAGCAAGGTACTGGTTAGCCCTTCATTCATCTGCCCGAAATGCGTCAGACGCTCTTCTTCGGGGCGGTTCATCAGCAAGCCGTTGAAGGGTTGCAGGTATTGCAGGGTTTTCAGCAGCAGGTCCGGATTCGTCAACGGATGCTCACCATCGGAAAAGGCCACCGCTCCGGCGTGGTGCAGGTCGATCATGTCCGTAAAATCCTTGCCTTCAGTCCCTTTCGTGATGGCGGCAATCGGATACACCGTCACCGGTTGCCCCTGCGCCATTTGCCGGACATACCCCAGCGTATCTTTCGAGTCCAGCGCCGGTTTGGTGTTGGGCAACACCGCAATGTCTGTAAAACCGCCCCGTGCAGCCGCGCGGCACACCGTTGTCAGGTCTTCTTTCTGCTCAAAACCGGGGTCTTTGGCCGATACCCGCAGATCGACCCAGCCCGGCGACAGGCACAACCCTTCTTCTTCGATTATCCGGACAGCCTCACCCGACGAATCGGTATCGATCGACAGCGATTCACCAAGCTGGCGGATCAGGCCATTTTCAATCAAAACATCCCGAATTTGTCCGTTGAAGGGCGACTTGGCGTCTATGATTCGGGCGGCACGTATGAGTAGTTTCATGGGATTGCAAAAAAAAAGCCCCGGATGGAGCTTCCTGACGATCGTAGGCGACTCAAGCGCCAACCAGTTCTTTATAGGCGTCGGCCGATAACAGGTCTTCGGCATCGCCTTCATTGGCTAGTTTCAGGCGAATAATCCAGCCTCGGCCATACGGGTCATCGTTGACCAGTTCGGGCGATTTTTCAACCTCCGGATTGATTTCGAGTACTTCGCCTTCGATAGGCAGAAAGAGGTCCGAAACGGTTTTCACGGCTTCGATCGACCCGAACACTTCACCTTTCGGCAGGCTCTGACCGACACTCGTGATATCGACAAACACAATATCCCCTAATTCACTCTGGGCAAAATCCGTAATGCCGACCACGGCGGTATCGCCCTCGATGCGAATCCACTCATGGTCCTGCGTATACTTAAGTTCTGCGGGAAAATTCATACGTAACGGTTCGTTTAGCGCTGCAATTTACACCGATAAAACGGTTTTACAAACCACCGGCCTGACGTTTGCAAGCAGTCAGGGCAAGGCAAAGGCCACGTAAAGATCCCCCGAGCGGGTTTTCAGTTTTCCGCCCCCGCAGGCAATGACGACGTACTGTTTTCCGCCTACCGAATACATCGCGGGCGTGGCATACCCGGCGGCCGGAAGCTGTGTTTCCCAGAGCCGTTTTCCGGTCCGGCGGTCGAGCACCCGGAATTTCTGGTCGGGCGTAGCGGCAATAAACAGCAAATTGCTGGCCGTCACGGTAGGTCCGCCGTAATTATCAGTTCCGGTCGGCGGAATGCCCTGTTTGGTCAGCGCCGTAAACTCACCGAGCGGAATCTGCCAGCGGTGTTCGCCCGTGTTCAGGTCGATGGCCGTCAGGGTGCCCCAGGGCGGGCGACTCACCGGATACCCATTCCGGTCATACCAGCGATTATACCCGGTGTGCATGTACGGCAACCAGGTGCGCGGTTTGGTGGTTGCTACGGCGGTTTGTGCGGTATTTTTTCCCGAAATAAAATCGACAATGGCCGTTCGTTCGGCGGGCGACAAATGCGAAAACGCAGGCATCATGCCCCGCCCTTTTTGGAGCAACTGGTGAATAGCGTCCGGTTTCATGCGGTCGGCAATGGCCAGCAGCGATGGATACGCCCCGCTATGGTCTCCCCGACGGTCAGCCCCGTGGCAGGCCCCGCAGTTCGTCGCGTACAGTTTTTCGGCACTGCTGACCGTCGTTGGTTTGGGCGCATCGGTCAGCGTCGAATACACCGGAATTTCCTTGGCGGGCACGTACAGGATACCCTCCGGATCGACAGCGGCTCCCCCCCACTGCGCTCCGCCGTCGGTGCCCGGGAAAAATATCGTTCGCTGGCGGCCCACCGGATAATACGGCGTGCCGGTGCGGCTGGCCCGCAGTTCGCGCAGGACTTCCTCGCGGTCGGCCACGGTTTCGTTCAGGTCGGTTTCGGTAAAGGTTTGCCGGGTAAACGGAGCCGGTTTCAGCGGAATAGGTTGTGTCGGATGAGCCTGCTCGCCCGGCATGTCGGAGGCCGGGAACGGTTTTTCCTCAATCGGGAACAGCGGTTTTCCCGTCACCCGGTCGAAAACAAACACATGGCCCTGTTTGGTCACCTGCGCCACGGCGTCGATCTGGCGGGGACGACCGTCGGGGCCATTCTGCGTCACTGTCAGCAGGTTGGGCGGTGCGGGCGGATCGCGATCCCAGATGTCGTGGTGGACCAACTGAAAATGCCAGAGCCGCCGACCGGTTCGGGCATCGAGAGCCAGCAGGCAATTGGCAAAGAGATTGGCTCCCAGGCGGTTGCCGCCGTAAAAATCGAAAGCCGCTGAACCGGTAGGCGCATAGACAATCCCACGCTTCCGGTCGATGGCCATGCCCATCCAGTTGTTGGCCCCTCCGACGTTGCGGAAGCCGTCTTTCGGCCAGGTGTCGTAGCCAAACTCGCCCGGTTCCGGAATCGTGCGGAACGTCCAGAGCAGGCGGCCCGTACGCACATCATAGGCCCGAATGTTGCCTTTCAGCGCCGTTGGACCTTCCGACACCCGGACGCCGACGATCAGCCGGTTTTCGAAAACCGTAGCGGGCGTGTTCGAGATCACGTACTCATCGGCCCCGACGCGTTCCAGGCCGTCGCGCAGGTTGATCTTTCCATCCTTGCCAAATGAAGAAACCGGTTTTCCGGTCCGGGCATCGAGGGCGTAAAGCCAATGTCCGAAGGCAAAGAAAATCCGTTGGGCTGTGCCATCCGTCCAGAACGAAACACCACGGCTGGTCATTTTAAAGGTTTCGTCGGTAAAAGCGGTTTTCCAGCGTTCTTTGCCCGTTGCTGCATCAATCGCAAACGCCTGCGAACCCGCCGACACCCCGTACAGCACGCCATCGACCGCAATCGGATTGCATTGCATTTGTGTCTGATTGCCCACCGTGTCGGCCCCGCCCGATGCATATTCCCAGACCTTGGTGAGTTGCTCCACGTTGTCGGCGGTGATCTGGTTGAGGGACGAATAGTGCGACTGCTCACCATTCCCGTTGTATTCGCGCCAATCCGTATCCGGCACCATCGGCTGGACATCGGGTTTGTATGAAAATGCCAGCAGGGTCAATAAACCAGCCGGTAGCAGGGCCGCGTAGAATCGGGACATGGGTTTAAAATCAAGCAGTTCTCCAGGCAATTAAAGATCGTGACCGGCAATTGTTACTGTTTATTACCAATCATTAAAAAAGATAAACCTAAGTTCACTTCTTTTCCTAACTTACCATTCAATCGGCACACCGGCAGGTTGCCGGTTTCATTCGAAACGAATCCTTTACCCGTTCATGAAGCAGTATTATTACCTGGAGGGCAACCAGCAATTTGGCCCGTTTACGCTGGACGAGTTACGAGGCAAACCGCTCACCCCGGAAACAAAAGTCTGGACGCAGGGCCTGCCCGACTGGACCGAAGCCCGTCTGGTTCCCGAAATCAACGAGACGTTATCGGGCACGCAACCGCTGCCAGCCACGCCCATTGAACCCTCCGCCGTTCCTCCGGCCGTAAACCGGCCTTTTCAGGAGTCGTACACCCCGAACCAGCCCCTAGGTTCCTCGATGCCGAAGCCCAAAACCTGGCTGGTTGAGTCGATTCTGGTCACGCTGTTCTGCTGCCTGCCGTTTGGCATTGCCGGGATCATCAATGCATCCAACGTCGACACACGCTATTCGAACGGAGATTTTGCCGGAGCACAGCGTGCTTCCGAAGAGGCAGGCAAATGGACCAAAATTGGCTTCTTCGTCTCCATTGGGCTTTTTGTGTTGTGGCTGGCCCTTGTTTTTATCGGTGTTCTCAGTGGAGTTACCAGTTCGTTTTATTAAGCAAGCCGGGCGAGTCCTGGCTGGAGCGGGCGTCCTGGGGCTCGCGGTCTTGTATTTCCGGTTCGATCCGGGTCAGGTGTCCATTTTTCCGCCCTGTCCGTTCCGGTTGCTGACCGGCCTGCAGTGTCCCGGTTGCGGTTCCCAACGTTGCCTGCATCAACTGATGCATGGTCATCTGGCGCAGGCGTATGGCTACAATCCGTTGCTGGTGCTGTCGCTGCCGTATGTCCTGGTAGGACTGCTCATTGAGTACACGCCGTTGCGAAACCATTCTGCGGGTATTCGACACCGGTTTTATGGAAAAACCGCCAGTTGGATTGCTTTTGCCGTGGTGCTGGCTTACTGGATTGGCCGGAATCTGGCGTGATGGTCAGAACGCTTCGCCCAGCGAGACGTAAAAACCGGTTCCTTCCCGCGTGACGCCCAGATCGGCCCGTAGGAAGACGTCTTTTTTCTGGAAAAACAAAAACCGGACACCGCCCCCGGCCGCCCAGCGCACCTGATTCAGTTGAAAATCCCGGACTGCCGGGGCTACGCTACCAAGCCCGGCGAAGAGTGTGCCGCCCCAGCGCTTGCTGAACCCAAACGGCAACCAGCGCAGTTCGGCCTGCCCGGCCAGGACGCTTTTGTCCCGATACCGACCCAAATAATAGCCCCGCATCAGCGATTCGCCCCCGAGCAGCCCCAGGTTGTTGAAGGGAATAGCACCGGTCATAAACGTTCCGGCCAGTTGCAGCGCCAGCACCCGGTTTGGCTGGCCCAGCGGACGGTACAGGCGGCCGTCGAGCACGACGCTCTGGTACGAAAAATCACTCCCAAAACCGGGACGGTACCAGAGCAAACCGGTTTCCAGAAAGTGGCCTTTCCGAACATTCAGCACGTTTTTACGGTCATCATAGACCACAGCAGCCCCCAGCCCGACCGTAGTGGAGCCTTCGCCCCCGAGCGGCAGACGGTAGCCCGGCGGGTGCTGTTCGTCAAATTCAAATGAAACCCGCTGGATGGTCTGAAAATCCGCTTCGGCCCCGGCATACCAATTCCTGATCACCTTCCGCAGAATACGCTGCCGAATCTGAAAATAACTGGAGTTGACCAGCGCCGGATTGACCGATGGCGTGTTGGGGCCAATCCCGTAGTAAAGCAACGGAAACTGCTGATACCGGGCACGGCCCAGAAAAAAATACGTGTTTTTGTTCGTATAAGCCGCGTTCTCCAGCAAGACGCCAAACTGTCCTTTCAGAGTAACAAACGAGTACAAGACAATTTCGCTCAACCGGTTGACGACCGTATCCCGTTTGGCGTAAAACAGCGAAAAGGCCCGCACGCCCAATTCCAGGCTGGTTTCGGGGGCAAAACCGGCTGTCGGAAAAACCAGCAGTTTGGAAGTAGCCGCCGAGGAGGTATCATTAAGCACCTTTTGGGCGAAACGAACCAGTTTCCCCTGCGCCCGGGCCGAGAAGCCAACTACACTAAAAATCAGGAAATAAACGACGGCCTGCCGGTGGATTTTCATACAGTAGAGAACCTATACGCCTATAACCACCAAACGGGGTCAGACGGTTGCAAATCTGATTAAAGGGACGGGCCAGAATCCCTTTTACTCGGCTAAATTAAAGCGTACCTGCACCCCGCCCGCCGTGGTTGCCCGGCGGAACGAATTGGAAACCAGCGGATCATTAAAGGTCCGATCAAAATACACCTGCACATTCAACCGGCGACTTACCACGTAACTCAACTGCGGTCGTAGTTGAAAATTGACGTTCCCCGCCGTAATAATCTGCTCCCCAACCCCTTTCTCGTTGTTTGACGAAGCGGAGTCGTCGAACTTCCGTTGGACGGTGCGGGTATCGCGGAACGTCAGGTTGCAGTTGAATGTCAGGTCATTCTTCAACCGGCGATACGCGCCGTTGATCTTGAACGGAATCCGGAAATTCGACTTCGTAAAGCCAACCCGGAACGTAATGTCTTTGTTGGTTAGTTCGGCCACCTGCGCATTCGAGAGATTCAGCGCGACGCTCCGGTCCTGGTTGTATTCCATCCCTCCGCTGATCTTACTCTGCGTCCGGAACGTCACGCCCAGCAGGGGCGCAAACCGCTCAGTCATCGTGATGGTACTCATGACAAAAACCGGAATAAACTGATTGTCTTCGTTGTAGCGTGTACCAAGCTGATAGCCCATCACGGCCAGGTTGACATAGGCGGCTTCGTAGTCGAGCGAGGAGGTAAAGTTTCCCACGCTATAGGTTGAGTTGTAGCTGTGCGAAAGCGTAAAGGCGCTGAACAGCTTCTGGAACGGTTTCAGTTGCGACAGACCGTTGTAATCGACCCGCCAGTTGGGCAGCGGAAACCGCAGGAACGGGTTGATTTTTACGGTATTCGGATCTTTGCCGCTGTAAGCCGCGAAGAACGCTGGAATCAACACATCCTGCGAGGTCAGGTTGTATTCACCTCCACTTCCGACACCCGAATTCAGTTGCAGCAGCCGGTTCAGGATAATCTTGCGGTATTCGGCAAACCGGTCGAAAATCGGCGAGGAATTGTCGCGGTTCTTCTTCGTAAAGGCGGTTTTGAACGACAGAAACGACATGCTGAACTGGCCGTTCCGCAAAGGGTTCTGACTGGTAAACTGGCCCGTCGAATCGGGCCGGAAAAACTCCTGGTAGCTATCCTGCCGGGTTAGCCGGGCTTCGACCGTAATCCGAAAATCCTTGAACGGTTCCAGCGTCGTCCGGGCGTCGAACTTCTTCGCCAGCGTTTGCGTAAACGGCTGGTTCTGAACCACACTGCGCGTCAGCCAGCCCCGCTCGGCCGCCTGGCGATGAATGTTTCGGTTCTGACTGCCCAGCACAAACGGCAGCCCCGGCGCATTCTCACGCGAAATCCCGAAGAAACGGGGCGTCGGCAGAAAACCGGGCAGGAAGGTCGATTCTTCCACCGCATAGTTGAAGTTAATACCCCGCACGGTCAGCAGCGTCCGGACGAAGCTCTTCAGCACCCGGCTTTCCGAACGCTGAATATCCTCCACGTCACCCGGGTTGCGGGTAAAGTTTTTGCGCGGGGGTGAAGGCGTATTGGCAAACCGCAACGACTTGATTTTGTTATAAAGCCGGATGAAATCGACCCGTCCCTGTACCCCCCACTCCCGGCGGTTTTGAATCGTGTTCCCGAATGGAACGCCCAGCGTATCGGTAATGCCGAATGAATTGGCTTGAAACTGATACCGGATGTTGTAGTTCAGATCGGCCGCAATCCAGTCGAGCAGCGGAATTTTGTCCAGCGGCATCCGGTACGTGGTTCGAATATTTTGCTCAAAGTTTTTCGTCCGGCCAAACCGCTTGGCGTTCGCCCAGACCGAGTCAATTTTGGCCTGGGTATTCAGATCCCCAGCCGGTTCGTCGATGATGGCGTTTGTCCGGGCGTTATAAGTCAGAATCAAATTGCGGGTCAGGTTCCACTGCAGATCATACGTCCGGTTGAACCAGAAATACTTTTCAAACTGCGGCACAATACCGTCGGTGGTCAGCTCCGAATTCCGAAGCTGCGTTTTGATAAAACTCCGGTCGACCTCCCCCCGAATGGCTACTTGTGTGGGCAACAACGTCAGGTTAAAATCACGCAGCCAGCGTAGGTAGGGCCGCTCCAGTGCCTCAAACCGCTTGAACGGCTCGAACGGCTTGGGTTGAGCGCTGTAAACGTACGCAATACTGCCCCGGGTTTGCCGCTGGGTGTATTCTTCCGTCAGAATGTTCGTCCGGGTCGCTTCGTTTTTAGCGTAGGTAAACGAGAAGTTTTCGAAATCGTAAAAATGGTTTCTGGCGTTCGGGTTGGTTTTCACCTTCCGGAAGTTCGACAAATTGAACCCTCGCCGAACGGCCCGATCTTCGACCAGCCGCCGGTAGCGCGACCGCTCGTTTTCGTTCAGGGTCGATAGCGTGGTTTCCAGCGGTGTATCCGGATCGAGCGGGTTGAAATGCGGCTGGCTCAGGCGCTGGTCGTAATTGATGTACAGCGGAATCCGCAAGCCCCATTTTTCGGGCAATAGTTTATCGACTGCAATCTGCGACTGAATGCCGTATTCGCTCGTCGTCTCGCGCGACCGTTCGCTGATGCGTTGTTGCACCCCGCCGAAGCCAAAGGTGGTAATCTTGCCCGAAGCCGTCACCGTGGCCACATCGGCCAGTTTGGCATTCAGCACGCCAACAGCCGCCCGCCCGGCCGTCTGGTCGAAGCCGTTGGCGCGGAGTTCGTTAACCCAGATGGTAAAGCTTTTTGACCGCTCATCGGCCGATTTGGGGTTTCGCACCCCGATCATAATGACCTGCACCGCACTCAAATCCGGGTTCCCGACCACCGTCAGCTTATACCGCCCATCCTGGCTGTTGAGGGTGAAGGGCTGTAAGGAGGTCCGCGAAAATTGCCGGTTTTTCTCCGCTTTCAGATTGATCAGTTCATCGAGTGCAATATCGAGTTCGTTCTCCGTCGGCCAGACGACATCGGCCGTCCGGGGACCGGCGGGCGTTGCCACCAGATTCGGGATTTCGATTTCGTAGAAGTTATCCGTAAAATCCGTTCCGAGCCGGATGAAAGCCGATACCTGACCGCTTTCCTCTTCTTCGTTGTGCATGTGGATGAACATCCTCAACCGCTCACGGAACACCAGATCCTGGTTGGTGTTCCGGAAAGCCGCCCGGGAATCGCCGTCGCGCAGGTTGGTGACGCTGAGGCTCATCGACTGTTCGTTGAGTTCGACCTGGTTGATCTGTGTAAAATCGCGGTCGCGCTGGAAGCCCGGCGGTACGCGGTACACGAATTTGTTGTTACCCGTTCCGGCTCCGCTGTTTTCTTCCACGTTGACCGTGGCGACTTTAAACTGGGCATCATACGGTTCGGGAACTTCCTGCAAACCGCGCGCCGACAGGTCGCCGGTGTATTTCCGGTATTGGTTGGCCGTCAGTTGCAACTGGGCAAACCGCAGTACCACGGGCTGATCAAACTCGGTCAGGTACATCCGGGCAAACCGCATCGACTTAAATCCGTTGATGTTACCAACTTTCCTCGGATTGTCGCGAACCGGAATCCGGAACTGATACCAGGTGACGGTCCGGCCGTTTTTCACTACATCCACTTTATCAACGATATAGCCCTTCCCGACTTCCAGTTGGCCCGGTTTCAGGTTGATTTCGTATTCGTAATACGCTTCGTTGTCGTTGATGGTATTGTCGGTGTTCAGGTCCTCGATGTCGGGCAGCGTGGTCGATGCGGGCGTGACCAACTGGTTGCGGTCCTGCAACTCGGGCGAGTTGTTTTCCATGCCCATGTACTGCTTGTAGCGGCTGACGATGTACTTGACCGAATCGGCCCGCTGGCCGTAATAAAATATAAAGTCGTCATTGGCCGGGTCGCTCAGCAGCCGTTCGCGGGCTCTGGCATTCAGACGGGGTGACACCTGATCGATGTAACTTTTGAAGTAGGTATTTTCATCCCGGTTGCTCAACCCATCCAGCCCAACATCCTGCTGGGAGCGCGTCACGTTGTCAAAAGCCTGCGTCACAAACTGCGAGCGCGTGACGCGGCCCCAGGCCGTCGAATCGGGAATGGGACTGTTCGGAACGGCCAGCCCGTTTTCAAACCCGAACCGGCTGTCTTTGATTACATCTTCCGACACATCGCCCAGGTTGAAAATCAATTTCCCGCCCGTCACATTGGCCCGGTTTTCGAACCCGTCGCGGATGGTGGCATTGGTAGTATCAGTGACACCAAGAAACGGGTCCAACAGCCAGAACTCGATGTTCTCGATGTTGGCGTTGTCAAAATCGGCATCCGACGAAATGGCCCGCATCACGGCTCCGAAGTTCTTTTTCGGGTCACCGGCCAGCCGGCCGTCGGCGTCCAGATTGGGGTTAAAATTGTACATCCCGCGTTCTTTCGGAAAGTAGGCCACGTCGAGAATATTCTCTGGCAGATTGACCAGCCGGAGCGAACGCCCCTGAAACAGTTCGTTTGAATTGAAAAACTGTTCATAATGGTTGGTCAGATCCGCATCGGTCAGGTTGGTTTGCGGTGCCTGGTTACCGACGATGTTGGAAGCCGCCAGCGTATTGTCGACGGTGTAGACCGAAATCCGGGCGCGGTTAAAAGCGTAGGACAACGGCTCGGCAAAGGTTCCCTGCGGAAAGTCGCGGCCGGGGGTCGTCGGTGTCGAACCGAGCCGCCAGCGGGTCGGTGTCCGGGTCAGGTCGTAGATCGTCCGGGCCGCTTCAAAGTCGTCGATAAACGCATTGTTGTTGACGCGCGGAGCTACGCCCGGGAACAACTGCGCCACTTCGCCCTGGAAGGCAATGTTCGACAGCTCTTTCGTTTGGATCAGCGGCAGGCCGTCGAGCAGTTTGGTCAGCAGCCGCGAATCTTTCCGGATGGTGGCGTCGAAGCCCAGAATGGTGTTGTTGACGGGTTCGTTGCCGATGGCGACACGGGTCAGAAAACCGGCGGGGGTTTCGCGCATGTTCATGGCTGTCATCCCGATGTTCACGTCGGGGCTCAGCTTGTAATCGAGCCGCGTTCCGATCAGCCGCCGAATCTGGTTCTGGAACAGGTCCGGACGCTCGTAGCGCACCTTGATTTCCTGCCCGGAGTTCGTCAGGCTTTCGTTCAAAAACCGCACCCGGCCAATCTGCGATTCCACCACAAAGTCGACGCCCGGCGTCAGCGGCACCCCGCCCGCCGTCACCTGCACCGATTTCTCATCGACCCCGTACGGCAGCGACACATCGCCACCCGTCGACGACTGATAGCTCCCTTTCAGGAAGAACTTGTTCTTTCCGGCAATCTGCTGCGCATCGACCAGCGTGTTGCGGTACAATTCGTTGAAGACGTATTTGGAACGGTAAACATCCGCGTTTGCATCATTAAACCGGTTGGACAGGTACGACCCGAACGGTTCCAGCACCGGGAAGATCACCCGGCCGTAACGGCTATCGATGGTTACTCCTTCTACGTAGTCAAAGTTACCATCGGGTTGCTGGTCGAGTTGGGCATTGACCTGGTCCATGTTGAAGACCTGTACCAGCGGAATATTGGCCAGGTTACTTTCCTGGAGGTTCGGGTTGTCGATTCCGGTCAGGTCATCCTTGTAGATCACCCGCAGTTGAAAATTCTGCCGGTTGATCTGCGAAGTGTTCAGCGAATAGATGTTCTTCATCATCAGGTTCCACATCGGCAACTGGGTGTTGTTGCGGATGGTCGACGACTTCAACAGCTTCAGAATCAGCACTTCGTTATCCTGGCGGTTTTGATAATCTTCCGTCAATTCCCCTACTTTGTATTTACGGCCCTGATAGGTATACTCATACGAAACCGCCAGCACCTCGTCGTTGCGCAGCGGAGTGACGAGGGAAATGTACCCCAGTTCGGGCTGAAACTTGAATTCGGTTTCGGTCAGCCGTTTGGCTCCGCGCAACAGTTCAAAATCAATTCCTTTGGCAAAATTGAAGGTCCCTTCAAGCAGCGAACCCGTCTGGTCGACCTGGCGGATGGCCGGGTTATCTTTGACCCGGTTGTACAAGCCGTTGCCGCTCGTGTTGTCGGCGGGAGCGCCGGGGTTGGGGTTGATCGGTTGCAGATTCGGGTTGTTCCGGTTGTAGGGCTGCGGTTCGGCCAGATCGGTAAAACCAACGATGTTTCGTAAGGATGTCGTGGTATTCGTCCGGTTTGTTACGTATACCTCTAAACGAGTTACAGTTACACCCGACATAATCTGCGGCAACTTCTTCAGCGACCGTTCGTAATTATCCCGGAAAAAGCTCGACAGAAAGAAGTGCCGGTTTTCGTCGTAGGTATCGACCCGGATTTCGAAGGGCCGCTGCATGGCCCCGCCTTTGATCGTGATTTCTTCCTGTTTCGAACGCTGCTGTGAGGCCACGACGGTTGCATACAGCTTCCCGAAGCGTAACTGGGTCTTCACGCCGAACAGGTTCTGCACGCCCGGAATGAGTTGACTGCTGAGTTGCCAGTTGATGTTACCGGCTTCCAGCCCCTGAATGATGCTCGGGTCCTGCGCCTGAAACTGCGGGACAGTCGAGGGGAGCATACTGCCTGCATTGGGCAAACTACCGTTCAGCGGGTTTGTGGGCAAACCGGGTAGCCCATTAGTCAGGTTATTGGCATTGGGCAGATTCGGAACCGGCGGCCGGTAATTCAGCTTCAGGACGTTCTCGAAGTTGAAACTGGATTTGGTATCGTAGTTGGCCGTGATGCCCAAGCGTTCACCAATCTTCCCGTTGAAGTTGATGTTAATTTGTTCGTTGAAAATGAAATTCCCGTTCCGGCGTTGCAAAACCGGAATGATCGGGTTGTCAATAAATTGGTACAGATACCCAAAATCGAGCATCACGAACCCATTCGGCTTGAAATCCACCAGGCTACCACCGAAAAGTCGATCAAAAACCGGCGGTAGTTCCAGTTTGGGCAACAGCCCCCGCCCGCTCACCGCGCTCTTGCCTTCGCTACGGGCGCTGTACTCCCGCCATAAACTTTTTTGAACACGTTGGTTCTGTAAACGGTTATACTCTTCGTACGACATGGTTTCGGCCGGACGGAACGGCAAACCCGATGAAACCGGACTGGGAGTAGTTGGTCCGGGATTCGCTCCAATCACACCGGTTGTAGCGGCCGGCTGCGACCCAACACCGGGTGTAGGACGCGTTGTTCCTACGGATGCCCCTATGCGCTCGCGCACGGAAATTTGCCCGGCGCTGTCGAGTTGAATGTCGGTACCCACAACGCGGGGGTCGCGCAGTAAAAACGGTGATTTAGGCAGTGTAACGGAAAAAGGACTCACATACCGGTCGCGCCAGCGAATAATCGGCCGACGTTCGGCCGAGCGGGTCGCCCGGATGCTATCCTGACGGGCACGGGCGATTGAATCGGCCTGTGAAACCGCCCGTCGGCGCGGGGTTGTCTGGCCCGCCACCCGGTTTGTCCAAACCGGTCCGAATAATAACGCACACAGCACAACCAACCAAGGGCCAAACCGGCCGTTCCTGATCCCCGGCCGGGTCAATCGGTGGTACTCAACACATTCCAAGAGAGGCACGTATAATTTGATTCGGTGGATAAGGCGTTTTCTTCAAAAGGAGTTTATCTCTACAAGCAAACGGCGAAAACCTTGCCAATATTTTAGTTAAAAGTGAAGAGTTAAAAGTTAAAAGTAGGCTGACGCGTAGTATCCTATTTTTAACTTTTAACTTTTAACTTTTAACTACTTGAGAGCCAGACGGATAAGCTGCTCAACACTGAGTTCATCCCCTTCCCGCTTGAGGATGGTGTCGAGGCTTTTTTCGGCAACCGGTTTTGGGATTCCCAGCGTGACCAGCGCGGCCAAAGCTTCATCGCGCACGGGGTTGGCCGACATGCGGTAATTCGGGGTGTCGGCTTGGGCCAGAATACCGGCTTTCTTCATTTTGTCACGCAGTTCCAGAATAACCCGCTGGGCGGTTTTGCTACCGATCCCTTTAATGCTCTGTACAGCCTTGACATTTTCCATCAGGATAGCCTGCCGGAGTTCGTTGGGTGCCAGCGTCGATAGCATCGTAAGCGCCGTGTTTGGACCAATGCCCGAAACGCCGATCAAATCCAGGAAAAGCGTTTTTTCATCCAGTTCCCCAAAACCGTATAGCGTCTGGGCATCCTCACGGATATGCTGGTAGGTAAACAGTTTATACGATTCACCCGGTTTGGGCAAAGCCGTCGAGGTATACAGGGAGATGTGGATTTCGTAGCCAATTCCGTTGGTTTCCAGAATAACCAGTGTTGGCTCTTTGTGGGCAACTTTTCCAGTGATGTAAGCAATCATACAAGGGCTTGGCAACCCGTCAAAAAGCGGGTTTTCACCCAACAAAGATACAAAAGAGTTAAGAGTTATGAGTTAAGAATTAAGAGTTGGCTCCGCCACTTTCCAGAAAACGGCGGAGCCAACTCTTAACTCTTAACTCATAACTCTTAACTAACCTACGATTAGGCGCTGGCCGGGTTTGAGGGAGTTACCTTTGATTTTGTTTAGTTTCTTCAGTTCTTCAACGGTCAGGTCGCTGTAGCGCTGTGAAATATTCCATAGCGTATCGCCTTCCTGAACGCGGTGGTATTTCGGTTTGTAGCTTTTCGTTTTTTTAGCCACCTCAGTTTTGAGCTGGCTTTTGGCGGTACTGGCCAGGCGAGTCGAGGTCGATGGTACAGCCGGTTCGCGCAGAATGGTCAGCTTCTGACCCCGTTGAATTCGATTTGATCGCAGGTGATTCCATTTCTTCAGGTCGTAGACTTCGACATTGTATTTTTCTGCAATGTTCGACAAAGCCTCCCCTTTCTTCACGACATACACCAACTTTTTGGGTTTCCGACGGACCACTTGCTCCACATCTTCCTCCTCTTCCGCCAGTGAATTGGCCGCTACCACAAGCTGCGACTCCCGGGCCTGTTCCTCATTGGCATCCGTAAAGGGGAAATGATCGCGTTTGGTAGCCGAACCCGACCCGTAATCCACGCTCTCGGTGGTTGCCAGCAGCATGTTCGTCGACACCATTGGCGAGCGGCCTGCCGAATCGAGAATGGCCCGGCGGTTGGCCGCAAAGTAATCAAAATGCGCTTTGGGTACCCGCAACACAAAACCGCGCGTCTGATCGGACAACACACCGGTCATGATCGAGGGGTTCATTTTCTGGATTTCGGTCAGCGGCACCCCACTGTATTGGCAAAACCGCTCGATCGACAGGTAGCCGTTGACGTGAATGGTATCGCAGGGAATCGGGTATTCGGGCCGCTCGGCGTAGATCCCGTGGTCGTTGGCGTAGTTCATCATGTAAGTCAGGGCGATAAACTGTGGCACATACGCCCGGGTTTCTTTCGGCAGGTAGTCATAGATGGTCCAGAACGAATCGCCCCCCGACCGTCGCATGGCCCGCTTAACCGTTCCGGGGCCGCTGTTGTAAGCTGCCAGAGCCAGGTGCCAGTCACCGAAGACATTGTATAACCGCTTCAGGTACCGGCATGCCGCATCCGTCGATTTAACCGGGTCCATCCGCTCATCAACGTATTGATCCTGATACAGTTGGTATTCTTCGCCCGTATACGGCATAAACTGCCAGAGCCCCCCGGCACCCACGCGCGACACCGCTTTCGGGTCGAGCGAGGACTCAACAATGGACAGGTATTTCAGCTCGTCGGGAATTTCGTGTTGGGCCAGTACCCGTTCGTACAGCGGAAAAAACATGGGTACACGCTCCAGCACTTTTTTGGTGTAACTCGGCTTCCGGAAGGTGAAGTAGTCGATGAAGCCGTGGACGGTTTTGTTGTAGTTCAGCGGAATGTCCTTTTCGAGTTTGGCCAGCCGCTCCCGCAAAACGGGTTCCGGAATGGACAACACCTCGGGCACATCCTGTACATCAATGGTTGTCTCTTCGTTGACGTCGGCTCTGACACCATTGGTGTCGGCCTGGAAATAAGCGCCCCAGGAGCGGGGGCTAACACTGACAAAAATCAAGGCAATACAAGCCAAGCGGAGGCCGTGAAGGGTCTTCTTCAGGTTCGACATGAGCAGGTTTTTGGTTACATTTTGGTTACGTATTTCCGGTGGTCTGAGCGGTATGGTGGATAAAAATAGGACAAAAATTAGTTCACATCAAACTTTCACGCAAAATAAGCCTGAAAACTTACCGAATTGTCTCTACCCGGCTGCGCTACGAAGTGCGGTCAGAAAATGAAGCAAGTTACAAGAACCGTGCCTTTTGGGGTAAAATACCGCTAATAGACGGAGATCTTCCCAAGAAGCGGTTGTATGTGGTTGTATGTAGTGAGGCTAGTTATTGACTTGTCAATTGGCCCTCAATGTAACGCAGGACATCCATCAGATGCATTTCCGATGAAGGTTCAATCTGGTTCTCGTCGCCAACGTGCTTGTGGTGAGGGAAAGTCGGGATGTGACGATGATGAGAAGCATTATCCCATCGGATAATAAGCTCAAATTGTCCACTCATCCATTGGAAGGCATACTTTCGCTACTGAATGCCGTGGATCTGAATTTCCGTGAACTCTAGAATCGAGTGATCTACCAACACCAGACGAGCTTTATATTCTGATAAGTGGCCGTCCTGGCGATTGCTTATCGTCCGATTTTTAAGAATCAAATGGGTAAAGTGGTCGAAAACTTCTTCACTCATTGATTTAAAGCCAGTAAGTCATTTCGATAAGCGCGGACTACATCCAGGGCCGTTTCCCACTGCATGCTATCGTCTTCTTTTTCCAGCATTGAGTACGGCTTAATTTGGTCGAATTGCTGACTAAACTGATCAAAATCGAAACCGTATTTCTGTTGAAAAAAATCGACTCGGCTCTGATAATACGCAATTTTTTGTTCGAGGATGCTCCGGGCCTGCTCGCGGGCAAAGTCAACCAGTGAAGCATACCCCAACCCCTGAATGGTTTGAATTAATACATCATTGTTGCCTGCCGGAGTTGTCATGACCCTGTTTAATTTATGGCTTTTCTTTCAAACAGCCTGAAGCCAAATCACGTTCCACTTTCCTACACCTCAACCCCCGCCCGTTGGGTAAGCGACTGGGCCGTGGCCAGCAGATCGGCTTCCCGGAACGGAGCGGCCATCAACTGAAAACCGATCGGCAGACCGGTTTCGTCAGTGCCGTTCGGAATGGAAATGGCTGGGCAACCGACCACATTGGCCTGGACCGTAAAGATATCAGCCAGGTACATTTGTAGTGGATCGCTGGCTTTCTCGCCAATCCGGAAAGCTGTCGTGGGCGTCACGGGCGATGCAACCAGGTCGTACCGGGCAAAGAGCGCATCGGTTTCATCTTTAATCAACCGGCGGACCTGCTGGGCCTTCGTATAATAAGCGTCGTAATAACTCGAACTGAGAGCAAATGTACCGAGGATGATGCGCCGACGCACTTCATCGCCAAAACCGTCGGTCCTGGATTTTTTGTAGAGCGATTCCAGATCGGTAGCCTCCGGACTGCGGAAACCATACCGAACCCCGTCAAACCGCGACAGGTTCGAACTGGCTTCAGCGGTGGTCAGGATGTAATAGGTAGGCAGGATGTGTTTCAGCAACGGGAAATCCACCGGTTCAACGGTATGGCCCTGCTCGCGCAGCCGGTCGAGCGCTTCCTGCGTTTTCTGCCGGATGACCGGATCGACGCCCTCGCTCTCGACCCCTTCGCGCAGGTAGCCGATGCGCAGCGAACGGTCGAGCGTCAAGGACTGGCTATAGGCCGGAACCGGATGACGGCTCACGGTGCTGTCGAACTCGTCGGCACCCGCCATGATTTCCAGCAGCAAAGCCGCATCTTCGACGGTTTTGGTAATCGGCCCGATGCAGTCGAACGACGACGCATAGGCAATCAATCCCCAGCGCGACACCCGGGCGTAGGTCGGTTTCAGACCAATCGTCCCGCAGAACGCCGACGGCTGGCGGACCGAACCGCCCGTATCGGACCCCAGCGACGCCAGACACAAACCGGCCTGCACCGCCACCGCCGAACCACCCGACGAACCGCCCGGCACCCGGCTGGTGTCGAACGCATTCCGCACCGGCCCAAAGGCCGAGTTTTCGTTCGAGGAGCCCATCGCAAACTCGTCGCAGTTCTGCCGCCCGATGATAATCACGTCTTCCGTAATCACCCGTTGCACCGCCGTGGCCGTAAACTGCGACACAAAACCGTCGAGGATCCGGCTTCCGGCCTGGACACCGTGCTGGTTGTAACACAATACGTCCTTGATTCCGAGCACCATCCCGGCCAGTCGGCCCGCTGTTCCGGCTTGCAGCCGGGCATCCACTTCGTCGGCCCGCTGACGGGCTTCATCGGCATAGACGGCCACGAAGGCGTTGAGATGGCGGTTTTCGTCGATGCGTTGCAGGTAGTGTTCGACCAGTTGGCGGCAGGTAATGGCTCCCGCTGCCAGGTCACGCTGAATGTCGGAAAGGGAATCGTACGGTTTTACGGGCATACCTCAGGTACGGCTGGTAGAAAAAAAGAGACAACAGAACGACCGATCAGGCCGAGCTGTTGTCTGAGTAAAATCGTGGAAATATCGAATATTGAATCCAGAATAATGAATATTGAAGGGAACATCGTCTAATTCGAAGTTCGTTATTCAATATTCATTATTCGATATTCCTACATTGTTCGATATTCCTAAATTCTTATTTCACATTCGTATCGCGAAGTCCTTCTTCGATATTTTCGCGCACGTCTTTGGTAGCGTCTTTGAATTCTTTAATGCCTTTGCCAAGTCCCTTCATCAGATCGGGAATCCGTTTTGCACCGAAGAACAACAGGATCACCAAACCAATCAAAAGAAGCTCGGTTCCGCCGAGTGAGCCCAGGAATGCATAAATTGTGAGTAATGCCATGATAGTAAGAATTATGAGTGTATGCAGAAACTCTTTACAAATGTAACGAATATTACGAATTTATTGCGCACTAAAAAAACGTTTTCACCCAATTTTAATCGCCGAGGAATGGGTTCGCTCCCACTCCCGAAACCGGTCGATATCCTCCGAAATGGAGCTGACCAGCCACAGAATGAGCGCGATGTCATCGGCCATGCCCAGCACCGGCAGCACGTCCGGAATGAAATCGAGGGGTGACACGAAATACACCAACACGGCCACCATCCGCAGCAGCGTTTTGCCCGAAATGGCCCGGTACTCGCCCTTGGCGTAGGCCCGCACCATCCGCACGACGATGTTGATCTGGTCTTTGGCGGCCGAGTAACTTCCTCCTACCCCCAGCGACCGGGATTTGTTGGCCACTCGTTGCAGCAACTCCAGCAGACTTTTGCCACTGCGGGCATACCGCGATGCTTTTTTCGTGGAACGCCGAAAAAAAATAGAACTGAGAATAGCCGTTACTAAGCGACGGTTTGCCATAGGTATATTGTTGTATAATGTCTCTGATAAATTGGACACGTATATAACACAAATTCGGGATCAAAAGTCTGATTCTTCAAAAAAAAGCCTAGCGCACGGTACGAGTGTTCACTGGCTCTCCTATTTTTGTACCGGTCAAAATCAGGGCAATCCTTCATCCGCTGCCCGACTCGTTATTGATTCAAAAACCGGCTGGTCCCTGAGGATATTACCAGTATTACCAAAATTTAAACCATTAACTCTATGAAAATTACCGTTGTAGGTGCCGGGGCTGTAGGTGCGACCTGTGCCGATAACATCGCCCGCCGTGAATTAGCCGAGGAGGTCGTCCTCCTGGATATCAAAGAAGGCTTGAGCGAAGGCAAAGGTCTGGACATGCTTCAGGCGTCTACGTTACTGGATTGTGATGTCAAAATCACGGGTTCTTCCAATAAGTACGAATTAACGGCCAATTCGGATGTTGTCGTGATCACATCGGGTCTGCCGCGTAAACCCGGAATGACCCGCGAAGAACTGATCGGGACCAACGCCAACATCGTGAAAGGCGTGACCGAAAACATCCTGAAGTACTCGCCAGACGCGATTTTCGTCATCATTTCCAACCCGATGGATACCATGACGTACCTGGCGCTGAAATCGTCCGGACTGCCCAAAAACCGCATCATCGGCATGGGCGGTATTCTGGATTCGGCCCGGTTTAAAACCTATTTGTCGCTGGCCCTCGACTGCTCGCCCAACGATTTGCAGGGCACGGTGATCGGCGGTCACGGCGATACCACGATGATTCCGCTGACCCGGCTGGCAACCTTCTCGGGCGTGCCGGTCAGCCAGTTTCTCGACGCTGAAACGCTGCAAAAAGTGGCTGCCGATACGATGGTGGGCGGAGCAACCCTGACAAAGCTGATCGGTACGTCGGCCTGGTATGCACCGGGAGCCGCCGGAGCCATTCTGGTCGAAAGCATCGTGCGCGACCAGAAGCGGGTTTTCCCCTGCTGCGTGTACCTGGAAGGAGAATACGGCCAGTCGGATATCTGCCTGGGCGTCCCGGTCGTGATCGGTCGGAATGGTTGGGAAAAAATCATCGATTTCGAGTTGAATGAAGACGAAAAAGCCGCTTTCAATAAATCCGCCGACGCCGTTCGGAACATGAACGATGTGTTGAAAACGCTGGAGTTGTAAGAAAGACAAGAGAGCAAAGAAGTGAGATAATAGACAATTTAGGTCCATCAGGGCCTGGTCTATTGTCTCACTTCTTTGCTCTCTTGTCTTTTAGATAAACACCTGATATTGCAGCACGACCTGCCCGCGACGGCCCTGCGCGTCGAGCTGGCCGGACGGTAATGCGATGAAATACGGACGGTTTTGGTAATCGAGCGTCAGCTTGCCGTTGTGCCCGTTGATCAGCCAGTTCAGGCCGAGGTTGTAAATGCCCATCGTGCCGTCGACCCGGTCAAACCGGTTAATCTGCGCCTGTGCGTACGGCAGCAGCGTCCCGCTGCCGCCCAACAATCCTTGCCGAAACAGATACCCCACCTGCCCATACACCACACTGCCCGTTCCGAACATCGGAAACGCGTTGCCCTGCGTACCGCCCAGTCCGCCGACCGGCTGCGTGGTGCCGCTGGCCGGATTCATGATCCCGTTGTAGCGCAGGTAATTCTTGCCGTAATCCAGGTTAAAATAGCCGAGGTAGGCGCTAAGGGCCGAACCCGTCGCGCGGTTGGTCGGCATATCCAGAAAAACCGCCACCGACCAGAGGTTCAGGTTCTGATACACCGTATCGGCAACCGTTTCGCCGGTATGCCAGGTGGCCTTTTTCTGCGTAATAAAGCCGGCTTCGAGGTTGAGCATTTTCTTTTTCCCGAGGTAGGTCCCGGTCATGTAACCGGGTGTCTGGTGCGACTCTTTGTCAAAAAACTGGTAAAGCAGCAAGCCCTGGAATTGCTTGTGATGGCCTTTCAGAGCGAAGTTGGCATTGGGGCCGAGCGCAGGCGGGGTGGCGCCGTTGGTCTGAACCGGGAACGGATCGCTGACGACGACCCGGTAGTCGAGCGGCCCAACCTGACCGCGGGCGTAGACGCTCAGTTTCCGCGAAAACTCGTCGGTCTGGTCGACAGTGGTCTGGGCAAAAACCGGCACGTCCATCGACAGAATCGAACTGATGCTCGGCTGGCTGAACCGCGAGAGGCCGTTCACAATAGTCAGTCCGGCGCCGAGTTTCAGGTAATCGCGGTTCTTAAACACGGTGTATTCGCCCACGGCATCGTGAAAAAACGCCTGTATCTTCCGATTCGAGGGCGTTCCGCTGGTGTTATACGCCGGAAAACCGTTCAGGAAGTTGAAGTTGTTCATCCCGAACTGAAGGTAGAGAAAGACGCGGTCGTTGAGTTGGCCAAACAGTTGAATTCGGGTTCGGCGCAGGCCAATGTCGAAGGTGTTGTCTTTCGGATCACCGGTCACCGTGGTACCGGGATTGCTCTCCGTAAACCGTAACCAGGTCTGGTTAAGAAAAGTCGCCTTGAAAAAATGCGTGCCCGACTCGTTCAGGTTGTATTTCAGTTCGTTTTTTTCGGAAACCGGTTTTGGCCGGGTCGGTGCGCCGGACAACGCCAACGAATCGGCAGACTGCTGGGCGAGTCCCCAATGACTACTTAATAAACTAATAAAGGCCAGTACTTTTTTCATATGAGTTAGTTTGGATAGGCTTTAGACTACAGACAAGAGAAAAAAGCCGACGGTCTACCCGGTTTTAGGTCACTTATCTTTTATGTCTCGCATAAAAAAAACAGAACGGCCCAAAAGCAGGCCGTTCTGTTTGCCTTTCTGTAAAAAGTAGGTTGATGCGGTTTAAAACACTAAACCTGACGAATATATCCCGGCTCTTCAGCGCCCTTCATTACCATTTCCACTCACAGGCCGGTTCGCCCAGCAATCCTTCCAGCCACTCCTGACCCGAGTCGATGGGCTGGCCGTCGGGGGGGGGCAGCACGGGGCTGGTCGTGACCTCCGCCGGGTTTTGCTCGTATTGCCGGATCAGGTGCGTAATCAGCCCGTACGTGCCATCCGACAGGGTCGGTTCTACCATACCTTTGATGCGGAGCAAGGTCCGGTGTGCCAGATCGCGGGTGGTGCCGTCGGCATCCTTGTTATGGGCCAGCGCGATGAGTTGTTCGGCCACTTTCAGGCTGGTCATCCGGCTGATTTCGGCGGTGTACCCCCGGTCGCCGAGCCGTTTGTAAACCGTTCGGACCAATTGATTCAGCACATCGTCGAGCCCGAGTTGAGTCGGATCGAGCATTTTCTGGTGGACCAGCCGGGCGCAGCGTTCGGGATTGAGCAGCATCCGCAGCGTCATGCCCACGGCGGCTTCGGGCGGGCCGAGCGGGTCGAACGTTAGACCGGTTCGCCGTTTGAACACTTCCCGTGTATTCGGGCTGTAGCGAAACGGGCGCGGAGGAATTGATTTGAGTAAAACCGGCGGCACGGCCAGTATCTGCGGATTGAGTGTCGACAGCAAGGCATCGAGCGCTCGGCGTTGCTCTTCCGCCGGAACCACATCCTGAACCGGCTGCCCATCGCCCCGCAACGCATTCGTGTAGGTCCGTCCGCCCAGCACCTTGGCCGTAGCCTCGGTTTGATACCGGTGGAACAAATACATCGGGACAAATACCTCTTCCAGTGTCGCCATCGGCGCACCGGCCGGTATTTTCTTCTCAGAGAAATGATCCAGCGCCACCCGGCGCACTTCCAGCGTCCGCTTCAGTTCGTCGACGGCATTGGCTCCGTTGTCCCAAAGGTGCGTAGCCGGGTGGGCGCTGCCCTCGGGCCGGGCGTCCTGGTCAGTCAGGAACGTCAGCCCTTTGGCGTGCATTTGACGGACAATCTTATCCAGTTCCTGTTTTTCGTTCGTCCCGGCCGGAAAATCCTGGTAGCCCCAGATGATGCTCCATTTGTCGTAGTCGCCGATTCGTTTCGTATACGCATCCGAGAGGTCGATGTTGGCCCCTTTCAGTTTGGCGACCATGTGCGGATAATCCATCACCGACGCCTGGTTTTGCGTGCTCGCAATATAATTGTGCGGCAAGCCAAGTGTATGCCCGACTTCGTGGGCCGCCAGTTGCCGCAGCCGGTCGAGCGACATCTGCATCATTTCGGATACGTGCGACGTATCTGTATCGAATTTTCCGACCAGCCCCTGCGCAATCAGGTAATCCTGACGCACGCGCAGCGAACCGAGCGTCACTTTGCCTTTGATGATTTCGCCGGTTCGGGGGTCGATGATGCTCGCGCCGTACGACCAACCGCGCGTCGAGCGGTGCACCCACTGCACGAGGTTATAGCGAATGTCCATCGGGTCGGCATCGGGTGGGAGCAGCTTCACCTGAAAGGCATCTTTGTACCCGGCGGCTTCAAACGCCTGATTCCACCAGGCGGTGCCTTCCAGAAGGGCCGTCCGGATCGGTTCGGGCGTGCCGGGATCGAGGTAATACACAATCGGTTTGACGGCTTCGCTGACAGCGGCTTTGGGATCTTTCTTTTCCAGCCGGTGCCGTGAAATATACCGCTTGACGATGGGCTGGCTCACTGGCGTAGCATAGTCGAAATACTCGATGCCCCCGTAACCGATGCGTGGGTCGAACTCGCGGGGTTTAAAACCGGGTTCGGGCAATTGCACAAACGAGTGGTGCTGGCGCATGGTCACGGCGGTGGGCGTCGGCACCACCGAGCGCAGGTATGCGCCGGGCGCGTCGCCAGTCAGCGTGATCGTAACTTCAAACTCGGTATTTTGCGGAAACGATTTGGTGTGCGGCAGGTACATCGCACACCGGCTGGCATCGAGCCGAAATGTACCCTGGCGCGTCTGGCTAATGGCCTGAATGGCCCCCACGGCATCCTGAAGCAGAAAAGGCGTGAGGTCGACCAGCACGCTATTACCTTCTTCGGCGGCTACCTCAAACCCCCAATGTACCGACTGCGCAAAGGACTCTTCGACGGCCCGGCGTTCGAGCGGGTCGTTGCTGATGGCACGGTACTGGTAGTTCGGCTCCACCATCAGCACCTTCGGGCCGCTGCGCTGAAACTTGATGATGTGTTCCTGCCCCAGCCGCCCGCGATCGAGGCCAATGTCGTTGGAGCCAATGCCCGACGCCAGCGTGGGGTAATACAGCAGTTCGGTGTCGAACTTGTCGATTTCAAGCCAGATTTTGCCTTTTTTGGCATCCCAGTAAAACGGCAAAAAACCGGGTTGTTTTTCCATCCCCTTCGTGAAAGCACTAATGGTCGCCGGAGAGACCGGTGGGGTTTGGGCGAAAGCGAAAGACCGAATTAAAAGGGTTAGTACAAGCAGAAGTTTGTTCATAAAGTGCCGGTTAATATTCCCACGCTAAAATAGGAAAGGGATGGTTTAGAATCCCAAACCACCCCCGTTTTCAAGCAACTTATTGAAAAATAGTACCAACTCCGCCAAAAATCACTTCAATTCATACGTCACTTTAACCCGCGCCGGAATACGGATGGTCTGCGGAATATCCAATAAACTCCCCCCGTAGCCTACCTGTACCCTTTCGGCCATGGCAGTTGCTCCCAGCACAAACCGCCCCTGCAAGATCGGGTCGGTTTCTTCTGTATCCCGCACACTCAACACCGCGCCCAGCGTTCGACCGGCGGCTTTTGCCAGGATGACGGCTTTTCCACGGGCCACCTCAACGGCTTTTTCCAGCACCAAATTTTTGCTTTGTTCTTCTTTGGTGGAATGATACGTAGCCGCAAACCGGTTGAAGTTAGCATTGATCAGCGCCAGTTGCAGGGCCGGATAGCGGTCGGGCTTGTCGAGGTTGAAAATTACCTGTTGCATCGTCACGATTTCGGTGCGCCGTTCACCCGTTTGATAAATATCGTTCTGATTTTTTTGCACCTGCAACAACGTATACTGAATGGTCTTCTCGTCAATCTGGTACTCTTTGAGTAACTTCACCAACCGTTTTTCGGCGGCCTGGTGAGCCTCGAACGCCTTCCGTGCATCGGTTGGGTCCGAATATTGTAGGGTAACCGTTACGCGGACCTGATCAGCGGGCAATTCCAGTTCGGCATCACCCAGGACGACGATCCGGTTGGTAGGCAAATCCGGCGTCTGCGCAAGTTGCGCCGTTGCTGACGAAAGGCTCAGCAAACTCAAAACAATGAAAGAAAGTTTATGCATATTTGTAAAAGATTACTAATGGTTAACCGTTTTTAGGTATGGGTAATTTTGCCCATGTCGAAAGTTCCTACACCGTCTGTCCTTACTTTTTGATGTTGGCTCGTTGAGTTTGTATGGCTATGCGTTATCTCCTCCCTCTGTTGTTTATTGGCCTGGTCGAACTTGGCGGTTGCAAGGGTCCCTCCGACCCGCCTGACGAGCCCGGTCCGCTTACGACGGTTTACCGCATCCGGTCTGGTCAGCACTACGCCGACCAGGAAGGTCTATCGTTCACGTCCAAAACCAGCCTGTCGTTCAGTGTCACGTTCGACAGTTCAGCCATTTATACGAGCAAAATTCCCGAGAACCAGCACGACATCAACAAACTTTACGGTTTTTCGGATTGTGGTGCCCATCATCAAACCGCCAGCGCCCGTTTTGGCTGGAACTGGCGCGACAATGCGTTGCGCATTTATGCCTACTGTTACCGCAATGGTGAACGCGTTTCGCAGGAACTCGGCACGGTGGCCCTCAATCAACCCACGGACTATAAAATCAGCATCGTCAGTGACAACTATGTCTTCACCTTTAAAGGCAAGGAAACTATCATAACAAGAGGGTGTAACACCGTCCAGAGCACCAACCGCTATCGGCTTTACCCGTATTTCGGTGGTGACGAACCCGCCCCGCACGACATCACGATTTCCATCACCGAACGCTAAGCTACAGGCCCGGAATACCCAGCAACCGGTTCGGGTCCGGACAAATCGCCAGGTAACGCTCCCGCTCCGACAAGCTGCAAACGCCCGGAAAGTCTCCGTGATGACCCAGCAAATCGGTCATCAGTTGGAAATGCAGGTGCGGAGGCCAGTCGCCGTTTTCGGGATACGGCCCGATTTCACCGATCTGCTGCCCGGCTTTCACCGGCATTCCCTCCCGTAAGCCGTTCAACGACAAGCGGCTAAGGTGCCCGTAAAGCGAATAAAGCGGTTTTTCGCCGGGTTGCTGATGGGCCAGAATAATCGTTGGGCCGTAATCGCCAAAGTGATTGTTGTCCTGAAAACTGTGAACAAAACCGTCCAGCGGGGCAAAAACCGGGGTTCCGGCTTCGGCCCAGAGGTCGATGCCCAGGTGAATGCAGCGGGGTTCGCCGGTCTGGTTAAAATGCGCACTTCGCCGGTAGATAACCCGGTTTTCGTTGTACCCGCCGACGCCCACAATGGCCCCGCTCCGGCGAAGCTGCCCAAAAACATACTCAGTAAACCGGGCGGTATCGGTCAGGTCAAGACCCGGAAGATCGTTATTCCGTTCGGTGAAGTCCAGCACCACGAAGGGATCGCGTTGAAAATTAACGGGTAGTACCATGCCGCAAAGTTCGGCGATTTCGTTAATAACGGAGCAAGTTTTGGGAGATTCCGGGGCATCGGCTATATTTAATATGCTTTTTACCAAAACGAATCCTGTTAACGCTCATCAACCCAACCTGACGAATGCAAGCAACTGCCTCACCCCCAAGCTCTTCAACATCGGCAAAACACCCCACCGGTTTATACGTCCTGTTTTTCACCGAAATGTGGGAGCGGTTCAGTTATTACGGGATGCGGGCTATTTTGCTGCTCTTCCTGATCGACAACGTGCGGGGCGGTATGGGGCTTAGCGAAGCCGAAGGCGCGGCCATCTACGGCCTGTACACCGGCTCGGCCTACCTGCTCTCATTGCCCGGTGGCTGGATTGCCGACAACATCCTGGGCCAGCGCAAATCCATCTGGTACGGCGGTTTTGTCATCATGTTCGGGCACATTCTGCTGGCGATTCCAGGTGGTAATGTACTGTTTTTTACCGGCTTGGCTACGGTAGCCCTCGGCACCGGTTTGCTCAAACCCAATATCAGCTCCATCGTCGGTGAACTGTATCCGGAAGGCGGTGCCCGGCGCGATGCCGCTTTTTCCATTTTTTACATGGGCATCAACCTGGGTTCTTTCCTGGGCATTACCATTGTGGGCTACCTGGGTCAGAAAGTAGGCTGGCACTACGGTTTTGGAGCAGCCGCCGTCGGGATGTTCCTGGGGCTGATTGTTTTCCGGGTTTTCGGCCAGAAATACCTGCGTGGCTACGGCGACGTACCGACCAAAACCGAGGCAACAACTGAAAGTGGCAACCAGAGCCGAAGCCTGTTATTTCTGGCCGTTTTAGTCGGTATACTAGTCATTTTACAGGTTGCAGGCATACTCGACCTGACCACGGCACAGGGCCTGGCAAAAGGGGCAGGCATCATTATCACGCTGACGGCGGTCGGCTATTTCCTGTTCATTCTGCTGGCGGGCGGATTGACGCTGGTCGAAAAGAAGCGGGTGGGCGTTCTGTTCGTGTTTTTCCTGGCGTCGGCCATCTTTTGGGCCGGTTTTGAACAACAAGGCTCGTCGCTCCAGATCTTTGCGGATCGCTATACCGACCTTAACCTATTCGGCTGGCAGATGCCGTCGAGCTGGTTCCAGAACTTCAACCCGGCTTTCATCCTGCTCTTTTCTCCGGTTCTGGCGGCTCTCTGGATTTTTCTGGGAAAACGAAACCAAAATCCACCCCCGCACCTGAAGTTTGTGGTGGCGCTTTTCCTGCTCGGCCTGGGGTATCTGGTGATGGTGGCGGCCTCAAACATTGCCCTGACCGGCGAACTGACTTCCCCGGTTTTTCTGACATTCACGTATCTCTTCCATACGCTCGGTGAGCTTTGCCTGAGCCCCGTGGGCCTGAGTTCGTTCACGAAGCTGGCGCCCAAACGCTACGTCAGCCAGTTGATGGGCATCTGGTTTGTCGGCACCTCGCTCGGTAACCTCATCGCCGGTTTGTTCGCGGGCGGTTTCGACGAAGAAAACGTGCAGCAAATGCCCGGCCTCTTCATGAGCGTCGTTTACTTCAGCTTCGGCTTCGCGGCCCTCATCCTGCTCTTCCACAAACCCCTGAAGCGCTGGATGGGCGGGGTTCAGTGATGAGTTAAGAGTTAAGAATTAAGAGTTGACTCCGCTGTTTCCTGTAAAGTGGCGGAGCCAACTCTTAATTCTTAACTCTTAACTCATCACTGAAATCAGCCTCCTGCTTTCTTGCCTTTGTAGCCTTTACTGGTTAGCCAGGTCAGGATCTTGTCGCGGTGATCGCCCTGAATCAGGATTTCGCCGTCTTTGGCCGAGCCGCCGGAGCCGCAGACGGTTTTGAGTTGTTTGGCGAGATCGGTCAGGTCGGTTTCCGTGCCGACGAAATCCCGGATGGCCGTCACGATTTTGCCGCCCCCTTTCCGATCCAGCCAGATTTTCAGGTTTTGCTGCGCCGGGGATAGCGTTTCTGCTTCCGGTTCATGATCAGCTTCGTAGTGGAAGTCGGGATTGGTCGAATAGATGATCCCCGTACGGTTTTTCTTGCTCATGAGTCGTTTACGAAAAAATGCGTAAGTTGCTGCCCGGACAAAAGTACGCATCGGCCCGGTGAATCATCCACACGACAAATTATTTAAGCAAACATTCTCACAGCCTGCCGTCGTGGCCTCGCTGATCCAGGACCTGTTTCCGCCCGAATTAGCCGCTGAAATTGACCTTAACAGTCTACAGTTGACGAACAACTCCTATATCGACGAAGCGTTGAACGAGCATTTCGCCGACCTGGTTTATCAGTGTACGCTCCGCAATCTGACGGTTTTTCGCATCGCCTTATTGCTTGAACACAAAAGTTATCCGGATAAACATCCCCATCTTCAGTTACTCCGGTACATGCTCAATCACTGGCAACAGGATGTGCAGCATGGCACCGGCTTGACGCCCATCATTCCGGTCGTGATTTACCACGGCAATTCCCGCTGGACCTACCGTTCGCTGGCATCGCAACTGGCCGGTTTTCACGAAAGTCTGCGCCAATACATTCCCGATTTTGAGTACATCCTGGTCGACCTGTCGCACCTGGATGACGAGCGAATTCTCGCGTTTCGCAACAAATTTCTGGCCCTGTCATCAATGCTGTTAAAATACCACGACAACAGGCGCTACATCCGGGTTCTGAAGCAGCACATCCAATCATTGCTGGCGACGGTGACGGTCGAGGAACTAGCTGCCCTTATTCTGCCAACGTTTTTGTATTTATCCGAAACATCGAATTTGACCAGCAACGAGATTGTTGCTATTTTTAAAATGGTTTCTCAAAAAACGGAACAAGTTGCTATGAACGCTGCCGAACAATTGCGTATGGAAGGCCGACTGGAAGGCCGACAACAAGGCCACCAGGAAGCTACGGTTGCCCACATCAAAGGCCTTCTGGAACTGGGGCTGACAACCGCCGACATCGCCAAAGCGTTTAAGCTGCCCGAAAAAACCGTACTGGAGATTGTACAGCAGCTCAAAAACCGCGAAAGCTGAGACTCAGCGAATAACCAGCAAACTCGACGGCACAACCTGCACCGTCGCCGTGTTGGTTGCCAACTGCACCGGTTCGCCATCAACGTGGATCAACAGGGAATCCGCCCCTTTCACCGTCACCGAGCGGGTTGGGCGCACGGTCAGATAGCCCGACTCATCGAGGGTTTTGTTGAAAAGCCGCCAGGCCAGCGCCCCCACCGCCGAGCGCGGAAACGGTTTCAGCAGACACACATCCAGCAAGCCGTCGGCTACGTTGGCTTTCGGCGCAATCCAGGCGTTATTGCCAAACTGTCCGGCATTGGCGACCGTGAGCGAAAACAAGGTATGGGTTTTCCCGTCAATCTCGTAGCTGGCGGGCTCGTACGACCAGAAGGCGCGGTAGGTCGTTCGAATGTAGGTGGGCAACCCCCGGACTGGCTGCCGGACAAACTCGTGGGCTACATACGCGTCAAAGCCAATACCCGTCGTGCAAAAAAAGGCGTGTTCGTTGATCCGTCCGCTGTCGATGACGACCGGTCGGCCGTTGATCGCCGACTCGATGGCCTTGCGGGGATTCAACGGCACACCCAGATGCCGCGCCAGCCCATTGCCCGACCCCACGGGCACAATTCCCAAGGCCGTTTGCGTATGCAGCAGCGCCCGGGCGGTTTCGTTCATCGTACCATCTCCGCCAATGACGATGATGCGCCGAATGCCTTGCCGCACGGCATCGGCTGACAGTTCGGTGGCATGGCCGGGGTGTTTCGTAAAAACCGCTTCGGGCTGAAAACCGGCTTCCGGTGCTTTTTTGAGCAGAAAATCGATCCACTGTTGCTTCTGAGCCAGCGAAGCCGTGCCCGACAACGGGTTGACAATGGCCAGCAAGGTCGTTGATGCCACGGTCAGGAGAAGAAGATGAACAGCAACAGGATAAACACCACAATGAAAATGTAATACCAGCCGTCGGAAAAGACGTATGGCTTGTACTCTTCGTAAAATTTGCGGATTTTATTCATTAGTATTGGAGAAATTTTCGGGGCCGGACACCCGGTTTCCGTCCAACTTGCTTCCTCAAAGTTCGGCATAAAATGAAAAAACTCTATACCCTGCTCCTGTTTTTATTGACGCTTTCAGTCGCCCACGCCCAAACCGCAGCCGACCGGAAAGCGATTCTGGCCACGCTGGACCGCCAGACCGCCGACTGGAACGCGGGCAACACCGAAGCGTTCATGAAAGGCTACTGGCCTTCGGACTCGCTGACGTTTGTGGGCAAAGTGGGCGTCACGTACGGGTATGAAGCCACCCTGAGCAATTACAAACGCCGGTATCCGGACCGGGCCTCAATGGGAACGCTGAAGTTTACGATTTTGAAACTGGACTTTCCGGCCAATGGAGTCGCCTACGTGATCGGAAAATTTCACCTGACCCGCCCGCAAATCGGCGATGCCGAAGGTCATTTTACCTTACTTTGGCGAAAAATTAAAGGCCAGTGGCTCATCGTGAGCGACCATTCGAGTTAGGCCGGTTTTTACCTTTTTTGTATGACTACTTTTGAATTGAATGCCGTCCATCGGCACACGTTCCGCTTTACACAAGCCGATGTTGAAGCTTTTGCCCGGGTGACCGGCGACGACAACCCGCTGCATCTAGACCCGGACTTTGCCAGCCAGACTCCGTTCAAACGGCCCATCATCCACGGCATGCTCGGGGCCAGTGTTTTTACGAAAGTGCTGGGCACGGAATTTCCGGGGCACGGTTCGGTTTACCTGAAACAGACGCTGGAGTTTTTCCGTCCCATGTTTGTCGATACCGACTACGAAGCGGTTTTTACGGTCATCTCGACCAACCCCGACAAGCACACCGCCGAAGTCAGCACTGAAATTAAGGACGGACAAACCGGCAAAATCACAACGCGGGGCGTAGCAACGTTGATGTACAAAAAGAATTGACGGTTCATTTGGCTTACAATCAAACAAGCCCGGCAGAAGTGCCGGGCTTGTTTGATTGTGGAGTGATTTGGTGTTTACGCCTTCGCATTTTTCTGATCCTGAACTTCAGCGCGGATATTCTGAGCCAATGTCTTCAGATCCTGCATGCCTTTGCGTACGCGTGTACCGGCTGCCTGATTGCCTTTTTCGTAAAACTTTTCGAAATCGCCTTCCAAAGACATAACCAGATTTTTTATTTCATCAAAGCGTGCCATAACAGTTCGTATGGGGTTTAAGTTGTGAAAAATGCCCTAAAACGCTCAAAAACCGCGTTTTTGACGAAATATACGCATTCTATCATTCAGCGCAAGAAAACCTCAAAAAAAATCGTTGGAAAAATCCAAATATTCCACAATTCCTTACTAAACGGTTACTCAGCCAGCGTTTTTGCCACATCAGCGGTCACTAAAGCCGCTTCAGCGGCTCCATTGAGGACATTTGACCGGTAATATCCCTGCTTGAGCTTTTCGGCAACTTCGCTGAAGGCATTCAGGGTGTATTCTACGTCCTCCAGCGAGTGAGCGGCTGTCGGAATAATCCGGAGCATGATGACGCCTTTCGGCACCACCGGGTACACCACAATCGAGCAGAAAATACCCCGGTTTTCGCGCAGGTCGCGCACCAGGGCGGTGGCTTCCGGAATGCCGCCTTCACTTTGCAGCAACACCGGCGTCACGGGCGAGGTCGTCTCGCCGATGTTCAGGCCGCGCGCCCGCAGACCGTCCTGCATCGCCCGTACGTTCTGCCAGAGTTTCTCGCGCAGTTCCGGATGTTTTTTAATTAATTCCAGCCGCTTCATCCCGCCCACGACGTACGGCATCGGCAGGGCCTTGGCGTACGTCTGTGACCGCATGTTGTATTTCAGATACATGATGATCTCGTGCGAACCGGCAATGAACGCCCCAATAGCCGCCATCGATTTGGCAAACGTCGAGAAATAAAGGTCGATGCCGTCCTGGCAGCCTTGCAATTCGCCGACGCCCGCGCCGGTTGCGCCCATCGTTCCAAAACCGTGCGCATCGTCGACCAGCAATTTGAATTCGTATTTTTCCTTCAGGGCCACGATCTCTTTCAGGATACCGACTTTGCCCGACATCCCGAACACGCCCTCGGTAATCACCAGAATACCGCCCCCTTTTTCGGCGGCTTTCTTCGTCGCCCGCTGTAAATTTTTCTCCAGACTCTCGACGTCGTTGTGGTTGAATTTGTAGTATTCGCCCAGTTTCGCTTTGTGCAACCGAATCCCGTCGATCAGACAGGCGTGGCACTCGGCATCGTAGACGATCACATCGCGGTGATCCACGACGGCTTCGATGGCCGACATGACGCCCTGGTATCCGTAATTCAGTAGAAATGCATCTTCTTTTCCGACAAACTCAGCCAGTTGACGCTCCAGTTCCTCGTGCAAATCCGAATTTCCCGACATCATCCGGGCACCCATCGGATAGGCCAGCCCCCATTCGGCAGCGGCTTCCGCATCGACTTTTCGAACTTCCGGATGATTGGCCAACCCCAGATAATTATTCAAACTCCAGTTCAGCATCTTCTTTCCCCGGAACGTCATGTGCGGCCCTAACTCACCTTCGAGCTTCGGAAATGCAAAATAATGGTGTGCGTTCAGCTCCCGCGATGACGAACCGATGGGTCCGAGGTTGGTGCGTAATTTCTCAAATAAATCCACTTTATTGCGTTATTTATTGGTTTATAATGAGTTTGTTAACCACATAAGTACAAAAGTAAATCAAATTCCGTCAATCGCCAAGCCGGGCCGGTTTTTAGAAATCCGGGGCAAATCCTAGGAGCGGGCCGCACGATGGCTATTTTTGCAAACATCGGTTGACGATTCGGTCGCCTGCCTGACAACCCCATACCCATGACGAAAATTCAGAAGCTTCTCGTTGCAAACCGGGGCGAAATTGCCCTGCGAATTATGCGGTCGGCCCGCGAGATGGGCATTCCGACGGTGGCCATTTACAGCGAAGCCGACCGCCAGTCGCCCCACGTCCGGTATGCTGACGAAGCCGTCTGCGTAGGCCCTGCGCCCTCGTCCGAGTCCTACCTGCGGATTGATGCGATCCTGGAAGCCTGTCAGAAAACCGGAGCCAACGCCATTCACCCCGGCTACGGTTTTTTGTCGGAGAATGCCGGTTTTGCCCGGGCCGTCCGGAATGCGGGGCTGATTTTTGTCGGGCCGTCGCCCGAATCGATCGAAATCATGGGCAGCAAACTGGCCGCCAAAGCCGCCGTGGCCGCTTACAATATTCCGATGGTGCCCGGAACGCCCGACGCCATCACCGACCGCGAAGCCGCCAAACAGACAGCCGCACGCATCGGCTACCCGATTCTGATCAAGGCCAGCGCGGGGGGCGGTGGCAAAGGCATGCGGATTGTCGAGCGGGAAGCCGATTTTGACGAGGGTATGGAGCGGGCCGTCAGCGAAGCGACTTCGGCCTTTGGCGACGGATCGGTTTTTATTGAAAAATACGTCACCTCGCCCCGGCACGTCGAAATTCAGGTGCTGGGCGACCAGCACGGGCACATCATTCACCTCTTCGAGCGCGAGTGTTCTATCCAACGCCGACACCAGAAAGTGGTCGAAGAAGCGCCCTCGTCGGTGCTGACGCCGGAGATCCGGGCCGAAATGGGGCGGTGCGCCGTGGAAGTGGCACGGGCCTGCGGCTATTACGGCGCTGGAACCGTGGAGTTCATCGTCGACGACCAGTTGAATTTCTATTTTCTGGAAATGAACACGCGCCTGCAGGTCGAACACCCCGTGACGGAGCAGATTACGGGCATCGATCTGGTAAAGCAAATGATTTACATTGCCGAAGGAAAACCGCTGGTGATCCGTCAGGAAGACTTAAAAATTCACGGTCACGCCATCGAAATCCGGGTCTACGCCGAAGATCCGGCCAATAATTTTCTGCCGGACGTCGGCACGCTCGAAACCTACGTCCGGCCGCAGGGCAACGGTATTCGGGTCGACGACGGTTTTGAGCAGGGCATGGCGATTCCGATTTATTACGACCCGATGATTGCCAAGCTCGTGACCACCGGAGCCACCCGTGCCGAAGCCATCGAGAAAATGATCCGGGCCATCGACGAATACCAGATTACGGGCGTGCAGACGACGCTGCCCTTCTGCCGATTTGTGATGAAGCACGAGGCTTTTCGCTCCGGGCAGTTCGACACCCATTTTGTCAACCATTATTTTACGCCCGATAAACTTATTCCGCCAACCGATTCGGAAGAAGGCCGGCAGGAAGCCCGGCTGGAAGCCCGGCTGGCGGCCGTGCTGGCGGCTTGGTTGTTTCAAAATAGCCAACCGAAACCGGAAAGCAATAGCACTGTGACCCAAGCCCAGCGCAGCAAGTGGCGGGAAAAGCGTTTCAGGTAAAGCGATCGTGACCCATCCAGAAGAATTATTTATGCAAAAAAACTGGACAGCATACCTGGAACTGGCCGCCCGCTATTACGTACTCGTGGTGCTCAATCTCTACGGCTGGGGCAAGATTATGGGCGGACAGTTTTACCGGCCCGGCCATTTTCCGGATAAAGTCGCGCAAATTCCATTAGCCGAAGCGAGCGGTTTTGATCTAACCTGGGCGTTTTTCGGTCACTCCCCGTTTTACATCTGGTTTATTGGCCTTTCTCAGGTCATCGGAGCGTGGTTGTTGGTAGCGCAGAAAACGAAGTTGCTGGGAGTTGCCATCCTGATTCCTGTTCTGCTGAATATCGTCGTGGTCGATAGTGCGTTCCAGATTTCGGCCGGGGCGTTGTCGGTTGCGGCATTCTGCCTGTTGCTTCTGCTGCTGATCCTGTTGCTAAATCAATCGACTTTGCGAGCGCTTTTCGAAATTCTCTGGCAACCCGCAGCTTCCGAAAAACAGACCGTTAAGGTTCAGATAACAAAAGTTTTCATCGTTTTAGGGCTAATTGCCTTGCTTTTCGGACTCCAAAGCTTCGTCGTCCTGTTAATAGGTGAGTAAATTGTTCGACAGCAGACGTGTGCCCTTCTTTTTTACTTTTACATTTGATATTTTACATTCTTCATTTTACATTATTTCTCTTCCCTCCCGTAACTTAGGGCCGGAAACTAAACTCCTTATTCCAACAAACCCATGAAAAACCTTTTGATTGTTGGCTGCCTGGCGGTTTTGCTGGGAGCCTGTTCCAAATCCTCAAGTCCGAAAAGTAGCAGTAAAGCAGGTAAAGACGGCTGGATCAGTCTGTTCGACGGGAAATCGCTCGATGGCTGGAAAGTGGGGAAAAACGCTGAATCGTTCAAGATCGAAGACGGTGCCATTGCGGTCAACGGCCAGGTGGCTCACCTGTTCTACGACGGCCCCGTTCAAAATCATGACTTCAAAAACTTCCAGTTCAAAGCGAAGGTCATGACGCTACCCGGATCGAACTCCGGCATGTACTTCCATACGCAGTACCAGGAGGCAAGCTGGCCGAGAAAAGGCTTTGAAGTTCAGGTGAATAACTCCCACACCGACTGGCGACGCACGGCCAGCCTGTACGCTATTCAGGACGTCAAAGAAACCTACGTCAAAGACAACGAGTGGTATACCGAAGAGATCATGGTGCAGGGCAAAAAGGTGACGATCAAAATCAACGATAAAGTCGTCAACGAATACACCGAACCGGACAACGTGGAGCGCTCCAAAGACATGGCCGAGCGTAAAATCAGCAGCGGCACCTTCGCCCTGCAAGCCCACGACCCCAAAAGCAAGGTCTACTTCAAAGACATCATGGTGAAAGTCCTACCGGATTGAGTTAAGAGTTAAGAATTAAGAGTTATGAGTTATGAGTTATGAGTTATGAGTTATGAGTTGGCTCCGCAGGAATAGAATGCGTCAGCCAACTCATAACTCTTAATTCTTAACTCTTAATTCAATAAACATCTTCCGCCGTCGGTGGTTTCTTAGGTACACAAACTGAGAAACAACATGCACCATTTTGAAACCCTGACGGAAGCGATGGAAAGCCTGCGCGAACGCGGCTATACGCACGATTTTAAGCCCAAACGGGACTATCTCGAAGAAAGCGGCTCCGGCTTGAAACTGAAAAGCGAAGAGATTAACGTCGATGAGTTTCACCGGTTTGAAGGCACTTCCGATCCCGGTGATGAAATGACCCTTTACGCTATTTCGACCACCAACGGTATGAAAGGCGTTTTTGTATCAGCCCAGGGAACGTACGCCAACGAGGTGACGCCCGAACTGATGCAGAAATTTTCAATCGCCGAACGACCCGAAACCAATACAGAAGGCTCCGTACAGCCTATTCACGCTATCGGTCTGGATACCAACCCGCAATAAGCAGCGAGCGTTTAGACAATATACTTGCAATCGCCCCCCCGCGCACTGTATATTTGCCGATAATCCGACTGCTGCCGCTGCATTTTTTCGAAAAATGCAGCGGTTTGCAACCGGTTCATCGTCAACTGCTAACTGTTTTTTTGCTAATTTTGCGCTCTTTTTAACGAGGAGCTCTTTGTAGACCGTACCGTATGAAGCTATCCGAATTCAGGTTTGACTTACCCCAAAGTCTGGTTGCCCTCTATCCGCCCGAACGGGGAGAAGCGCGATTGATGGTGGTTGATCGGAAAACCAAAACCATCGAACACAAACAATTCTCCGACATCATTTCGTATTTCGATGACGGCGATGTCATGGTGATCAACAACACCAAGGTGTTTCCCGCGCGGCTTTATGGCAACAAGGAAAAAACCGGTGCGAAAATTGAAGTGTTCCTGCTGCGCGAACTCAATCGTGAGATGCGCCTGTGGGACGTTCTTGTCGATCCGGCCCGGAAAATCCGGGTGGGGAACAAACTGTATTTCGGAGATAGCGACCTGGTGGCAGAGGTGATCGATAACACCACGTCACGCGGCCGGACGATCCGGTTTTTGTTCGAAGGCTCGCATGAAGAGTTCATGAAGGCCATCGATGAGCTGGGCGAAACCCCCCTGCCGCGCGAAATCAAACGGAAAACCGAAGATGCTGACCGCGACCGGTACCAGACCATTTTTGCCCAGCACGTCGGCGCCGTAGCCGCCCCGACCGCCGGGATGCACTTCACGAAAACCATTATGAAGCGCATGGAAATCAAGGGCATCCACTTTGCACCGATCACGCTGCACGTTGGTTTGGGCACTTTCCGGACGGTAGACGTGGAAGATCTGACGAAGCACAAAACCGATTCGGAAAATTATTCCATCACGGAACCAGCCGCCGATATTGTGAATGACGCACTGGACAAAGGCAAGCGGGTCTGCGCCATCGGCACCACGTCGCTAAAAGCCATCGAATCGTCGGTGTCGGCCAATGGTCGGCTGAAACCGGTTGATGGCTGGACCGACCGGTTTATTTTTCCGCCCTACGATTTCAAGATTGCCAACGCGCTGCTGACCAATTTTCACCTGCCCGAGTCGATTCTGATCATGATGACGAGCGCATTTGGTGGGTATGACCTGGTCAAACATGCTTATGAAGTTGCCATTCAGGAGAAATACAAGTTCTTCAGCTATGGCGACGCGATGTTGATTCTGTAACATCAGACAAGAGACGATAGACAAGAGACAAAAGACCGGGGAACAGTCTTTTGTCTCTTGTCTTTTCTCTTTACGCTCTTTCATGAAAAACCGCTACGCCATTATCGTCGCCGGGGGAAGCGGCAGTCGGATGGGTCTGGACCGACCGAAGCAGTTTTTGCCCATTGGCGGATTGCCGACCTTGATGCACACCATCCGGCAGTTTCGTGTTTATTCGGCTGACCTACAGATCATTCTCGTGTTACCATTGGCTCAAATTCCGGTTTGGGAAACACTCTGCCAGCAGTACCGGTTTGAAGAACCGGTGACCATGGTGCCGGGTGGTGCCAGCCGGTTTCAGTCGGTTCGGAACGGGCTGGGGCAGATTCCGGACGCCGACGGGCTGGTGGCCGTTCACGATGGGGTTCGCCCGTTTATTTCCCCTGAGATTATTCACAACAGTTTCGAAACCGCCGACCGAACCGGTAGCGCCGTCACCTGCGTACCGCTGAAAGATTCGGCCCGGCTGGTGCACCCCGACGGGAGCAGCCAGGCCGTCGACCGAAGCCTCTACCGGCTGGTGCAAACGCCCCAGACATTTCAATTACCGCTTTTTCGGCACGCTTTTCAGGCCGACGAACAGCCTTTTTTCACCGATTGCGCTAGCGTGGTCGAATACGCCGGGTATCCGATTACGCTCATCGATGGTTCGTACGATAACATCAAAATCACGACGCCGGAAGACCTGGACATTGCGGAACAGAAACTCCGTCCGAATCTCTGACAGCTTCTCAGGAATCAGAAATCGCCATGCGCCGACTCCCGCCCGACTACTACATTGCCGGTATTCGCTCCGGTGACCGGCTAGTTCTCAGTCGGGCTATAACGCTGGTCGAGAGTCAGTTGGAAAGCGATCAGGATTTAGCCCTGGAAATTTTGAAACAAGTCTTACCGGAAACCGGGCACTCCATTCGCGTCGGAATTACAGGCGTGCCGGGGGTGGGAAAAAGTACATTTATCGAAGCCTTCGGGAAACACCTCACGGCCCTGGGAAAAAAAGTGGCCGTGCTCGCCATCGACCCGACCAGCCAGCGCTCGCACGGGAGCATCCTGGGCGACAAAACCCGGATGGAAACCCTCTCGACCGATCCGCTGGCCTACATCCGGCCCAGCCCGTCGGGCGGTTCGCTGGGGGGCGTGGCCAACAAAACGCGGGAAACGATGCTGTTGTGTGAAGCCGCCGGTTTTGAAATTATTTTGATTGAAACCGTCGGCGTGGGCCAATCCGAAACATTGGTACACGGGATGGTCGATTTCTTTCTGCTCCTGATGCTGGCCGGTGCGGGTGACGAATTGCAGGGCCTAAAGCGCGGCATCATGGAACTGGCCGACGCCATCGCCATCACGAAAGCTGATGGCGACAATGCCGCTGCCGCCGACCGCGCCCGGATTGACTACCAGAATGCCCTGCACCTCTTCCCCCCAACCACATCCAACTGGATATTACCGGTACTGACCTGCTCGGCACTCCAAAACCGGGGCATCCCTGAACTCTGGCAGATCATCACCGACCACCAAAACCGCCTGACCCACAGCGGCCACCGCGACCAGAACCGCCAACAACAAAACCTCAACTGGCTGTACAGCACGATCCGGCAACAGTTGGAAAGCCGGTTTTATCAGCAACCCGGCATGCCTGAACGATTGACGGAGTTGGAGGAAGCCGTACGAAAAGGCGAATTGCTGCCGTTGCAGGCCGCCCGGCAGTTGTTGGATTTACCCCCAACCCCCTAAAGGGGGCTGAAACATCCGGATTTCGAAAGCCCGGCACCGGCCTTTAGGGGGTTGGGGTAAAATCATCAGTGCGGAACCAAGCCGGTATTTTGTTTGGCGAGGTACCAATCGACAAACCGCTGAATACCGTCTTCAATCCGAACGGCGGGCTGATAACCAATTAGTTGAGCGGCTTTCTCAATACTGGCGTACGTCTGCTGCACATCGCCGGGTTGCATCGGCTGGCGGTCGATCAGGGCGGTTTGCCCGACGGCCCGCTCGATGACTTGAACCAGACCGGCCAGCGAAATCGGGTCCGAACCACCGATGTTCAGCACCTCGTAGCCTTGCAGATTATTCAATGACTGAATAATTCCGTTGACAATATCGGTAACATAGGTGTAATCCCGCGCCGTCGAACCGTCGCCGAAAACCGTAATCGGCTTGCCGTTCAGGATGTTGTCGGTAAACTGGCTAATGGCCATTTCCGGACGCTGGTGCGGACCGTAAACCGTGAAAAACCGCAGGCAGAAAATATCGAAACCGTAGAGGTGATGGAAGGTATGACAAAGTAATTCGGCCGCTCGTTTGGAAGCCGCATAGGGCGATAGCGGTTTATCAGCCGTATCGTTCTCGGCAAACGGTACGCGGGGCGAATCGCCGTAGACCGAGGAAGAAGAGGCATAGACCATTTTCTGAACGCCCGACCGCTGCATGGCCTGCAACAACGTTAATGTACCGTTGACGTTGACATCGTAATATAGCGCCGGGTCCTGCACCGACGGCCGAACGCCCGCCCGGGCTGCCAGATGAATAACAGCCTCAAAACCGTACGTCTGAAACAGCGTATTCACCAGTTCAGTATCGCGAATGTCGCCTTGATGAAACTGGTAAGCCGGGTTACTCAGGCTGGTCTGTACGTTGCTCCACTTGATATCCGGATCGTAATACGTATCCAGGTTATCCAGACACACGACCTGATGGCCTTCTGCCAAAAGTTGCTGGCCCAGGTTCGACCCAATAAAACCGGCTCCTCCCGTCAGTAAAATAGTCATGAACTCAATTCTTTTGTCAATGATGATGATCGAAAACTAAACACGAGCCCGGTCAGCGAAACGGCTGCCGTGATCAAATAAAATAACAAACTGACCGAAACAGCCGCATCGGCGGGCAGTTTCAGCAGTTCAGCACCCAGCAAAAAGGTCAGTTCCCGCGCGCCTGCTCCGCCTATCGTGAACGGAATCGTGGCGACCACCGAGGAAATCAGAAAGATAAGCAAGTAAGCTTCGGAGCTTCCCGAAGCTTCTACCGCCCGCAACAACGCTAGAATCTGCCCCATCTGAAAGCCTTGCACCAGAATCGACCAACCGACCGAGCGTTCAAAAACCGGGTAAAACTGCGGCATCAGCCACTTTGTTACAACCCTGGTAATCAGATGAATAATGGGAACAGCCATCAGCCAAAGCCAACCTACCGGAAACCCGATCCACCCCGACACTTCGGGCACCAGCACGGCAAAAACGATCGTAGCATAGCCCAGCGGCAGCAACCCGATCAAGCGGTCGATCAGCGTAGCCCCTACGAGCGGTTTAACCGGGATTCCGGTCAATCGGTTCAAAAGATACACTTTATACCCATCTCCTCCAATGCCACCAGGCAGGAAAAGATTATAATACATCCCTAGCCAGTACAATTTTAGGTTAGGAATCCAGCGCATATTCAGACCAATCTGCCCAAATAAGAGCCGCAACCGCTCGGCTGACGCCACTTTTGACAAAATAAACAGAGCCGTAGCCACCAACAGCCAACCCACTTGCACCCGCGACAGCACGTTCCAAACCCGCTCGGGCTCTATTTTGCGGAACACCAGCCACAACGATAGGGCCGACAAGCCAATTTTAAGGGCGGTTTTCAGGTACTTTGGCATCGACGACCGCGTTTCAGGACAGGGCCGACTGGTAAATCCGGCGGATTTTGTACGGTTTTTTGTCCTGCGATTCGTAATACGTTCGCATTTGCAGTTCGGTCATGATGCCGAAGGTAATCAACTGAATACCAGCCAAGACCAGCATCGTTCCGAGAATCAGCAACGGACGTCCCCATATGTCGTGACCCAATAACTTCAGAACAAACAAATAAGCATTGATCAACAAGCCCAGTGCCAGCGCCATCAAGCCCCAATTGCCAAACAGGTGCATCGGTTTGCGGAGGTATTTTTTCATGAACAGCATCAGAATCAGGTCACTGACCACTTTCAGCGTGCGGCCCAGGCCGTATTTTGACTGCCCGATTCGGCGCGGGTGGTGCTTCACATCGACCTGCGTCATGCGCGCACCCTCCAGCCGGGCCAAAACTGGAATAAACCGGTGCAGTTCGCCGTACAAACCGAGGCTTTTCGCCAGATCGCCCCGGAACACCTTCAGGGCACAACCATAATCTTTCAGATGAACGCCGGAAGTCTGCCGGATGATCCAGTTGGCGATGCGGCTCGGCAATTTTCGCAATAACGCGCCGTCCTGGCGGTTGGCCCGAATCCCGGCCACGAGGTCGTAATCGCCTTCTTCGGCCAGCCGGAGCATCATCGGAATATCGCTGGGGTCATTTTGTAAATCGCCGTCCATCGTGATGATGTACTGACCACGCGCTACATCGATCCCGGCCGCCAGGGCCAGGCTTTGCCCATAGTTGGTCTGCAAATCGACCACAACCAGCCGCTCGTTGTGCACGGATTTCAGTTCGGCCAGCGTCCGGTCGGAGGAGCCGTCGTTGACGTAAACAATCTCAAAATCATAGCCGATCAAGGCCCGCTCGACCTGATCGATCATCGGAAAAATATTGCCCTCTTCGTTGTAGACGCAGATGACGATAGAAAGGTACGGTTGCATACAAAATTATTTCGCGGTGGGAACGGCCTCGAAGCGAACCAGTTTGGCCGGATGCCTGTCAAACAAGTTAAAGTCGGAAAGAGTTTGGTACCGCTCCCCGGCCAGCGTGGCCGAGTCGCCGATGTAGAGGGCATTGGGCAGTTTGCGGTCGGTTTTTCGGAGAATTTCGTTCCGCACCACTTCGATGTGGAAGCTGTTTACGTCGGTTTGCCCGTCGCTGCCGATGGTCTGTTTATAGCCGTACAGCGGTTTGCCGAGCGACTGCCGGGCGATGCGTTCCGACGAATCCTTGTATTCCTGCCGGTGGGCCAGCCGGGGTGGAACCACCAGCCAGTTGAAGCCGTTTCGGAACATCGTCAGAAACGCAATCAGGATAATCAGCCGGTGTTCGGGTTGTCGAATGTAGTGATACGAAATAAACGAAAGCCCCACGAACATCAAACCGCACTTCCACCACAAACCCGGAATGGATTGGGTATCGGGGTAAAACAGCGGCACCCAGGCTCCCAGCGTCACGACGACTAGCACCACCCCCAACAATGTTTCCCAGCCCCGGCGTCGCCAGTCGGTCGGCGAGGTTCGTTCGTAATATACGTAGGCAAAAACCGTGAAAAGTAAGGGCAGTAACATAAGCAGATACCGGGCGTAGACCTGTGGGGATGACCAGTAAATGACGAAGTTGACCGCAAACACAACGGCATTGAACAGCACAAACGGCTGTCCGGCAATAAGCGGCTTTTCGGTTTCAGAAGCGGTTTTTTTCCAACGGAAAACGCCATTTCGAAAGAGCAGCACCACCATCAGCATCCAGGGCGCGTAGTGGTAGAGCATTTCAAACGGGAAGGTTAGCAGGTGCAGCAGCGTCTCCCAGATACCGAACTGAACGACGGTCCGTTTGGCACTTTCATCGAACAGAACCGACATTATCTTTTCGGGCGGAATGGCGTTGCGGTTAAAATACGCCACGTAATAACTCCCTATGATTAGCAGAAACAGGCCGATCCCGGCAAAATGGGCGGGACTGAATAACCGGCGAAACTGTTTGGTGTACAGAAAATAGGCCAGCAACGTCAGGCTCTGAAAGACCAGCGAGGGCAGGCCCTTCATCAGAAAACCGAGGGCGGTCAACAGGTAGGTACTCAGAAACAATGCCCAATAGTTGCGCTTCTGATCAAACCGGTAAACCAGAATAAAAGCCGCGTAGGTCAGCCAGGAGAAGGTGGTATCAATCAGTCCCAACATCGAATCGTACAATAAAATCCGGGTGTTGGTAACCAGCATCAGGGCGGAGGCAAAGGCAATTCGGGGGCCGAGATACGGTTTTACGAGTACATAAATTGTCAATCCGTACAGGAGCAGGGAAACCGCCATCGGGAAGCGTAGCGCAAACGAGGAATAGTTGCCGAACAGGTGAAACGAAACCGCGATGAGCCAGTTGTAGAGGGGCGGTTTGTTGAAATACAACTCCCCGTTCAGCGTTGGCGTGAGGTAATCGCCCGACAGAATCATCTCCAGCGCCACCAGCGCCCGGCGGGGCTCGTCGCTCCCGGTATCAAGCGGCAGATAGCCCAGGTACGAAAAAAGAGCGGGAATCAGCAGCGCAATGCTAAGAACTTGCCAGAAAACCGGTCGCCGGAAAAGAGGAGTATTCATTCCGCAAAGGTAGGACGGATTTGCAATTGGTCGACGTCAGCCGGTGGGAATAATAGCCGTTCAACAAAAAAGCCCACACGAGGTGGGCTTTAAAAAATGCAAATCCAGCGATTAGGAGTGTCCACGTTCTTCATGGATGGGATCTTCCGTATCCCGGTTCCAGTCGGCTCCTGGCACGCGGTCTTCGTGCCACTTCGATCCGGTCAGGCCACCGTCTTCATCGCGGGCCAGGTTCTGATCCGAGACTTCTACCCTATCCGTGACGTCATCGTTTGTCCGGGAATCAGCGCTTTCTTCAACCGGCAGAATATCATTTACATCGATATCATTAGAATCATTGGATTCCGAAGGCAGCAAATCGCCCGGCTGTTCGGTTTTCGACAACTGGCTCTGTTCGGGTGCCACACCCATTGTATTGCCCATCCGTTGGCGGGCGTACGATTCAGTACTTTCTTTCCGTGAATTGCTTGACAAGCTCATAACGTTGTTGAGTTAAGTCAGGGGATTTCTCCCGTAACGTAGGTTAATAAACTGGTTTGTGTTCGGTCGATGTGCCGGTATGGGCGACATCCTCTTCAGTCTGCTCCTGGTCCTGCTGATCACTGCTCCGGCTGGTTGTTGCTTTCGCTCCTTCCTCATCCTTCTCTTTAGCCTCTTCCTGAGCCTCCGGCGCCGGTACGTCCTCATTGGAGGCATAATCGTCGGGGCCGTGCGTGGTGACATCTACCGTCGAGGTATTGGTTTTCGAACCAGAAGCCGCCACGTTGTTCATGCCCTCTTCCGTTACATCGTCGGCCAGCCCGCTATCGCTGTCATCCCGGTCGTTGAACCGGAGCACGCCGTTGGCCCCATCCATATCGGTGCTACCCATAAACCGGTCGTTCCGGCCATCTTCGCCGTCGTGGATCTCGCGGCTATCCATGGCATTGGCCGAATCTTCCTGTTCCGGCCGGTTGCGATTATCGATCGCTGCCCGGTCTTCTTCATTTATTCCTGTATCCTTTTCCATACCGTTGGTGTGTTGAGGTAGTTACCACTCATTTATAACTACACCGCCCGGAAAAGGTTATGAAATAGTGATTTTAGGCCGGCCCGATCAAATCCCACAAATTCCCGTACAAGTCCTCAAAAACCGCCACGGTTCCGTAGGGTTCGCGGCTGGGATCACGAACAAAGACTACCTCGTTGGCAATGAGTGTTTGATAATCCCGCCAGAAGTCGTCGGTGTGCAGGAACAGAAAAACCCGCCCGCCAGTCTGGTTGCCCACCCGGCTTTTCTGCAAGTCGTTGGCCGCTTTGGCCAGCAACAACCGGCAGCCCGTCGAACCCGGTGGCGCCACGACCACCCACCGTTTGGTTTCTGATAAGACGGTATCTTCGATAAGGGTAAAACTGAGTTTTTGGGTATAAAAAGCAATCGCTTCATCGTACTCATCAACGACCAATGCGATCTGAGCAAGTTCCTGTTTCATAAATGATAAAGGGTAAATAAAGCGGCAAAGAACGGGAATCGCCGGTTTTTGAAAAAAGAAAAGCCGCCCCGGTTTTGGCTGGGGCGGCTTTTTAAAATAGGCAAAACGACTTAGTTCGGATAACCCGGGTTTTGCGGTTTGAGGTTGGGGTTGTTCAACATCTCCTGCTTACCCAGCGGCAGCAACAGGTGTTTCTCCTGCAATGCCTGGTTGGAGCTTAAGTTTACGTGGCCCACGAAGTTGTCGAAGCCATTGGTTTTCTCGTTGTACACTTTCCGCAACCGCACCATGTCAAACCAGGTGATCTGCTCATAGCACAGTTCGTGCCAGCGCTCCCGCCAAACGGCTTCCCGGAAGGTGGCCTGCGTGAAGGTACCCAGGGCCGGAGTGGTCAACTGCGCCCGATCCCGAATCCGCTTCATGGCATCGTAAGCCGCCTGCGTCGGTCCACCTACTTCGTTTTGGGCTTCGGCATAGATCAGCAGCGTTTCGGCGTAGCGAATAACCGGTACGTTCAGGTTGTTCTGACGCGTTCCGGCCACACCCGACGTTCCGTTGGCCGTGCGGTTGAAGTGCTTGAACACATACGGGGCACCCAGTTCAAACCGAGCTCCGTTGCCGTTGGTAAAGTAGGTCGTGTAGAAATACCCATCCTGATCCTTGGCGCGCAGATCGCCTTTTTCGTAGGAGTCATAGAACGAACGCGTGGGTACCGAGCTGCCCGTTCCCGACGGCCCGTTGAAGGTCACCGGCTTGAAGTTAGGGTAAAAGTTATCCATCGGGTTACCGGCCACCAGCGTGTTGTACTGCAGCATGAACAGGTGTTCCAGCCGGTTTTCGGTGCTCTCGCGATGTACGTCCTCGTAGGTCGTAAACAGGTTGATCGTCGTCGGGTTCGCGTTGGCGTAGGTAATGACTTCCAGCGCTTTGTCGGCAGCCAGTTTGTAGTGCGTAGCGCCTTTGCTCAGCGGGAAGCCAGCCATCGTCAGGTACACTTTCGCCAGCAGGGTTTTGGTGGCTGCCAGGTTCACCCGACCGCTCACGTCCATCCAGGCCAGCCCGGCGGCTTCGGCCGCTTTCAGGTCCTCCACAATGAGGTTGTAGATCTCCTCTTTGGGAGCACGGCCCGGCTGAAAGTCTTCCGACGTTGCCGTTTGCGGCTGGGTAATCAGGGGAGCATCTCCCCATAACTGCACGATCATAAAATAGGCCCAGGCCCGCAGGAAGCGCGCTTCGCCAAGAATCTTGGTTTTCTGGGCTTCCGGCATCGGATTGATGGCCGGAACTTTGTCAAGAACCTGGTTGGCCTGTGCCACCACTTTATACAAGCCGTTCCAGTAGTTGACGACGTGCGCCGTATTCCCATCGTGAACCAGACCGTAGAGGTTGTTCAAGTCGGAGTTCTGGGCGGTTTCCGTGGTTGAGGTACCGGTTAGGGCTTCGAGCAATTGCCAGTTCGAGGAGAAAATCCCGGCCCCATCGCCCATAAACCGCAGGTCGGCATACACCGAAGCCAGAGCCGCTTCCGCGTGGTCGGGGATGGTATAGAAGTTGTCAGGGGTCAGGTTGGACGGTGCCTGCTCTTCCAGGAAGTCCGAACACCCGACCGGTCCCAGCAGGATGGCACCCAACAGCGCCACCTTGCTCATTTTACTAAGCATATGTTTCATTGCGTGAAATGTCTCTTTTTACTTGAAAATGTAAGGTTTTTAGTACCCGATTGGGGGCTAGCCGCTGCCTGATCAGCCTCGGTTATTCACCGCAAACCGACTACTGTAAACCGATTTACTCAATTACAGACCGATCTGAATACCAAACATCCAGGTAGTCGGCTTCGGATAGTTGTGCCAGATCATCCCTTGTGAGAAGGCACTGTTGCCATCCCCCTGGTTGGTCGGCGTTACTTCCGGGTCACCCACGATCGGATCATCCACCAGCAGGAAGAAGTTCTGCACCGTTGCGTAAGCCCGCAGGCGGTTCAGTTTCAGTTTGCTCGTTACATTGCCCGGGAACGTGTAACCGAACAACAGGTTCCGGCCCCGCAGGAACGAACCGTCTTTGATCCAGTGGCTGTCGACGTTGGTGACGTAACCGGCCCGCGTATCCCGGATTTCGGCAATCATCGTGTTCTGGTTCTGCGGAGTCCAGGCGTTCAACACCGAAGTATAGCTGTTGGCCAGCGCCTGGCGGTCTTCGCTCGGGTGCAGGTTCATCAGCATGACATCGTTTCCAAACATAAACTGCATCTCAAACGTCAGGTCGAAGTTTTTGTAGCGCAGGTTGTTCGTAAACGCCCCCCAACCTTTCGGGCTACCATTCCCGATGATGCTCCGGTCGGCATCCGTGATAGCGCGGTCTCCGTTCACATCCAGGTACTTGATGTCACCCGGCAGAATCGTTAGACCATTCCGGTAGCTGGTAAACCGGGCCGCTTCTTCGCGTTCCGCTTCGCTCCAGGTTCCCAGACGAGTCAGCCCCCAGAATGAACCCACCGGCTCGCCGATCCGAATGATGTTGGTCGGGTTGGTGAAGTTCGGCCCACCGACGTTGAAGATGTCCGAAGGCGTTGCCAGTGACAACACTTTGTTGCGGTTGAACGAGATGTTGAAGGTCGAGTTCCACTGGAAGCCGCCCGCATCAATGTTCACCGTATTCAGGGCAAATTCAAACCCTTTGTTTTCCATCGAACCGACGTTCCGGCGAATCGTGGCATAGCCACTCGTGCGCGGTACCGGAGCATCGAGCAGCATGTCGGTCGTCTTGCGGTAGTAGTAGTCAGCTTCCAGGTTGATGCGGCCTTTCAGCAAACCGATTTCCACCCCAACGTCGGTCTGAGCGGTTTTTTCCCACCGCAGATCCGGGTTGGCCAACCGGCTGATCCCCGTACCGGCCACGCGGGCATCTCCATAGATCGTCGCATAGTTGGAGCTTAACAAGGAGAGCGAGGTGTAAGGCGGAATTTCCGAGTTCCCCGTCAAGCCGTAGCTAGTCCGGAACTTCAGGTTCGAGATGATGGCGTTGCCTTTCAGGAATTCTTCTTCCGATGCCCGCCAGGCCAGGGCCGCCGAGGGGAAGAAGGCAAATTTGTTGTTTGCCCCGAATTTCGACGAACCATCGGCCCGGCCCGTCACCGTCAGGAGGTATTTCTCCATCAGGTTGTAGTTGATCCGACCGAAGTACGAATTAAACGAGAAGCTCGATGCACCTGAACCAACAGACGGGTTGGTAGCCCCGGCACCCAGGTTGTTGTAAAGGAAGTAGTCCGTCGCGAAGTTATTGACACTGGCGTTGATACTGAAGATATCGGTTTGCTGCCATGAAATCCCCAACAGGGCATTGATCGAGTGTTTCTCGTTGATCTGCTTGTTGTACGTCAGGTAGTTTTCAAACGACCAGAAGGTTTCTTTCCGGTTGCTGGCCGACGCGTTTCCGTTACCGCCGATGTTCAGCGTCCGGGTTTGCGACTGGTTGTTTTCCTGCGTCATGACGTTGGCACCCAGGATGGTACGCATTTCCAGTCCCGGCATAAACGTGATGTTCGATGACAGACTACCCAGGGTTGTCTGCGTGTTCAGAATGTATTTCCGACCCATCAACCGGTGGTACGAGCTCATCGTTCCTTCCGCGTACGGATAATCGCGGTTATTGGCGAACGTACCATCTTCATACCGTACGGGCAGGAACGGAAAGTCTTCCACGATCTGACGCGCCACGGCATCGTTGATATCGACCAGGTTTTCGGTCTGGTTGTTGTAGCTCAGCGTACCGCTCACTTTCAACCATTTTTTCACCTGATCGTCCACCGTAAATCGGCCCGAATACCGCTTCATGTACGAAGTTTTGATCAAACCCTGATCATCGCGGTAACCCAGCGAAACGGAGTACTGCGTCCGTTCGTTACCGCCACTGAAGCCTAGTTGATGGTTTTGCGATAGTTTGTTCTGGGTGGTTTCTTCCAGCCAGTTCGTATCGAATTTCGGGCTGCCATCCGGATTCCAGACGCGCGGGTCAACCCGGCGCAGTTTAGGGTTCAGGTAGGCCCATTTGCCCGCAGCCCAGCCAACCGGGTCATATTTCGCCATGTTGGCCCAGGCCAGGTCCTCCACCTGGATGTATTGTTGCGAATTCAATACTTGTGGACGGTTTGGCCCGATGGTATTCACGCTGAAGTCAGCGTTGTAGGTAACGGACCCTTCACCGGCTTTCCCTTTTTTCGTCGTCACAAGAATTACCCCGTTGGCACCCCGCGCTCCGTAGATGGCCGTCGACGAAGCATCTTTCAGGACTTCGACCGATACAATGTCGTTCGGGTTGATGTAGTCGATGGCCGACGAAAACTGGTTCTGGTTCCCTTGCGGCAGCATCACGCCGTCGACTACGTAGAGCGGGTTGTTCGACGAGTTGATGGAGCTGAAACCGCGAACGCGAATCGTGGTCCGACCACCAGGCCGACCCGAGTTGGTGTTCACCTGCACGCCCGGCATCCGGCCCGACAGCGCCTGGGTCAGCGAAGCCGCCGGACGCTCTTTCAGTTCGGCTTCCCGAACCGAGCCTACGGCACCGGTCAAGTCGCTTTTCTTGGCCGTACCGTAACCGATAACAACGATCTCTTCCAGGACTTTATCGTCGGTTTTCAGGCTGATATTGACAGTAGCCTGGGTTCCGACGTTCACCTCCTGTGACAGATACCCTACGAACGAAAACACAAGCGTACCGCCGTTATCGGGTACATCGATTCGGTAACCCCCATTGGCGTCGGTTACCGTACCGCGCTGGGTTCCTTTCAAAACAATGCTAACCCCCGGCAAAGGTGAATTAGCTTCATCCGTAACCTTACCGGTTACAGTCCGTTCCACCGCAACGGTGGCCAGCGCTTTTCTGGAAGACAGACCCCCATTCGGGGCATTTTCGGCAAAGGTCAGGTTGGCGCAGGAGACAGCCAGCAGCACTTGCGGAATGGATAGTCTCATCATCCTGCCAAGCCGGGCTTGTGGTAGTAAGAGTTTCACCATAAAATTTCGGAGCCGTTGAGACGGCGGTTAGTTAATAGATTGGTAGAAATAGTTGGAAGGAAACGCGATTTTTTTTTGTAAATCTAATGAGCAAATGTCCAACATTGGTTACTATTTCTAAAAAAAATTAATAATAAAGGCACTATCTTGGAAAAAGACAATCTTTAAAGTTACCTTTTTGATTTTTCCGCTCACTCTAAATTTAAACTCACAAATAAAATCACCGAAATCATCCAACTCATTATCAAAGTATTAACTAAGCATTAATTTTTACGACTTAATGGTTCTGCCTTCGGAAGGTTGTTCGGTAACTGCCAGCCAGTTTCCCGCCGATTTTCCTGCTTCTTTTAAGAAGGTCAACTACAGGAAGCATGAAGAATTGGATAGCTTCGACCAGGCTCTAATGCAGGAATGAATGAGTTATTTTTTATATGAAGGCTAAAAAAGACGATTTTGACAACCATCAATGCAACTTTTCCGGATAGCGACTTTTTTGCTGTCCCATCCTTTCAATCAGGTATGGTGAAAAAGTATAAAAGAATTCTGCTTTTGGTAGGCTTTATTACGCTGTTGATCGGCAGGAAGGTTCTCAACTTGTCCGGATAAGACAGTAAATAGATTTTAGCTATTTGAATATAGAAATTATTGATTATGATTATGTTTTTCAAAAATATAATTTTAGCGCACTACATCCCATCGAGGCTGGTAGGTCATCATTTAACCATGAACGTATCGAAATGGAAAAGGAATCAACTGACATCAGTAAATGCCCGTTTCACAACGGCACCATGAAACACAATGTCGCCGGAGGTGGCACCCGAAACCGTGACTGGTGGCCCAACCAATTAAAACTGAACATCCTGCGTCAACATTCGTCTTTATCCAACCCGATGGATGAAGGCTTTGACTACGCCGAAGCCTTCAAAAGCCTCGACCTGGAAGCGGTGAAGCAAGACCTGCACGCGCTCATGACCGATTCGCAGGACTGGTGGCCGGCCGACTTTGGGCATTACGGCCCCCTGTTCATCCGCATGGCATGGCACAGTGCGGGGACGTACCGGGTGTTCGATGGCCGGGGCGGTGGCGGTTCCGGACAGCAACGGTTTGCTCCGCTGAATAGCTGGCCCGATAACGTGAGTCTTGATAAAGCCCGCCGTTTGCTGTGGCCCATCAAGCAGAAATACGGCAAAAACATCTCCTGGGCCGACCTGATGATCCTGGCCGGTAATGTCGCCCTGGAATCGATGGGTTTTAAGACGTTCGGTTTTGCCGGTGGGCGCGCCGATGTGTGGGAACCGGATGAGGACGTGTATTGGGGTGCCGAAACGACCTGGCTCGGGAATGAAAACCGGTACGCCAAAGGGGTTCCGGGCGTAGCCGAGCACGGTGTGGTCAGTTCGGATCAGGATGCGGACGGCGATTACCACTCCCGCAACCTGGAAGAACCGCTGGCAGCCGCCCACATGGGGTTGATTTACGTAAACCCGGAAGGGCCGGACGGCAACCCCGATCCCGTTGCGGCCGCCAAAGACATCCGGGTCACCTTCGGTCGCATGGCCATGAACGACGAAGAAACCGTTGCCCTGATCGCCGGAGGCCATAGCTTCGGCAAAACCCACGGTGCGGCCCCTTCGGAGAACGTCGGGAAAGAGCCGGAAGCGGCCGACTTGGAATTGCAGGGCTTCGGCTGGGCGAACAGCTTTGGTTCCGGTAAGGGCGCGGATACGATCACCAGCGGGTTGGAAGTTACCTGGACGAAAACGCCCACGCAATGGAGTAACAACTTCTTCGAAAACCTGTTTGGCTTTGAATGGGAATTGACCAAAAGCCCGGGTGGTGCGCACCAATGGGTGGCCAAGAACGCCGACAGCATTATTCCGGATGCGTTCGATAGCAGCAAAAAGCGTCGGCCAACCATGCTGACCACCGACCTGGCGCTGCGCGTTGACCCGATTTACGAAAAAATTTCCCGTCGGTTTCTGGAGAACCCCGACGCCTTCGCCGACGCTTTTGCCCGGGCCTGGTTTAAATTGACACACCGCGATATGGGTCCTCGCGCCCGCTACCTCGGCCCGGATGTTCCGGAAGAAGTGCTGCTGTGGCAGGACCCGATTCCCGCGGTGGATCACGTGTTAATCGATGAAAACGATAGTGCCGCCCTCAAAGCGAATATTCTGGCCTCTGGCTTGACCGTATCGGAACTGGTTTCGACGGCTTGGGCGTCGGCGTCAACCTTCCGCGGTTCGGATAAGCGCGGTGGAGCGAACGGAGCGCGAATCCGCCTGGCTCCGCAACGCTACTGGCGCGTGAACAATCCGACGCAGTTGCAAAAAGTGCTGGGTACCCTGGAAAGTATCCAGAAGGAATTCAACGAAACCCAAACCGGCGGCAAGAAAGTTTCGCTGGCCGATCTGATCGTGCTAGCCGGTTGTGCCGGTGTCGAAAAAGCCGCCAAGGATGCCGGGTACTCGATAACAGTTCCGTTTACGCCGGGCCGGATGGATGCCTCGCAGGACCAGACCGACGTCGAATCCGTGGGCTACCTGGAACCCCTGGCCGACGGTTTTCGGAACTACCGTAAAGCCAGCGGTTCGGCATCGACCGAAGAATTGCTGATCGATAAAGCCCAATTGCTCACCTTAACGGCGCCCGAACTGACCGTGCTGGTGGGCGGGTTGCGTGCCTTGGACACGAACTTCGACGGGTCCAAACACGGCGTCTTTACGTCGCGGCCCGGCTTGCTGACCAACGATTTCTTTGTCAACCTGCTCGATATGCGGACGGCCTGGAAAGCCGTATCCGCCGACCGGGAATTGTATGAAGGCAGCGACCGGGCCACGGGTTCCGTCAAATGGACGGCCACCCGGGCGGATCTGGTGTTTGGTTCCAACTCCGAACTGAGGGCGATTGCCGAAGTGTACGGCAGCGCCGATGGTCAGGATAAATTCGTCAAAGACTTTGTGGCCGCCTGGAATAAAGTGATGAACCTGGACCGGTTTGATCTGGCCTGATCGGCAGGCTTGAGCTGACTTTGGAACTTAAAAGCGAAAACCTTCCGAGTTTAGTGGGACGAGCCACTAACCGGAAGGTTTTTTTTATGTCCAGGGCCATTCCTTGATTTATGAATTCTGTGCTTCCGCCTTTACTTCAACCGGTTTTGAACGGCCGGTCAGGACTTCGAGCAATTCCTGCAAATTGACCGTGGCAAAGCTGCTGGCGTAGTCGGACATGGCGTACGGAATGATCAGATCGTTGCCGTTGATGACGCCCCCACAACTGTAAACCACATTCGGTACGTAACCTTCTCGTTCATTTTCGTCGGGGCTTAACAGCGGTTCAGTCGTCCGGCCAATTACTTTTGAGGGGTCGTTCAGATCGAGCAAAAAGGCTCCGATGGCATATTTCCGCATCGGCCCGACGCCGTGGCTCAACACCAGCCAGCCTGCTTCGGTTTCGATAGGCGAACCGCAATTGCCGAGTTGCACAAATTCCCAGTGATAGGTTGGTTTGAGCAGCATTTCCTTCGTCTGCCAGAAATACAGATCGTCGGAGTACATCAGGTAGATGTTTTCGCCGTCCTGCCGCGACAGCATGACGTACCGCCCGTTGATTTTCCGGGGAAACAGCGCCATGCCCTTGTTCTGAACTTCGGCCCCGTTTAAGGTGCTGACACTGAAATGCGTAAAATCCTTCGTCATCAGCAATTGCGGGAATGTCACCTGACCGTTGTAGGCCGTATACGTCGCGTAGTAGGTGACGTCGCCATCGTCGTCGACAAACCGAACGAAGCGGGCATCTTCGATCCCGTTGGTTTCGTTGGGTGAGGTCGGAAAAATACAACGTTCATCCAGGCTCTGATCTTCGTCAAAATCCAGCTCGTAGTTCGAGCGGGCCAGCGTTCGCAGACTACTGGCAATCGTTTCATATTCAGCGTGATGGCGATACTGAGTCAGTACCCGCTTCAACCGATCCTCCATTTCTTCCAGGGCAAACTCCTCCCCCAATCCGCTCATCATCATTTCCGAAATCGGATTCGACATCCGGAGTTCGTAGAGTTTACGCTCAAACTGCAACCGGTTGAAGCGGTGATTCGGAACGATTTCGGGAGATGTCACGTACCGCGACGGTTTGCGCAGCACGATCTTGCTGTCCTGATCAATGTACCCCATCCGGAACGTAATCGACGAAATGTGCCCTTCGCCGGTGGCCCGCATGCTCAGAATGAACCGCTTAAAACCGGGCGGCACATTGGTCTGATCGGGGTGCCAAACCATCGACGGGTTAAACAAGGCCGCCGATTCGAGCGAATATTCCATCGTGAAATAGGCCCCCAACAGCAGTTTTCGCTCCAGCGTCAGCGGTTCATCGGTTAATAATTGGGGCTTGATGTGTTCAAAGCGTTTCAGGAAAAACCGTTCCAGTTTGTAGTGCCGACTCCCAAATTCGCGAATCACTTCCGCTAGTTTGCGTTCAACCTCTTTCTCCGTCATGGCATTGACCCGTGCAATAATTTTCAGAATGCGGGTCGAACTACTGAGTTCAAAGGGGCGAAAGAGAACACGGGTCGGGTCAGGACGAAGTACAATGCCGGTGCGTGTTGCTTTTATCATAGAGGACTAAAAGTTGTGGACAGCCAGGTTATAGCATGAGGGACTGAACACCCGGCCTATTAGGACCCGGTTCACTCCCTCACACGTTTCTGCCTTCAACGATTAAACTAACAAGGTTAGTGCCGTATTTGCAATTTCGCTGTCTGAAATTTGTTTTTGTGTAATATGAAGCTCCGCGAGCGCCATCAGATACGCCAAAGTCGACTCAGCGCCCTGGTTCTGATTCACCCGGTCGACGTGCAAACCGTCGCGGCAACCGCCCGTGTTCGGGTCAAAAACCGATAGTCCCAGGTCGTTGTGGCCCGTAAACCACTTGAATATTTTCGTGGCCCGTTTCAGCCAGACCGTTTCTTTCGTGACGCGGTAAGCCGCCAGACAGGCCGATACCGATCCCTGGGCTTCTAGCGGCTGCTGGTCAAAATAGGCTCGTTGGGCTCCTTTTACGTAAAAACCGTTCGTGCCGATGGGTTGAAAGTAGCCCGTATTCGATGTTCCGGTGCCGGTCATTTGCAGGCTGATGAGCCAGTTGAGGGATTTGACACCCAGTTCCATCACGTTCGCATCCTGCAACGTCTCGCCGGCACAGATCAGCGCGTGCGACAATTTGGCGTTATCATAAGTGAGGTAGCCTTCAAACCAGGGCCATTCTTTGGAGGTGCTGTCATTGAATCGATTCACCATCTTGTCAACCAGTTGTTGCAACACGGTTTTCACCATCCGGTCGTTGCCAAATCGCTTCAGGTATTCGCAGGCACCCAGAATTCCGAAGGCCCAGGACCGGGGCGAGGGCAATTCCAGCAACGAAGGCAGGGCCTGATGCAGCATGGGCATGGCCCACGTAATCAGGTTTTTATCGGATGTCCGGCCGATGCAGGTTCCCAGCGCCCAGAGCGCCCGGCCCGTACTGTCGTCGGAGCCAACCTCTTCGAGCCAGCGTCGGTCGTAGCTCATGAAGTTCCGGAACTGTCCGCGGCCCTGCAAATAGGCATAATTCAGAAAGGCTGCGTACGTATCCTTCGACCGGGCCAGCTTGCGGTCGCCCAGCCCGGCTTCTTCCAGCATCACGGTCAGAATCAGGGCACGCGCATTATCGTCGGTGCAATAGCCTTCCTCGTAATGGGGTAAATGGTACCGCGCGTGCTGGATAATGCCCGTCGAATCGCTCAGGCGGTACAGATGGTCCAGCCGAACCGGTGGCAATTTGTAGGTCGCGTTGGTTCCACCGTTGAGAACCGCTAACGGGCTGCCCGGCAACGCAATCGGCTGCTGCCGCGCTTCCACGAAAGTCTGGGTGTATCGTTCCATCACCCGTTCCCAGGTCATGCTCCGGCCCATCATGTACGCTTTTTTACGCATGCCATGCCGGAGCGTATCGTCGCTCATCAGGTTCAGGATAGCCTCCGTCATGGCTTCCGAATCGTTGAACGGCACCAGAACGCCCCGGCCGTCGGCCAGGAGTTCTTCGGCGTGCCAGTACGGTGTTGATATTACGGCTTTTCCGCAGCCAAACGCATAAGACAGCGTTCCGGACGTGATCTGAGCCGGATTCAGGTAGGGCGTGATGTAAATATCAGCGGCTCCCAGAAATTCGACCAGATTATCCAGCTCAACAAACTGATTGAAAAACAGAACATTATCTTTCACACCACAATCAGCGGCCAGCTTTTTCAGGCTGTCGCGGTACACCTCACCCTGATCGCGGACGAGGTTCGGGTGGGTCGCGCCGAGTACAATGTATACCGTATTCGGAAAGCGCTCGACAACCCGTGGCAATGCCTTGATTACGTTCTCAATGCCTTTGTTGGGCGACAACAAGCCGAACGTCAGCAGCACTTGCTTACCCTCGATCCCGAACCGGTCTTTGTGAAAATGCGGATCGACAAACGGCATATCCGGAATCCCGTGGGCAATCACATCAATTTTGTCTTCCGGGACATCGTAAATATCTTTTAAAAACTGGCGTCCTTTTTCGCTCATCACGATCACCCGCGCCGACAGATCGGCGATGGTTTTGAGCACCATCAACTGATCCTGGTCGGGATTCCGCAGCACCGTGTGAAAAGTCGTAACGACCGGCATCGTCAGATTCCGCAGCAGTGTCAGGATGTAATTTCCGGCTGTTCCCCCGTAAATACCGTACTCATGTTGCAGACAAACCACCTCGGTATTCATCGAATTGAGAAACTCGGCGGCTTTTTTGTACGAATTCAAGTCGTGCTGGTAAAATTCATAACGGACTTCCTCCGGATAATCATAGCCCTCGGGTACATCGTTTACCGAAACCACCATCGCGGCCGAAGCCGGATAAAAGGTGGTGAATGATTTGTACAAATCCGACGTAAACGTCGCGATACCACACTGACGAGGCAAGTAATCGCCAATGAATGCGACACTCGTGGGCATGTGCACACTAGGCGCTACGTTTTGTAGGGTAGTGTAATTCATGATTATTTGGGGAAAAAATGGTAGATTAATTATCTCGAAAAAATCTAATTTTAAATTGTACTTGAAATTTGATCACATAAAGCAGGATTAATACATTAAACTAGAATATTGAATGACTTGTTTAGCCATTTTTGATTTTAGCGGCAGCCTTGCCGGTTAGAAGCAGCCGGGTATTATTCAAAAAAACTCACCCAATTTTAGTACCTTGCGCCCCTTACCTTTCGTTTGTTCTTGATGTTCTGGCACCGCGTTTCGGATTTCATTTTAAAAAACCGCCTTCTCCTGCTCATCTTCATTTTCGTCGGAACGGTTTTCATGGCGTACCAGGCGACACGCCTTCAACTTTCCTACGAAGTGGCCCGGATTCTTCCCTCCAACGACCCTGACTTTGAACTGTATGAATCGTTCAAGAAGCGGTTTGGGGAGGATGGAAGTGTGATGGTCATTGGGATCGAAACGCCGGATCTGTACAAATTACCGGTTTTCAACGGTTGGTACCAGCTCAATCAGGACCTCAAAAAGTCGGAAGGTGTCCAGACGGTTCTGTCGGCCGCCAGCCTGTTTCGGGTCGTTCGTAACGACAGCATCAAACAGTTTCAGTTTTTGCCGATTGTATCCCGCCCCCCCACTACCCAGGCCGAGGTAGACAGCATTCAGGCGCTGGTGGCTTCGCTGCCGTTTTACAAAGGCTTCGTCTCCGACAGCACTGGGCGGGCCCATCTGATGGCCGTTACGTTCGATTCTAAAAAGCTGAATACCAAAGACCGCATCGGCTACGTGCTGGAAATCGAGAAAAAAGTACGGGCGTTTGGGGCCAAATTCAATATTCCAATTCATATGTCCGGAATGCCTTACATCCGGACCAAATTCACGGGCAAGGTCAGTAACGAAATGGTGCTGTTCATGGCGTTGGCCTTTGGCGTCACGGCGGTTATTCTCCTGTTTTTCTTCCGGTCAATTGTGGCGGTTTTGGCCGCCATCAGCATTGTCGGCGTCGGCGTGGTCTGGTCGCTGGGCTTTCTGGTCCTGTTTGGCTACAAAATCACGCTGCTGACCGGTTTGTTACCGCCCCTGATCATCGTGATCGGCATTCCGAACACCATCTTCCTGATTAACAAGTATTTCGAAGAATATAGCCAGCACCACGACAAAACCCGGGCGCTGAACATCGCCACCGAAGCCATCGGCGAGATGACCTTTTTTGCCAATGTTACCACCGCCATCGGTTTCTTTGTGTTCTATTTTGCCAGCAGTCCGATGCTCGCGCAATTCGGGTTGGTGGCCGCGCTGGGCGTGGTAGTTACCTACGCCATCTGCCTGATTCTGATTCCGATCGTGTTTGGGTATTTGCCCGAACCCTCGTCGAAACAGCGGGGCCATATGGAAAGCCGCTGGCTGGTCAGCTTCCTGACCTGGGTGAACCACACCGTCCACTACCGTCGACGGACGGTTTATGCGATCATCGGGATTCTGGTGGTTGTGAGCCTGATCGGGGCCATGCGGATTCAGGCCGTGGGCTACGTGGTGGATGATTTGCCCAAAAACGACCCGATTTATACGGATCTTAAATTCTTCGAAAGCAGCTTCCGGGGCGTTCTGCCGTTCGAGGTTTCCGTCGATTCGCGCCAGCCGGGCCGCATCCTGACGCCCCCCACCTTGACCAAAATGCGGTTATTGCAGCGGGAATTTGAGAAATACCCGGAATTTACGCGCCCGCTCTCGGTGGTCGAAGCCGCCAAGTTTTTGTACCAGGCCTATCGCGGGGGCGACCCGAAATATTACGTGCTGCCCGGCGCGCTCGAAATGGGAAAACTGGCCGCCTACGCCCCCCAGATGCAGGGCCAATCCAATCTTTTCAAAGGCTTTCTCGACAGCACCCGCCGGTATACGCGCATTAGTTTTCAGATGGCCGATGTCGGCACGGTTCGCATCCGGGAACTGTTGACGAAGCTCCAACCCAAGGTGGATTCCATTTTCAACATCGACCGCGAAACCGGTCAGCGCGTGTCCAACGGCGATATGTACGACGTCCGGATTACAGGCAGCAGCGCCATTTTTACGAAAGGCAACGAATACCTGGTCGATAACCTGAAAGAGAGTGTTTACCTGGCGGTTATTCTCATCACGGCCCTGCTGGCACTCTTGCTGAAAGACATCCGCACGGTGATCATCTGCTCGCTGCCCCGCATTGTCCCGCTGATCATCACGGCCGGCATCATGGGGTATTTCGGTATCCGGCTGAAACCGTCGACGATTCTGATTTTCAGCGTGGCCTTCGGGATTGCGTCGGATGGAACCATTTACTTCGTGGCCCGGTATCGGGAGGAACTCCGGCGCGGTCTGGGCATCTCGAAAGCCATCACCAACACGATTCACCAGGCCGGAATCAGCATGATTTACACGGCGTTCATCCTCTTCGCCGGATTTGCCATTTTCGCCTTTTCCACCTTCCAGGGAACCGTAGCGCTGGGTGTTCTGGTGTCGATCACGCTGTTGATGGGTATGGCCGCCAACCTGATTCTGCTCCCGGCGTTTCTACTTTCGCTCGACAAACGGACCAGCCGCAAGGAATTGATCGATAACGAAAAGGCGGTTTAACTCGACTACTTACCCCAACCCCCTAAATGGAGCTTCGCCAGTTTTAAAAGTCCGGCAGCGGCCGACCGTCCTTTAGGGGTTGGGGTGAGTAATCGATAATTCCCCAAGAACAAACCGCCCCAAACCGGGTTTATCGAATGAATCCTATTCGATCAAACACCGATGGCAGTTATTGGCGAGTTAATAAAGAAAGCAATTGACGTGTATGGCCTGATCACCTCGGAACCTGATCCGGCAACGGCGCAACGAGAGGTTCTCCGGCACCTGATCACGAAAGCCCGGCTGACGGCTTTCGGAAAAAAACACCAGTTTTCCGACCTGCTGACCAGCGACGATCTGGTGAAGGCTTTCCAACAGGCAGTTCCCGTTCATGATTACGACAAACTCTATACCGACTGGTGGCATTATTTGCTCGAAGGCCACCAAAACGTCACCTGGCCCGGCGGGCAGCAATACTTTGCCCTGAGCAGCGGCACCACCAGCAACAGCAAAGCCATTCCGGTGACGGACGATATGCTCGAAGCCATTCGGAAATCGGGCATTCAGCAGGTGATGAGTCTAAAAAACTTCGATCTTCCGTCCGACTTTTTTACCAAACAAATTCTGATGCTGGGCAGCAGCACCAGCCTGATCGAGAAAGACGACCACCAGGAGGGCGAGATCAGCGGCATCAGCGCGGCCAACCTCCCGGCCTGGTTCCGGACGTTTTACAAACCGGGTATCGAGATTGCGTCCATCAAAGACTGGGACGAAAAAGTGCGGAAGATTGCCCAGGAAGCCCCGACCTGGGACATTGGCAGCCTGAGCGGCATTCCATCCTGGGTGGAGATGATGCTGAAAGAAATCATTACCTACAACCGACTGTCGAACATCCACGAAATCTGGCCGAACCTGCACGTCTATACCACGGGCGGAGTGGCGTTTGAACCGTACCGCAAAAGCCTCGAAAAACTCTTTGCCCGACCGCTAACCTACATCGACACCTACCTGACCTCGGAAGGCTACCTGGCGACTCAGAAACGGCCCGATACGTCGTCGATGGCGCTGATTCTGGACAACGGCATTTTCTTCGAATTCGTCCCGTTTACGGACGAGAACATGGACGAAAACGGCCGGGTAAAACCGGATGCCCGGGTGCTGTCGCTGGAAGAGGCTGAGGAGAATACGGATTACGTGCTGCTGATTTCGACGGTTTCGGGCACCTGGCGGTACATGATCGGCGACACGGTGATGATCACTGATAAACAACGGTCGGAGATCAAAATAACCGGCCGAACCAAGCATTTTCTGAACGTCGTCGGTGAGCAACTGTCGGTTTTTCAGATGACACAGGCCATGCAAAAATTGCAGCAACAGTTTGATATTGAGATTCAGGAATTTGTGGTGGCCGCTGTCCGGAAAGATGGGGAATACATCAACAAATGGTTTATCGGTTCCGACCGAACCGCCGACGATCAGCAGGTGGCCGCTGCGCTGGATCAGGCGTTGTGTGAAGCCAACAAAAACTACAAAGTGGCCCGCAGCAAATCCTTAAAGGGTGTTGAAACGGAAGTAATTCCGGTGGAACACTTTTACCGCTGGAGTGAAGAATACAAGAAGTTGGGCGGCCAGGCGAAGATTCCGCGGGTGATGAAAGAGGAAGATTTTCGGGAGTTCGAGCAGTACATTAAAGCGCTAGCCTAAGGCGCGTTTCGGCTGCTTCTGCGATGTCCTTCAGCGCCAGCCCGTCGCTACGGTCGCAGACCCTGACTGGGCGGGAATGAACTCAACCGCTGTCAGGGTCTGCGACCGCTGACAGGGACTTGTCTTTGTTTCTGTTCGGCCACTTTCGCTTCTTCCAGCTTTTTGACCTGTTCTACGATCTCCTCCGGCGAAACGTAGAGCCGGGCGATTTTGTCCTTGTACGTTTGCGGCAATTCAGCATGATCGAGAATAAATCGTTTGGTTTCTACCAGATACGGGCCAAGCCCGCGCTCAACGGCGTAGGTATCGGCAATCCGCTCGACTTTTCGGACGTACGCCGGTGAGAACACATAGGAAATTCCGAAACCGACCAGCCCGGCGTTGCTACGGTTTTCGTAATCCATGATGTGGCCCAGTTCGTGCCCAATCCAGCCGATCAGGATGACGTCGGGAAGCTGGTGAATGGGCACCACGGAATGCGTCAGCCGAAACACGGCGCTGATGTTAATCCGGTAGGCCCGGTTTTCCCGGCCTTGCAGAATGGTCCGAAAAACCGGCTGCGCCTGCATGACTGATGACTTGATCCGACGCTTAAAGACAAACCGGATGACGGTATTTTTTAGCTCGGGATAAAACGAGAGCGCCGTCAGCACCTGCTTTTCGATTACCGCCGGAATCGTTTTATTTGTTTTGAACACGGCCAGTTCGGGCGGTATGTCCGGCTTTTTTGTAACAGGTTTGGGTGTTTGTCTCTCCATAAAAGATACCGATTTCTATATCAGGTACCTTTCTAACGGTTTCCCGCCCGATTGGTTTAGCCGGATGGCATCGTTAACCGTCAAACGTTAAACCGCACTGGCGGCCCGGCTCAAACCTTAAACGATCAAACATTCTTCACACTTCTTCCAGCAAACTCTGGAACGTGACATACTGGTTGGCGTATCGCTGCTGGATTTTATCCATTAATTCATCCGAGTGAAATTTCTGAAACCGGAAGAAATCCAGTTTGGAGCGAAACGAGAACTGGAAAGTGTAGGTCGCGCCGTTGTTATCAACTTCCGTCAGCAAATGCAAAATTTTGTGGTCGAGCGGCAAACCGGTGGCCAGGATGGCGGGGACATGCTCGGCCCGCATCCAGTGAATCCATTCCCGCTCGATGGCTTTATCAATATTGATGGTCAGGTTGTAAAGAATCATTTTTAGAGAAAAGAGATAAGACAGGAGAGGAAAGAAAGTGTCCCTCGCCAGTACATTAACAGCAAAGTTGGCGGTTTTGTCCGGAATCTTCCATCAATTCTCGTCCGTCGTACGGCCAAATGTTGTTTCTTTGTCGTACGACAAACATCTTGCTCACTCCATGTATAATGCACTGCTTCATGCCCACTCGGGACTCCGCTGGGTTGTTTTACTTCTGTTGCTAGCCGCCATCGTCACCTCGTTCCGGAAGTGGCAGGCCCGCGATGAGTACACAGCGGGCGACAACAAACTGTACTTGTTCACCCTGATTGCTACGCATACTCAGTTTCTGATTGGCCTGATTCTCTACTTCATCAGTCCCAAAGTGCCCATCTTCGGCGGTGGCATGTCCTTCGGCGAAGTTATGAAGGAAAGCATTTACCGGTTTTATACCGTCGAACACATCACCGGTATGCTGATCGCCGTCGTTCTGATCACGATCGGCCGGTCGAAGTCGCGTCGGATGGGAGGGCCTATCCAGAAACACCGCACGGTTTTCACCTTCTTCGGGCTGGGTCTGATCGCGATTCTGATCTCGATTCCCTGGCCGTTCCGGATTCCGGGCGCTGGCTGGTTTTGACGATTGATCCATGAACAACAGACGATCGGCGCGGGTTTTTCGTTGTTCATGAGTCTTTTCTTCGTAACGCTTTATGCATCCCGCGTCCCAGCACCGAACGGTTTTGTCCTGGATTCAGCCAACGCTGGCCGAACGGTACGAAATTTATTCGGAGCTGGGTTTGCCCCAGGCGGTTTTGACGATCAGCGACCGCGTGCAGGCCACGCTTGAATCCCGGTTCGGAACGTACCTGATCGACCGGTCGACGCAGTTTGCCAACATCACCGTCAACGACGCCGACGGCTCCTCCATCGCCACCATCCGAACCGGCTGGTGGGGGCGGCTGTACCTGACGTTCCACGACGGGCGTGAACTCCGGTTCAATGCCTCCAGCGTATTCCGCAGCCGCTGGATCTGGAGCAATGCCGAGGGCGATCCGCGTGCCGTGGCGCAACGAGGACAGATTTTTTTCTCGCCCGACTGGCCCATTCGGGAAGGGCTGTCGGCGCTTCTGGCCGGTTTGACTATTTACTTCATCGTCACCAAACCATCGGTATTTTACCGGTTTTGGTAAAGAGTATTCGGTTTTCAGTTTACGGTTTTCCGCATCCTATTATATTTCATTATTCGATATTCGCTATTCATTATTCGCTATTTATACCGTCAACTGAAAACCGAATCTCAGTACTGGACATTTGTACAACGGAGTGGTACTCCGTTGGGTTAATTGCTTCGTTAACAGATACTTGTTAAATTCCAGCAATGGAGTGACACTCCGTTGTACATTTTATGTCCAGTACTCAGAAACCGAATCCTGTTAACGCGACTTCCTCCATTGTCACTTGTGATACACGAGCGATAACAGAAACTTATGGCATTAATATCGAACACCGAATATTGAATAACGAAATTAAACACCGTTTGAAAACTGAATACTGAAAACCGTAAACCCACACACCATGATCACGACCCGCTCCCTACCGGTTTCGCCGGATCAACAACTACGGAATATTGGCTGGAACTGGATGCTCGGCACCGATACGCTGTCTTACCTGACGAACGAAGCCGTGGTGGTCAGCCCGGACGAAGCCGACGCCTACTATGAAGCTGCCAACCAGTTGTTCGAGATGCTGGTTGAAGCCGGGCAGCACGTCATCGACCACAACCGGTTTTCGGAACTGGGCATTCCCGACAATCTCGTGGAGTTGATCAAACTTTCCTGGAACGACGAACGGCACATTCAGTTGTACGGCCGCTTCGACCTGGCGGGCGGCCTCGACGGCCAGCCCATCAAACTGATCGAATTCAACGCCGACACGGCCACCTGCATCCCGGAAACAGCGGTGGTTCAATACGCGCACCTGCGCGCCAACGGACTCGATGAACAGCGTCAGTTCAATGCGGTTTATGAAACACTGGTGGCCCAGTTTCGGGAGATTCTTGCGGAGAACAGCGACCTGCAACCGACCTTGTTGCTCTCGGCCATGCGCGGTTTTCCGGAAGACGACAGCAATGTTGCCGTGCTGGGCGAAGCCGCCCGAGAAGCCGGTTTTTCAGTCGATTTCGAGTACATCGACAAGGTGGAGTTTTCGGCGGAAGAAGGGCTTTTCAAGCAAAACCCGGAAACCGGCCACTTCGATAAGTTCGACTTCTGGTTTAAACTGCTGCCCTGGGAGTACATCGGTTACGAAGAACCCGACCTGGCCCCCATCCTGACCGAAGCCGTGCGCCGTCGGCAGGTGCTGGTGCTCAATCCGGCCTATTCACTGCTGTTTCAGTCGAAGTATATCCTCAAGATTCTGTGGGAGTTCTACCCCTACCACCCGCTCCTGCTGAAAACCGACACGCAACCTCTGACAGACCGGCCTTATGTCGAAAAAGTGCTGTTCGGCCGCGAGGGGGCCAACGTCCGGATCGTGGACGAACAAGGCCGCGTGACGGCCGAAGCCGAGGGCGAGTACGGCGACTACCCGACGGTTTTTCAGGAATACGTCGACTTACCGACCGATGCAGCCGGAAACCGCTACCAGGCCGGGGTCTTTTTCGCGGGCGAAGGCTGCGGGCTGGGCTTCCGGCGCGGGGGCGTCATTCTCGACAACGGCGCGCAGTTTGTCGGGCATCTTGTCGAGTGATCCCCTGATTACCCCATCAGCAGCGACTCCGCGCCGTCGATCCAGATGGGCGTGCCGGTGATGTGGCTGGCGTGGTCGGAAGCCAGAAAGGCCACCAGCTCGGCCACCTGTTGGCTGGTGCCCGGTTTGCCGTCGGTCAGCGGGATGACGCCTTCGGGAAATTCGACCGGCTCTTTGATCGATTCGATGTCGCGTTTTTCGGTGCTGTCGTCGATTTTGGTTTCAATCGCGCCGGGGCATACCACGTTGACCCGGATGCGGTATTTGGCCAGTTCAAGTGCAGCCATCTGGGTAAACGCTACCTGCCCGGCTTTGGTGGTCGAGTAGGCTGTGGCTCCGGCGTTGCTAAAAATCCGGGTGCCATTGACTGAAGACGTGATAATGATCGAACCGCCTTTTTCTTTCAGCAGTGGAATGGCGTACTTCACCGTCAGAAATGTGCCGCGCAGGTTGATGGTCATGGTTTTGTCCCATTCGTCGGTTTCCAGGTCCTCAATCGGTGCCCAAACTCCGTTGACCCCCGCGTTGGCAAACACGATGTGTAGCCCCCCAAAGCGGTTTTTGATTTCCTGATAAGCTTTCTCCATGTCCTCCGGTTTCGAGATGTCGGCCAGCAGCGAAATGGCCTCGCCCCCCTCCTGCCGAATCTGATCGACGGTGGCCTGCAATTCGTCTTCCGTGCGGCCCAACGCAGCCAGCCGCGCTCCCCGGCGTGCCAGCAACAGAGCAGCCGCTTTTCCGATTCCGGAACCCGCTCCGGTCACCAAAGCTACTTTTCCGGTAAATTCCTTATCTTGACTCATGATTAAAGCCGCTAGTCTTTTCTGTCCACTTATTCTACCAGTACCCGGCACATTTTGTTAGATTTTTTCCGTATTCTTTTACCTTTTCCCCTAAATGTACAATCCGGACACCGTTAAAACCCAGGCTGTTCCGTTCAAAACCGTAACCGCTTATCCATGAACAACCTGAGTCTTTATAGCATTGCGGCCCTTTATGCCGGATCGGGGCTTCTGCATTTTTTCTACCCCGAACCCTACCTGCGCATCATGCCGCCCTACATTCCGTACCACCGGCTGATGGTCATTCTGAGCGGAATCGCCGAACTGGCCTTAGGGATTGGTCTGCTTTTTCCGGAAACCCGCTCGCTCTCAGCCTGGGGCCTTATTTTGCTGCTGATTGCGGTTTTTCCGGCTAATTTGTACATGGCAACCTCGGACAGGTTCGAAAGCATCCCGGCCTGGATTCGCTGGGGGCGGTTGCCGTTGCAGGGCGTGCTGATCTGGTGGGCCTGGCGGTTTACCTAACTCGCTGATTCGGGCCGGTTTTTCCGCCAGCGGAAGCCCTCCTCGACTTCACCCGCCCACACAAAACCGTTTTTTTGCAACACCCGCTGCGAAGCAAAGTGTTCTTTGGGCGTGTCGGCCGCCACGGTTTTTACACCTGGCTGTTCGAAAATCCAGCTTACGAAGGAGGTAACCGCTTCGGTGGTCAGGTTCTGCCCTTCGAATTTTCGATCGATAAAATAGCCGATCATCGTCTGACCATCGGCATCGGGCGGCCCGGCCACCCCAATCCCACCGACGGTCAGGTTCAATTCGCGGTGAACGATTAGCCAATACGTATACCAGAACCAGGTTTCGGGATTCGCCCGGACATTAGGCAGCACAAAGCTGTGGAGCGCTTCGTCCAGTTCGATCAGAAAGCCGCCGTCATCGCTCAATTCCAGCGATGAAACTGCCAGGCCACGGGCGGTTTCCATCGCCGAGCGGCTGTTCGCCAGCCGTTCGAGGTCGGAAAGTGGAAGGGGAATTAATTGCAAGCGATTGGAAATCAAAGAGTTCATGGTAGTATTGATTGAAAGTGAAGACAATAAAAAGTCGGGCCACCCAAAAAGTGACCGCATGTCCCGTGGGATCAATCAATAAACCAGTCCAGGCGCTTGGCCGGAAAGCAATGACGTATTCAGCGGCAGTTGTTTTAACGCATTCAAAACTAGTCAAAAAGAGAATTCGCTGGATTCGGTTTTGAGCTACCGGCAAATGGACCAACGGTCGATATCATTCAAAACCGGTGAGTTAGTGAATCAATAAAAAAACTACTTTTACGGTTTTCTAAAATTATCAACTACTAAACCACTGTATGAAACCCGCAAGATCTCTCCTGCTGGTCGTTGGCGGTGCGCTGCTGCTGACGGCCTGCAAAACCGAAAAGGAAGAAACGGCCACCCGCACCGTGTTTTTCGACAAATCAGGCATGGACACCACGGTGGCACCCGGCAACGATTTTTTCACCTACGCTAACGGTGCCTGGATAAAAAACACCAAAATCCCCGACGATCAGACGGGCTGGGGTTCGTTTTATACGCTCTACGAAGAAAATCAGAAAAAAACGCGCGCCATTCTGGAAGAAGCCGCCGGGGCTGATGCGGCTAAAGGCAGCACGGAACAGAAGGTCGGTGATTTCTACGCCAGCGGCATGGATACCGTCACGATTGAGCAGAAAGGCTACAATCCGCTGAAACCGGAACTGGCCATTATTGCCGGTCTGAAAGACTACAAACAAGTCCTGAACTACCTGGCCGCCGACGAAACCAACCGGGGCGGGGCGCTGTTCGGGTTTTACGTGGGAGCCGACGACCGGCGCAGCGACATCAACCGGATTAACTTCAGCCAGGCTGGGTTGAGCCTGCCCGAAAAAGAGTATTACTTCAAAAATGACGAAGAAACCAAAAAAATTCGGGCGGCTTTTCTGAATTACATCGTCAAACTTTTTACGCTGACGGGCGTCGATTCGACCACGGCGCGCAAAAAAGCCGATGGCATCCTGGCGTTTGAAACCAACCTCGCCAAATCGCACAAAGCTGCGGCCGACCTGCGCGATCCGATCAAAAATTACCATAAGTATTCCGTCGCCGAACTGAATAAACTCACGCCCAATATCGACTGGAAGGCCTTCCTGAGCACCATGACGGCTAAAACCGATACAGTGCTGATGGGCCAGCCCGAATATTACCAGGCTCTGAACACGTTGCTGGCGACAACGCCCATCGGGGTGATCAAAGACCGGCTGGCGTTTGACTTTATCGACCACAATGCGGCCTTGCTCAGCAAACCGTTTGTCAACGCCCGGTTTGAATTTTATGGTAAAACGCTCTCCGGACAACAGGCACTGTCGGAACGCTGGAAGCGGGTGGCCGATAATACGGATTCGTACCTGGGCGAGTTGCTGGGGCAATTGTGGGTGAAAAAATACTTCCCGCCCGAAGCCAAGGAGCGGATGCTGACGTTGGTGAACAACCTTCAGACGGCGTATCGGAACCGGATTGAAAAGCTGGACTGGATGTCGCCGGAAACGAAAAAAATTGCGTTGGAGAAGCTCGATGGCATTACCAACAAAATCGGGTATCCGGACAAATGGAAGGACTATTCCGATGTCGAGATCAAGCGGGATGATTATTTTGGTAACATCCAGAGCGCCCGAAAGCACGACAATAAGGAGAGCATGGGCAAAATTGAAAAACCGGTCGACCGCAGCGAATGGGTCATGACGCCCCCGACCGTGAATGCCTACGCCAACCCAACATTCAACGAAATCGTGTTCCCGGCCGGGATTCTGCAATTCCCGTTCTTTGACAAAGATGCCGACGATGCCATCAATTACGGCGGTATCGGCATGGTGATCGGCCACGAGTTGACGCACCTGTTCGACGATCAGGGTCGGCAGTACGACGTGAAGGGGAACCTACGCGACTGGTGGCAGAAAGCTGATGCCGACAAATTTACGACCAAAGCCAACCAGGTGGTCGATCAGTACAGCAAGTACACGGTATTGAACAACCTGAACCTGAACGGGCGGCTGACACTGGGCGAGAATCTGGCGGATTTGGGCGGATTGGCGATTTCCTACGACGCCTTCAAGCTGACCGAACAGGGCAAAAGCAACGAGAAAATCGACGGTTTTACGCCCGATCAGCGGTTTTTCCTGGGTTTTGCGCAAATCTGGCGGACCGTCATCCGGGACGAAGCGCAGCGGGTTCGCGTGCAGGTCGATCCGCACTCACCGGCCAAATTCCGTGTCAACGGTCCTTTGACTAACTTTGCACCATTTTACCGGGCGTTCAATGTTCAGCCGGGGCAAAAGCTGTACAAATCGGAAGTCGATCAGACGCGGGTTTGGTAAAACGGTCCATCAAGTTTTCGTGTAAAACCGCGAGCATCAGCGGGGTTCCCGGTTTTACACGAAAGATGGCAGAAAACGAAATTACAGGGTTCCCGAATGAGGGTTTCCTACCGATCTGGAGTGCAGCCGGATATTCGTACATTACCCACTGATAATCATGCAAGAAGAGCAGATTTTACTTCTCAAACAGTCCTGGAGCTATGTTCTGCTTCAGGGAGATAAGATAGGAGAGCTTTTTTACCAAACCTTGTTCTGGGATGATCCTTCGCTCCGATTTTTGTTTGGCACGGATCTGTCGGGGCAAGTCCGCAAATTTATGGATATGATGACGTTCATCGTCGCAAATCTGCAAAATATTGAGGCCTATGAGCCTGAGCTAAGGGCACTGGCGCAACGTCACGTTCAGTACGGCGTCCTGTCGGTCGATTACGACACCGTCGGCGATTCCCTGCTGAAGACCCTGGCTACGATGTTGCAGGAACAGTGGACGCCCGCAACGGAAACTGCCTGGCGTAAGTTGTACCAAACGATAACCCGCACCATGCTAAACAGCCTGAAATCACCGAAGTAAAACCGCTCCGCCTTCTCACTAAAACCAGTGATATTAGTTCAGAAATCTTCCTAAGAAGCGGTTTTGCAAAGTTTCATCGCTGCGAATTGAGGTGAAAATTAACCCCTAGTTTAATCTGTGGCCCCCGGTTGTTGCCTGCATAGACGGGCGCTTTGTCGTAGTAATTGTTCTCAAACATCGCTTCCAGGCTAAGCTTCTCTTGCAGTTTCACGCCCAAACCCACTCCGATATTCAGGCTGCTGAAGCCGCGCCGGTCGCCGGGGCCTACGTCGCTGGAGTTGAACCGACCGAGGTTGAACCCACCTTCACCGAATACAAAAAAATTTCCGCGAACCGGGTAATACCGCACGAAAGCCCCCCCTGAATTGGCCCGGTAGCTGGTTTTGGCCCGCCGTTCAAACGCGCCCCGTAAACCGACGGCCAGCCCACGCTGCACGAAAAACGCCAGCCGGGGTGTAAAAGCCGTATATAATCCTTGCCCCTTGCCGGTCGCAAAACCGAGTCCAGCCCCGATAAAAGCAGCATTACGTCGAAACCAGGGTAAACCCGGCCGGTTGAAAAACCGGTCTTCCGGATAAGTTTCTGTCCGGAGCAGAACCGTATCCGGCGACACCATGACGGGCGCTTCACGACGGAGCGTATCGGTTTCCTGCGCGTGTACGGTCAGCGCCGATACCAGACAGGCGAACGTGAGAAGAAAGCGTGAAGTATGAAACGAGTTCATCGATTGTCGTTAAGTTTTTTCTATTTTAACCCGACAATCAGGAAATTGTTGGTCTGCGGCTTTCCTTTTGACTTCGCTATTTCCTTTTGACTTCGCTATTCGTTATTCAACATTCGATATTCGACATTCCATTTCACTCGCGACAGGCAAGCGATAACAGAATAACGAACACCGAATGTTGAATAACGAATAACGAAAGTATATGGGATGGGGAGAAACTACACCCGCCCGAGCACCTCAATCAACTGGCTGATCTGCTCGGCATTGGTGGCGGGAAAGTTGGCAATTCGGATTTGACCGTCCTTGTACTGCCCGTAGCCACTGCCGACCACCAGCCCGGATTCCTTCGCTTTGGCGATGACTTCCGACGACGGTTTTTGCGTATTGGCCACCACCACCGTCCGCGAGCGGTGCCGGTCTTCTTTCACGAAAGGCGAAAACTGCGGATGGCTTTCGATGAATTTGTACAATAACTTGGCCTTCTCGTCGGTTTCTTTCCGAATCGTCTCGATCCCGATCCGGTTGAAATCCTGGGCGATCTTTCCCAATAGGTAAATGAACAGGACGTTGGGCGTTGCGGGCGTCTCGTACTTTTTGAAGTTTTGGTGGAGCGTCGGCAGGGTGTGATGGGCACCAATGTGCTGATCACCGTGTTTGAGCAATTCCGCTTTTTCGAGGCATTTATCGCCCGCAATCCAGACGCCCAAACCAGCGGGCATCCCGAACGCTTTCTGCACCGAGAAAAACGCCGTATCGACCAGCGAAAAGTCCAAATCGGGATACGGTGCCGACGACACCATATCGACCGCCATCAGCTTTTTGGCGTTGCTACGCTTCAGTTTGTGAATATCCACCGTCCGCATCTGCACGCCCGAACTGGTTTCGTTGTGCGTCACGGCGATTAGTTCGGCATACTCCGGTACCTGCACTTCCCCGTAGTCAAACCCCTCGCCGAACGGTTTTTCCTGCTTGTGCGTGTACTTCTGCAAAGCCGTAGCATACTCGCAGAATTTCTTCGAAAACGACCCGTTGATCAGGTGAAAACTTTCGAACTCGACACAATTGAGTAGAATCCGTTCCCACACTTCGGAAGCCGAGCCGGTGAAGTAAACGCCGTGCGTCTCCGGGATGTTCAGTAACTCCCGCAGTTGCTCGACACAGAACTGGTACAGACTCCGAAATTTGGCACTCCGGTGCGAAATCGACCCAATCTGCTCATCCATTGCCGTTTGCAGGTGCTGATAAATCGTCGGATACAATTCCGCCGGTCCGGCGGTGAAGTAGGTTTGTTTCATAGTCGATCAATAAAAGTAATCCCTTGTCCAGCGCAGACTATCGGGCAACATCAGTCCAAAATTTCCAAACCGCTCCTCGTTGGCAAGCACGACCCCGTTGGCCGGATTGCCCTTCTCGTAGATGACCGGTAGTTTCTCGTTCAGGATCGCATGCAACTGCTGGTTCGACAAGCGGTCCTGAACCCGGGCGGTTACCGTAAACGGTTTTCCATCGGCTGTATACCAGACGCAGGCCCGAAAATACTGCCGGTATTTCTTCTTTACATATTCGTACCGGACCACCGTACCCACCGCCATCGCGCTGTTTTTCCGAATCTGCCGCCGTTCGTACATCGAATGCAGTTTGGGTAGGGTGCCCAGAAAAAGCAAAAGAGGGGCAAAGAGCGCAATCAGAAGGACTTTCGAAGGGGGCCACTCCAGTTGTTTTCTCTTCACCTCCTCTCTCATTGTAAAGTAGTAAGTACAACGGAGCGCTGCTCCGTTGAGCCATAAAATGACAAGAGTTGTAATCTGCTTTGACATTCAACGGAGCAGCGCTCCGTTGTACAATTAGTATAACAATCTGAACTTGATCGTGTTGTCGATTTGCCGCAGTTCGTTGACGACCTCGTCGGAATAATCCTTGGCAATGTCTGTAATCACATAACCAATTTGCTCAGTGGTTTTCAGGTACTGCCCGTGAATATTAATGTGGTATTTCGCGAAAATGGCGTTGATTTTGCCCATGATGCCCGGCACATTGGCGTGAATGTGCAGCAACCGGTGCGAATCTTTTAGCAGCGGCAATTGCAGTTCGGGGAAATTGACACTGCCGTACGTGCTGCCGTTGTTGATGTACTCAAGCAGTTTTCCGGGCACAAAATTACCGATGTTCTCCTGGGCTTCCTCCGTGCTGCCGCCGATGTGTGGAGTCAAAATCACGTTCGGCAATCCGCGCAACTCGTTGATAAACTCCTCGTTATTGGTTTTCGGCTCGTACGGAAACACATCAATACCTACACCGGCTACCTTGCCGCTCTTCACGGCTTCGACCAGCGCCGAAACATCGACGATGTGGCCCCGCGACAGGTTCAGGAAGATCACGCCTTCTTTCATCAGGCCAAACTCCCGGGCGCCAATCAGGTTTTTGTTGCTGGCCCGACCGTCGGTGTGCAGGCTGATAAAATCCGAAATTACCAGCAACTCGTCCAGCGTTTTGCATTTCCGGGCATTGCCCAGCGCCAGTTTATCGACAATGTCGTAGAAGTACACTTCCATCCCGAGTGCTTCAGCCACGACCGACAGTTGCGTGCCGATGTTGCCGTAACCGATCAACCCCAGCTTTTTCCCCCGGACTTCGAAGCTGTTCTTGGCCGATTTATCCCAAATGCCCTCGTGCATCTTGTTGCTTTTCGGCACGATATTCCGCACCAGCATGATGATTTCACCGATGGCCAGTTCGACCACCGAACGGGTGTTGCTGTACGGCGCGTTGAAAACCGCAATGCCTTTTTCGGTACAGGTTTTCAGGTCAATCTGGTTCGTGCCGATGCAGAACGCGCCGATGCACATCAGCTTATTGGCGTGTTCAAGCACCCGGCCCGTGACCTGGGTTTTCGAACGAATCCCCAGAATCGACACATCCCGGATTTTCTCGATCAGCTCGTCCTCATCCAGCGCCCCTTTTAGAATCTCGACGTTAAACCCTTCGCTCTCAAACAGATGCACCGCCACGGGATGAACGTTTTCCAGCAGCAGCACCTTGATGCGGCTTTTCGGATACGACTGGCTGCGACTCAGTTTGTTGTGGTACAGGAACTCGTCCAATGAGGGGGCTACGTGGTCGGCTTTTTCAATGACTTTGGGGCGCATAACATTTTCGGTAAAGGCGTAAAACCGGTTGGCCAGTCCCGACTCCCGAATTTCGTAGTCGGTGTAGCCGTCGCCTATCACGTAAATGTCGCCATCCAGCTTTAGGTTCCGCATCAGTTTTACTTTGCCCTTATCCGTTGACAGCGGATTTTCACAATCACAGCCAACAATATTGCCGTCGGCATCATAGACAAACGTATTAGCAAATACATTTTCTTCCTTGATGCCCAGCGAGGTAACAATCGGTACGATAAACTCTTTGAAACCGCTCGACACGATAAATATCTGATCGGCGTGTTCGGTCAGAAAATCCCGGTTTCGCTGAAACGAGTCCGAAATCTGACTTTTCAGCGTTTCGATCAGCGCGGGCAGGTGATCGCGGTGGGCGTTCAGCAGTTGCAGCCGCATCTCGATGGATTGCGCCAGCGACAATTCCCCCGACATGCCCCGGTCGGTGATGATCTTGATTTGTTCGAGAATGGCTTCGCGATCGCGGTGACCAGCCAGTGAGATTTCCCCCAGCACATCCAAAGCCTCGACCTTGGTGAAGGTGCTGTCGAAATCGATGACGAAATACGTCTGTTCGAGCGTTTTGGTTAACATATTGAGCAAATAAAAGAGCACTCAGGCATTGATTTCAATGCCTGTGCGCTCAACTTCCTGAATGAAAGGATCTTTTTTTGAATACAAATCGGTCGGATATGGATGTGGCTCGATATCAACAAATTGCGCTGTTACGGGAGCCAACATACGCCAGTTCTGGACGGAATCATGCGTAAACTGATCGGAAACCAGCAAAACATCAATATCCGATTCCGGCCGGGCCACTCCTTTAGCAACAGACCCGAACAAAACGGCTTTGTTGATCCGAATCTGACGATCCTGACAAACCAGGATGTATTTTTTTATCAATTCGATGGCAATTGACTGAGTAACCATTCTTTTAACGATTTTGACCTCATCATGTAATCGACAACCAGTTCTGATGTAATGGTAGTTTGCAAATCAGCAATATAATTGGGATACCTCCCTTCCAGTTGAAAGCGATTTAGCTCCACCATCAGAATCGTATGCTCTTCCGTTGCACGGACGTTCGAGTTATTCAGCAATCGCAGTAAGTTGTGAATGCGGGGCGGTACGGTATCCTTATTGTTCGCTATCCATACAGCTTTGCATAACTTTTCAATAGTAAGATGAAGCCAAAACAACGATTGCAAATATTTTTTACCGCGATAAAGCACCTCAACGGTTTCCCAGTCATCGAGTGCCTGTCGGCGCCAATAATCAATGTGTTCCTCCCGGCTCATCGTTCATTCTTCTCTTAAAAACCGCAACGCCCGCTGCTCCGACCAGTAGACGGTTTTGTTACGCCCGACCGGTGTAAAACCGCAATGACCGCCCTCGGCCGGAAATTCCATCCAGACGTGGGGAAGTTGGCGGGCCAGTTCTTCCGGAAAACACTCGCGCGACAAAAAAGGATCGTTTTTGGCGTTGACCACCAGCGTCGGAACGGCAATCTTGTCGAGGTACTGCAACGAACTGCTTTTCTCGTAATAATCCTCGGCATCCCGAAAACCGTGTAAACGCGCGGTGAACAGGTTGTCAAACTCCCGCAAAGTTCGCACTTTTTGCAATCCCTCCGTCTGGATCGTGCCCGGTATTAAGGCTGCTTTCTCAAAAACTTTTCGTTTCAGGGTCCGGTTGAAGCGCTTGTTGTAAATCTGGCTGTCCCAGGCTTCCAGTCGGCGCGACGCAGTCGTCAGATGCAGCGGCACCGAAAACACCACGGCTCGTTGAATCGCCGGATGAATCGCCTGGCCCTGTTCGCCCAGGTACTTGAGCGTAATATTTCCTCCGGCGCTGAATCCCAGCAGATTAATTCGCTCGTACCCTTTCTGCAGAGCATAGTCGATCACCAATTGCAAATCCGTCGTTTCGCCCAGATGATAAAACCGGGTCTGGCGGTTCATTTCCCCGCTGCAACTCCGGTAATGCCAGGCCAGGCAGTCGAAGCCGTTGGCCGTCAGATGCCGCACCATCCCCGCCAGATACTGCCGCCGTGAATCCCCCTCCAGGCCGTGGGAAAGGATAGTTAAGAATTTAGAGTTAAGACCGGGCCGCCGGGCGGTTAAGAGTTTTTCAGAACCAAATCCGCTCAGTAGTTCGGCATCTAACTCTAAACCGCCCGGCGGCCCGGTCTTAACTCTTAACTCTAAACTCTTAACTCCCGAAAAGCTCCAGTCGAGGTCGAGGAAATCGTCGTCGGGGGTTTCGATGCGCTCACGGACGTAGGGAACGTCCACTTTCCGAAACAGCGCGGGCACGATGGTTTGCAGGTGGCCATTCCACAGATGTGCGGGAGAACGGTAATCCGACGGGGAAATCAACGGCATAGAAATTCGGAAACGATGCGCAAAGGTAAGGGGTTCAGCGACAATGGGAAAATCAAATCCGAAGGAACGCTGAAAGAGCGTAGGCAAGACCACGTCGATGGTATCGTCCCGGTATTCAATTGTACTATTTCAGACCGTCGTTCAACTAATTTTATGGGCCGTTTAAACCCCTGTACTGTTAATTTGATCTAAGTTTTGTTTTCTTTGTGACGAATCATTCACCAAACAACCTTCTGATACCTATGAAAAAGGGATTGTTATTTATGATTGCCGTGCTGGTGACAGCCACCTCCTCGCTGATGTTTGCGCAGAACAAAAGCCCACACCTCAAAGTTGAAAGCCCCGGCAAAACCATTAAAGTGGTGTACGGCCAGCCTTCCAAACGCGGACGGGTGATCTTTGGCCCCAATGGCCTGGAGAAATACGGCAAAGTCTGGCGGACCGGTGCAGACGAGGCAACCGAAATTTCGTTTACCAAAGACGTGATGTTTGGGAACAAAATGGTGAAAGCCGGGACCTATACCCTTTTTACCATTCCCGATGAAAAAGAATGGACCGTGATCCTGAACAGCAAACTAGGCCAATGGGGTGCCTATGACTACATCGACCCGGTGAAAGGGGCTGAACTGAAAAAACTGGACGTTGCTCAGATCAAAGTTCCCGCCAAAACGACTCCGGCCGTGGTGGAAAAACTGACCATTACGCCCACCGAATCAGACGTTACCATCGCCTGGGACCAGACTTCCATCTCGATCCCGGTCAAACCAACGGGCGGTACCAACTGAAGAAAAACCGCCGGAGCGGCCCGCAGACGTACGATCTAGCGGTTGGCCAATACCCCGGAACAAGCAGCCCGACCAACCGGCCGGGCTGCTTGCTGTTTATACGGTCACAAAATAGCCGTTGCCGTTTACGAACAAGGTCTTCAGAAATAGGCCGACGGACCGTAATTTGGGGGAGCGTCATTTCAACCAAGCGCCTTCGCCATGCCTGCTTCCCAGACCTTTATCTCCGATTCAACCCCGCTCGGCGTACAGCTCATCGACGGTGGGGCTACCTTCAAAACCTGGGCGCCGGGAGCTTTGGCCGTCCACGTGGTTCTGTACGATCCAGGTTCTACCAGCGACTGGGTGCCCACGGACGAAAACCGGCTCCTGCGCCGGGGCGACTACTGGACGGGGTTCTTTCCGGGTGTGGTCGACGGCACGCTGTACCGCTTCTGGATAGAAGGCCCGGGCGGGGCCGACTACAAACGCGATCCGCGCGCCCGCGAACTCGAACTGTTTGGCTATCCGGAAGTCGATTGCATCGCGCGCGGGGCAAACGATTATCCGTGGCATGATGGCGGTTTTCGACCCCCGGCCTTTCACGAACTCATCATTTACCAGTTCCACGTCGGCGTCTTTTACGCGTCAGACGGCCCCGCCGACGCCCGATTCGGCAAGTTTCTGGATGTAATCGACCGGATCGAATACCTGGCCGAGTTGGGCATCAACGCCGTGCAGCCGCTGCCGATTCAGGATTGGGGCGAAAAAGACAAGGCGCACCTGCAATACAGCCGGGGGTATAACAATACCGACTTTTTCTCGCCCGAAATGGACTACTGCGTGGCCCCCAACCGCATCGGCCCTTACCTCAACCGGGTTAATGAATTGCTTGCCAAAAAAGGCCAGCCCGAACTCCAGGCCAAAGACTTGTTCAGCCAGAGCAATCAGCTTAAGGCAATGATCGATCTGTTCCATTTGTACGGCATTGCGGTTATTCTGGATGTAGTCTACAACCACGCGGGTGGCCCGATGGACGAAGAAAGCATGCGGTTTTTCGATCAACCCGCCAGCCAGAACTGGTGGGACTCGGATCAGTATTTCATCGGTGGTCCTGGCTGGGCGGGTGGCCGCATTTTTGATTACACAAAACCCGAGGTGCGCGCGTTCATTACCGACAACACCCGGTATTTTCTGGATGAATTTCACGTCGACGGTTTTCGGTACGACGAGGTGCGGGTGATCACCAACAACGGCGGGCGGACATTCTGCCGCGAACTGACTGATACGCTCCGCTTCCACAAGCCCACGGCCATCCAGATTGCCGAGTATTGGGACTGGGACCGTGCCAGCGCGGTGCTGCCGGTTCCCGACGGTTTGGGTTTTGATGCGGCCCTCGACGACGGCCTGCGTTACGCCATCCGCGATGTGATTCAGAGCGCCAGTGGCGGGAAAACCGCCCCCATTCACCTTGACACCTTGCGCAATAAATTAAAAAAACCGGTCGCCTTCCCGGCAACCTGGCAATCCGTGGTGCATATCGAAAACCACGATCTGGTCGACGCCGACCGGCCCATCGAGCAGCAGCACGAAATTTTGCCGCGCATTCCGAAGCTGGCCGACCCCAGCAACGCTCACAGTTGGTATGCCCGCAGCCGGGCGCGGGTAGCCACCGGGTTGGTGCTCACGGCCCCCGGTATTCCGATGCTGTTTATGGGGCAGGAATTTCTGGAAGACAAACCCTGGCACAACGATCCGAAACGGAATGAATTTTTCATTTACTGGGACGGTCTTCAGCAACCGGGACCGATGCGCGATTTTCTGAAGTTTGTTCGTGAATTATGCTGGCTGCGTCGTCGGTATCCGGCCCTGCAGGGTGAAGGGCTGAATCCGTACTTCAACCACAACCAGGACCGGGTACTGGCGTTTCAACGCTGGGTAGAGGGAATAGGTCAGGATGTGATCGTCGTCGTTTCGCTGGCCGAAGATACCCGCTGGAACTACCCGCTCCCCCTCCCCGTAGGCGGTTTCTGGCACGAAGTCTTTAACAGCGACGCCTACGACAGCCTGCCTTCCGGCACGGCCTACAACCCCAACGCCGTCGGCAATCCGGGCGGCATCATCGCCAACGGCCCCGCCCGGGCCGGACAACCCACCTCCGCCCGCATCACCCTCCCCGCCAACAGCCTGCTGGTGTTTGCAAAAACGAAAAATGAGTAGCTAGATACTGGATGGTTTGGATGCTAGATGGTTGGTTATTGGATGGCTGAAATGGTTGGAGGGCTGAAACAGCCGAATGATTATCCCGTAACCATCCAGCCGTCTCAACCCTCCAACCCCCCTTTACTTTTAACTCTTAACTTTTAATTCTTAACTCCTTTACTCCCTCAGGGTTCGTCGGCGTTTTTGGTGGCAGACGAAGCGGTTTTTCCGTTAGCGAGTGAATTGATCCAGGCGGCAATTTTCAGCGCGTCGGCTTTCGGAACCTGCGGCATGGGCGGCATCTCGGTCGAATAATCCGGCCAGTTCTGCGGTTTCGGATTGTAAATCAGCTCGACGATTTTTTCATTGGAATAGCCGCGTTTGGCCACATCGGCAAACGCCGGACCCACCTGCCGTTTTTCGGCATTGTGGCAGGCCGAGCAGGTGTGGCGGTTCAGCAGCGGTTTTACTTCGTCGTACGTCGGTGCTTTGGCCACCAGCGTTCCGGTTTTGGCCGAGGGCGCTGCGGTCGTTTTCGCACCGGCTTTTACCCCGGCTTTGGTGGGGGCGGTTTTCTTGCCCGGAGCGGTTGAGGTGGCAGCGGCCGGGGCCACTTTGGCGGCCGCCGAATTAGTGGTGCTCACCTCATTCATCGCCAGTTTCTGCCCTTCCGGAATGTTGTTCAGCGTGTAATACGCCGTCGGATGCACGAGTGAATACGAACCTTCGGCCGCCCGGACGCCGTCCAGCGTCAGGTTATGGATGTAATACTGCCGCAGGTTGTCGACAATCACGCGGGCCTTCAGGCCATCCGCCGACACTTTCACACCTTTCACGGCGTGCGTTTCCTTATTGACCGTCGGGCTACCATACACCGGGTGGTACTTGTAAATGAAGCTTTCGACCGAGTACGACGCCAGATCTTCGGCTGATTTGCGGTCGACGGGCATCGTAAACTCGATTTCAAAACCGTCGGGCATCGCCCGCACCGCGCGCATTTCAAACGGCATGACGTTGTTCCAGGTCAGGCGTTGCAGCCCTTCGTCGGCTTCCCCCGCCGAGCCCCAGCCCCGGTTGGTTTCGCCCACGAACAGCGAACCGTCTTTGGCCCAGGCCATCCGCAGCACACCCGAGCGAAAACCGCTCCGGAAATCGAACGAAGCACCCTGAAACTCGCCGTTCACTTTTTCCATGAACACCCGCGTAATCTTGCTCTGGCCCTGATCACCCACCAGCAACTGGCCCTGGAACGGCCCGAACGATCCTTCCGGAATTTTCACGATCTCGGAGTTCGAGATGCCCTGAATCCCGTGGGGCAACCACACAACCGGCAACTGAATTTCCGGAAACTCCTTCTTCATTTCGAACAAGGTCACGAATTTCTCGTCGACGACGTTTTCCGGTTTGATGGCCCTGCCCCGCTCGTCGCGGTTGTCGCGCGGGTTGATGCGGGCGTACAATTGCTCCTGCGTCAGTTTTACCGGCGACTTCGGGTCACCGCTCCAACGCAAACCGGCCGGGTGGCCCATAAAAGCGCCTTTCTTGACGTGCCAGACGCCCCCGGAACCAATCCAGTCGCCCTGGTTGTCGGTGTAAAACAGTTCGCCGTCGATCATGCCCAAACCGGCTGGCGACCGAACGCCCGTTGCCCAGGGTTCGATCTGGCCGTCTTTGGTGATGTGCATGATCCAGCCCCGCCAGGGTACCCGGCTTTCGCCCGCCCACCATTTCTCATCGCCGAAGGCTACGTTGCCCGAGATGAAAAACGAACCGTCGGGGGCGAGTTTCGGTCCAAACGTGTATTCGTGGTAGTGCCCCGAAACCGGGATGTTGGTTACGGTTTCCAAAATGTCGGCTTTCCCGTCTTTGTTGGAATCGACCAGTTTGGTCAATTCACCGCGCTGGGCGCAATAGAGGGCACCGTCTTTGTAGGCCAACCCCAGCACTTCGTGCAAACCAGAGGCAAATTTCCGGAAAAACGGCCGGCGGCTTGTCGGGTTTTCCACAATCCAGACATCGCCCCGGCGCGTGGCCACGCCCAGGTCGCCGTTGGGCAGAACCGTCAGACCACCCACTTCCAGCAGCGTTCCTTCCGGTGCCGACACCTTCAGGATTTTATAAAAATCTTCTTCCTTGGGCGACTCCTGCGCCCAACCCGCCGAACAAACGGCCGCCGATACCAACGCGCTCAGGGCCGCCCGACGAAATAGGGATGTATGAATTCGTTTCATCGATTTTAAAACAAAATGGAGTAACTCAATTTTCCTTTCACCGGCACAATCAACTCCTGCCGGTCGCCCACTTTGCGCACAGCCGGGGTAGCTCCTCCGGCGTCATCGACCCGGACGTAATACGCCTTGCCGTCTACGAGATACATGCCATTTTCCAAAGCTGCAATCGTAGCACCTTCCGCCAGACGTGCGTACAGATCCGCCGACGGGTTCTGCACGGTCATTTCACGCCGAACGCCCTGCCCGTTTTCCAACACCCGGATGGCATCGCTGACCGTGGCACCGTACACCTGATACCGGAACGTCGGGCGGTCACTTTCGTCCAGCACATAACCCCGCGTCCGAAAACCGGTCCCGGTCGTGTCCGACACCCAGGCGGCTTGCGGAGAAGCCAGTTTTGCAAGTCCGAGCATCGGCGTGCCTAAGCGCTGCACCATGCCGACGGGCCGCGAAGAGCCATCGCCCCGCTCGTGCCACATCGGTGTTGCGTCCAGAAACTGTCCGCGCCAAACCTGCACGAGCGTCCCGTTGTCCATGTCGTAGGTGTAATGCACCTGCTCCGGGCTGCCCACCGATACGGCGTGAACGACGCGCAACGTCCGGCCCTGGGCGTTTTTGTAGCCCGGCATGTCCATAAAACTGCGCAAAACCGTATTTGCGGTTGCATTGACCAGGATTGGGTCGACTGGGTCGCCGGTGGCGGCACTGCCCGGATCGCTGATGATGTATTCGCGGATACCGGGACCGGTTACAGCCAGCCCGATCGACGGTTTGGCCCAGTCTTCCATTTTGGCATACAGCAGTTCGAACGGCACCTCACCGGCTGGCAGCGAAACCGTGCCGCGTTGCCGCCGGTCGCCCGGCGCAATCACCACCTGGTTGTTGATTTTCATCATACCACCGCCCCCGGCTGCGCCCAGGTTGAAAGCGTATTCGCCCGGTTCTTTAACCCGCAGCGTGCCGGTGTACCGAATCAGAAAGTCGTTCGGAATCCGGGTGACGTTGGCCGTCAGCAGCACCGACGAACCTTCAGCTTCGGGCGGTAATTTGCTGAAATCCGGCTCCTTATCAAACCGTCCTTTGTACACGGTGTACTTTAGGTTCGTCAGTTCGGGGCGCGGTTTGTCGTAGTTTTTAATGACAATATTCCGGATAGCCACCGGTCCGTGGTCGCCCTGAATCCGCAGCGGCCCCATCGCTACCTCGTTGTTGCCGAGTGCACCCCGCGTCGGTCCTGAGAGTTCCACGTTTTCGTGAATCGCAACGCCGTTCAATTCGACGAGCAGCATGCGGGCGTTCTCAATTTTCTTGCCGCTGGCGTCGAAACGGGGGGCCTGGAACGAGATTTTCAGGTGTTGCCACAAACCGGGTGCCCGGCTGGCATTCTGGCGGGGCGGATGACCTTCGTAGCCTTTCTGTCCCTCCGGGCGGCTGTCATCCCAGCGCTCATAAATTCCTCCATTGTCGCCCGCTTTTGGTGCTTTAACACCCCAACTATCGAGCAACTGTACTTCGTAACGTCCTTGCAGATAAATTCCGGAATTGGACCCTTTCGCGATCAAAAAATCCAAATCCAGGTCCACATCCCCGTGTTGAAAATTCGATACCAGATCGATGTTCCCGTCTTTAGCGGGTAAATTGGCCAAAATACCGGTTCCTTTCGTACTGGTCAGCACGGTGTTCTGCGATAGGTTGGCCGCCACATCCCCGACGATCCGCCAGTTGTTCCCGGGTTTCTGAAAAGCACTTAAATCGTTGAGTGGCAGAGCCGTTGGCTGATCTGCTTTAGGCTGCGCAAAAGCCAGCCCGGCGCTACAAATCCAGCCGACGCCCCACACCAAACGGGTGAACGTTGTGTTCATGGAAAATGAGAATTATAGGTTTAATTGAAGCCGAAAGTTACCCATTTTTTAAATTTTTTTATAAAATAGGCTTTAACTTACACAATTATACAATTCCGGCATTTGATTTTGTCCTTCCAAGATGAAATAATCCTGCCGAGTTGGATGTTTCTCAGCTCTTTACAAGGATTGGCGGAACGGATAAAGAAAATAGCCTGTCGCCGGGCGCAAAAACGTCAAAGCGTTGAGATTTCGGCTATCTTTGAAGGCGGTATTTTCGTGCAACTCATTGTTCATACAATCCAATTTTTCGAATGAAAAAACGTACACTAGCCATTGCCTTATTGACGTTTCTGGCGCAACTGGCAGTCGCCCAGGAAAAACGGCAGCAAAATCCGGAATCGTCTGAAATCTGGGAACCGGTTCCGCGCGTAGTTACACCCGGCGAATTGTCGCCCGGCGCAGCTTCCGGCACCACGGCCCCTTCGGATGCCATTGTATTGTTCGACGGCAAAGACGGCAGCAAATGGGTATCGGTGAAAGGGTACAGCGAAGCCAACTGGAGTGGCGTCACGGAAGGTTCAAACCCCTGGCCGATCCGCGACGGGGCCATGTACTCTGCCAAAGGGGCCTCCCTGCGCACCAAGCAGGAGTTTCAGGATTTCCAGCTTCACATTGAATTCCGGACGCCCGACAAAATTGAAGGCCAGGGCCAGGGACGTGGCAATAGTGGTATTTTCCTACAGGGTCGTTACGAACTTCAGGTGCTCGACGGCTACAACAACCCGACGTACTCGAACGGGATGGTCGGCTCGATTTACAAACAGGCCATTCCGCTGGTCAATCCCAGCCGAAAACCGGGCGAATGGCAGACCTACGACATCATCTATTATGCACCCCGGTTTAACAAAGACGGTATGATGCTCGAACAGGGCAAGGTGACAGTGCTTCTGAATGGGGTCCTGGTCCAGTATGACACCCGCATCAAAGGCACAACGGAATACATTGGCTATCCGAAAATTCAGCCGCACGGCAAAGGGCCGCTGCTGCTCCAGGACCACGGCAACCCGGTCGGCTTCCGGAATATTTGGATTCGGGAGTTGTAGTTTTTTAAGATTGTTACACAGGGTTAATCAGAGGTTATCAGAGTTAATCAGAGATTTCCCTGATAACCTCTGATTAACCCTGTGTAATAACATTTTTCACCTCTAAAACCGGAATCCTTGTTTATATTGCGTCTAAATAAGCAAATTCCGATGAGATATTTCCTTCTGCTGGCTGCAGCCTGCCTAGCTTTTGCCAGTGACAAACCGGCATATCAGTTTTATTCCCAGAAACTTAAAGCCGTCAATTACCAGAAAGTACTGAAAGAGGCCAATGATGCCGACGTAGTCTTTTTCGGCGAGTTGCATAACAACCCGATCTGCCACTGGCTGGAACTGCAACTTACGAAAGATTTGTACGCCGAAAAAAAGACCCAACTGTTGCTGGGCGCGGAGATGTTCGAAGCCGATAATCAGGCGGCTTTGTCGGATTATGTAGCCGGAAAAACCTCGGACAAGGAATTTGCGAAACAGGCCAGGCTCTGGAATAATTACAAAACCGACTACCGCCCGCTGGTTGATTTTGCGCGGGATAATAAAATTCCGATGGTAGCGACCAACGTGCCGCGTCGGTATGCCAGCACTGTCGCCCGGCAGGGACTGGCGGCCCTCGACACCCTCCCAACCGCTCAAAAGGCGTGGATAGCGCCCCTCCCCCTGACTGTTGATCTGACCTTACCGGGTTATAAGGCCATGCTCGACATGATGCACGGCGACAACGCCAAAACCGCTCCCGAACAAGGTGCGAATTTCGCCCGCGCCCAGGCCATTAAAGACGCGACAATGGCTCATTTTATTCTGCAAAACCGCAAACCCGGCACCACCTTCCTGCATTACAACGGTTCGTACCACTCCAACAATTTTGAGGGCATAATCTGGTACCTGCGCCAAAAACAACCTGACTTGAAAATTGTAACCATTGCATCGGTTGAAGTACCCGACACCGCCAAACCCGATAAAGCCAACGAAAATCTGGCTAGTTTTATCCTGCAAATTCCGGCGGATATGACCAAGACCTATTGATCGTTTTTCGTTGAATCAGCAAAAAAAATCAGGCGGTATTCTTCGGTTTCAGCGCAAAACCGTAGTGTGTCTTCATTTTTTTGGCTTTCTGATTAAAAATCTCACTTAGAAAACCCACTGATATACAACCTGTTATGTAAAAAAATCATCTGCACGATAATTTTTTTGTTTTTTTTCAATTCTGGCAATCTAAATCCTTCAGTCGTTCGTAGGTATTTGCATCACGCGATGAGGGATGCTATGGAGGTAGTATTTCTCATCAGCCATACACGTTTCCGACAGAAAGTCCAGAGGCTTAGCTACTGGACTTTTTCGTTATCGGACGGCCCCTCCTGGCTACGGTTCGTCCGGGATAGTTTTGTTATCTTTGTGATAACCGGCGAAGCCTAAACCGCCGGAGCGTCATGCACGAGATTGAGCCTTTTTACAACTGGGAGAAATGGTATAGCGCGACGGACGATCCGCAATCGCCGTTCTACGGCCGCGTTTACAACATGAACCAATACACGAACACCATTTACGGCTATTACATCCACCCGCTTTGGGATGAAATTGGTTCGGAGACACTATACTGCAAAATTCTGTTCGTTGATTACGAAAACCGGTTTGCCGTGATTGAGTTATTTGGCGAATGGAACGACACGTTGCACAACGACATCATGTACCTGAAACGGCAGGTAATCGATCCGCTGGTGAACGAGCACATCAATAAGTTTATCCTAGTAGGCGAGAATATATTGAACTTTCACGGTTCGGATGACAGTTATTACGAAGAATGGTTTGAGGATGTCGAAGACGGTTGGATCGCGGCTGTCAACTTTCGGGATTTTGTCGAGAGCGAGTGGAAACGCTACCACCTTGATTACTACATGAATTTTGGTGGCACGCTGGATGAAATTGATAATTGGCGAACCCTCAAACCGTCCGCTTTTTTCAACCTTGTTAACAGTTTAATTATCAGGCGTTTAGGATAATTAACCAACAGAAAATGACGAAAACTTTACCAACTTTCGCTAACTTTTTCCCCATAAGCTAGTTTTAATTTTGAAAGTTGGCATTTGTTGTTATTCATTTTCTGAGACCATGACTGGCCCATTATCCATCCTGATTATTGGCTCCGATACCCAAGAACAGCAGTCGCTGGAGCACGCGTTTCGTTCTCACGGTGTATCCTACCGGCATTTTTTTAGTAACGAGGACGCAACCCTTCGCGCGTATTTTCAGAAAGGGCTGGCCGACGCCATGTTTGTGCCAACTCTGATTATGCTGGACCAGGACGCCTGCCAGCCCGAATCCATCCTTGCCTTGCTCAAACACCATCCTGTACTTCGACGTATTCCGGTAATCATTTTCGGTCAGGGAGATGATCCCGAACGCGTAAAGCAAGCTTATCAATTGGGTGCTACCTGTTACATGCCAAAACCCTCCGACTGGAATACCGCCATGGCGCCATTCTGTTCGTACTGGAAGAAACGGGTGGCCCTGCCTGCCATCAAAGCCGAAGATATCATATCACCCCAATCATTCTCCAATCGGAACAACCGCCAACAGCCGCACTGATTTGCCAAAACCGTTACGAATTCCATAGATGGTTTTCAGCCACTCAACTTATGACTACCAAACCTGTTATAGCCGTCGTTGATGACGACGATGATGATTTGTTTTTAATCCAGGAAGCCTTTAAGTTGTGTTTGAACGAGGAGAATGTATTGCTGGTTTCCAGTGGAATGGATCTGCTGAAGCGGCTGGAAGCAGCTAAGGTTCTGCCGGTTTTTGTGCTGCTAGACCTAAACATGCCCCTAATGAGCGGTTTTGACGTGTTGCAGAAACTCCGGTCCGACCCGCGCTACAATTTGATGCCTGTGTTGATTTTCAGTACGTCGAACGCCCAAACTGACATCGATCGCGCCTACGAATTGGGGGCAAATTCGTATGTCCGGAAACCGGCTTCGTTCAACGATTACCAGTCGGTGGTGGAAGATTTGTGTAACTTCTGGTTACGGGTTGCCTCAACGCCAACGGGTCGGATTCTGCCTGCCAGCGATTAATTTTCCGCTACATCGGGCATGGTTTTGCAGGCATTCGAAGAAAACCTTTTTCCCGACCGTCAGTTATAGTTTATATCTATTATCTATTCACTAACTCCTAACATACGGTATGGAATCGAATGTCTTTCATGATTCGCAACCTGCGGATCTGGTTAATAACGAAAACGCGGATACAAAATACGGCCAGGATCAGGCCCAGACACATATGGTAAAACTAGTCGACGGCAAGCTGGTTCCGACGGCGGAAGTCGACAGTGAAGTGAGTGATGACCTGGCTAGTCAATACACCAATGACGAAGAACGCGGGCTTTATTCTCCGAATCAGCGCACCTACGACGTGGTTGATATTCAATCAGCCCATCCGCAGGCCGACATGGTGCCCGAACTTCCCTCGACGCCCGATCCGAACAACCCGGTTCCGGCCGGACCCGACACGCCTACGCCCCCGAGCCCAACGCCCGCTGGCCCGGAAATTCCGGATTTGCCCTCGACACCCCGACCACATCAGCCCGAAATCACGGAACCCAGCGAACCGGAACGCTCGCACGAGGTCAACAATTCGGTCGAAGGAGATAACCAGACCAGCAACCGGCCGGGCGCGTCGAACACCCCCACCAGTATGCTGACCGATACCATGCCCGGAGCCGATGTACCCACACAAAGCCAGGACCCGGCCAAAAACGAAGAACTTCCGGAATTCCTCGGAACATCATCGAAACCGGAAAATCAGCAAGGTCCCGGGCCGGATAATTACAGCAAGCCCCAGGCCGACGAAGGCATGGAAGAAAAACCGGATACCGGCACGGCGGCACGTCCCTACGATGCCGACGCCAAGGATACGCACGATTATCAGCCGGGTGAGCGACCGCAGGAAACCGCTCAGATGCTTGATCAGCCCAAGGAAGCACTGGATGAAAGCGCCGTGAAAAAACAGCCCATGCAGGAGGGCAGTTCGGCCGCTTCGGACATGAAATCGACTGACCAACTGGACCTGAAATACAACGACCCGGAAGCCGCCCGACAGGATGTTATGTAAGTAAAAACCGGCTCAACAACCCATGGGCCCCGCCAATTCGGCGGGGCTTTTTTCGTGACCTATTCTAAAAAGTCGTAACTTACAGGCTCCTGAAAACATTCAATCTGCATTATGGAAAACCCTGAACAGGCTCCTTCACGCCGGTCGTTTCTAAAAACACTGGGCCTGGCCGGAACCGCAGCCGCAGCCGTTCCCTCAACCCTTGCCAATGCCGGAACGGCTCCTATGTACCTTAATCTGATCAAAAACCACCGCACTACAGCCGCCAACGAAAAGATTCGCATCGGTTTGATCGGTACGGGCGGCATGGGCATTGGCGATACGCAAACCGCCTTGATGGTGGAAGGCACGGAAGTCGTAGCTGCCTGTGACCTGTACGACGGCCGGTTACGCCGGGCTAAAGAGCTCTGGGGCGACGGCCTGTTTACGACCCGCGACTACCGCCAGGTGATCGAACGCCCGGATGTAGACGTGATCATCAACGGCACCACCGACCACTGGCACGAGAAAATTTCGTCGGACGCCATGCGCAAAGGCAAGCACATTTATTGTGAAAAACCGATGGTGCAAAAGGTCGAAGATGGTCATACATTGATTAAGGTGCAGAAAGAAACCGGTAAGGTCTTTCAGGTCGGTAGCCAGTTTGCCAGTTCGATCATCATTGCCAAGGCGAAAGAATTGCTAAAAGCCGGCGATATTGGTGATCTGGTGTTTGCCGAAGCCCAGTATGACCGGCACAGCGCGATGGGTGCCTGGCAATACTCAATTCCGCCAGATGCCTCACCCCAAACCGTCGACTGGGACACCTACCTCGGCACGGCCAAGAAACGCGAGTGGGATCCGAAGCGTTTTTTCCGCTGGCGGAACTACCAGGACTACGGCACGGGTGTGGCCGGTGACCTTTACGTACACTTGCTGACGACGCTCCACACCATCACCGGTTCAAAAGGCCCTAACCGAGTGTATGCCAGCGGAGGATTACGGTATTGGAAAGATGGGCGGGATGTGCCGGATATTCACCTGGCCATTTTCGATTATCCGCAAACCGCCGAGCATCCGGAGTTCAACCTGACTACGCGCAGTAATTTTGTCGACGGCGGAGGAGGAGGCTACCTCGTCCGTCTGGTGGGGACGGAAGGCGATTTGTCCATTGGTTGGGACAGCCTGACGGTTCGGCGCCACAAACTGCCGAAAGCACCGGGGTTGTCGATCGATAACTTCCCGAAAGATCAGCAGGAAGCGTATTTGAAGGAGTACAACAAACTCTACCCGAACCGCCCCGAAATGGAAGCCCCGCGGGAGATGGTATATAAAACGCCGAAAGACTACAAAGGCGACCGCTATGAGCACTTTGTCAATTTCTTCGACTCCGTGCGGACCAACAAACCGGTGGCCGAAGACGCGACGTTCGGACTACGGGCCTGCGGCCCGACGCTGTGCAGCAACGTCAGTCTGTTCAAAAAGCAGATCGTCAACTGGGACCCGAACGCGATGAAAATGATGAATGCGGTATAGAACAACTGTTTTCAGTATACGGTTTTCAGTTTATAGTGCTGACGCATTCAATAATACTGGTTAGCGTCGGCGTACTGAAAACCGTATACTGAAAACGGAAAACCACAAACCCTCAAAACCATGAAAAAAACAATTTTTGCAATCGGCCTGGTGGCCGGGATGGTGTCGTTGATGAGTTTGTCGAACATAGGTTCAAAACCCGGGAAATGGGTGGCATTGTTCGACGGCAAATCGACCAAAGGCTGGCATAGTTATCTGAAAGATCACGTTGTTGGCTGGAACATTGAAGACGGTACCCTAGCTCCGGACGGAACCGGTGGAGATCTTGTCACGGATCAGGAGTTTGAAAACTTCGAATTCGAATTTGAGTTCAAGATTCCGGCGAAAAGCAATAGCGGAGTGGTTTACAAGGTCATTGAAGATCCCGCCAACAAAGCGACGTACTGGTCTGGTCCTGAATTCCAGGTAATCGACAACAAAGACTATCCATTAGGTGATGGTCAGAAATTGAAAGACAGCCAGTTGACCGGTGCTAATTATGACCTCCAAGGCCCCAGCGACCCCGGTGCTGTAAAACCAGTCGGCGAATGGAACAAAGGTCGCATTGTTGTCAATAACAACAATGTAGAACATTACCTAAATGGCAAAAAGGTAGTAGAATACATCTATGGCAGTGACGATTGGAAGGCCATGGTTGCGAAAAGCAAATTCAAAGAAATGCCGTACGCCAAAGCCCACGCCAAAGGCAAAATTGCACTACAAAGCCACAATCCGAAAGAGAAGGTCTGGTACCGGAACCTTCGAATTCGGGAACTGTAGTTTCATTCAACTCATACGTACTTGTTCAACGGTGTCAACAAAGGTTGACACCGTTTTTCGTACCCACGGACTTTAGTCCGTGTTTTTAGAGTTTATTCTACCTAAATGGTCAACTCAAACACGGACTTTAGTCCGTGGGTACGAAAAAAGAGGTGGTCGGCAACAGCCAACCACCTCTTCATTTGTCAAACAATAATTGAAACACTCTGCTTCAAACTCACTGAATCGACCGCACGGCAGAACGCTTACTCAAGGGTATCTTCATCGTCTGCCGTAGCCCCTGCCGGGTCAACCAGCGCTCCTTCATCGCTGTTGACCTGCGCCCGGATTTTGGCTTCCAGTTCGGCCATCAGTTCAGGATTGTCGAGCAACAGGTTTTTCACGGCATCACGACCCTGCGACAACCGGTTGCCTTCGTACGAGAACCACGAGCCGGATTTCTTCACGATTTCCAGTTCAACGGCCAGGTCAAGCACTTCGCCGACTTTTGAAATCCCCTGCCCGTACATAATGTCGAATTCGATCACTTTGAACGGAGCCGCGAGTTTATTTTTAACTACTTTTACTTTCGTCCGGTTCCCCAGAATATCGTCTCCATCCTTGATCTGCCCAATCCGGCGAATATCCAGACGAACCGATGAATAGAATTTCAGGGCGTTACCACCAGTAGTTGTTTCGGGGTTCCCGAACATCACACCGATTTTTTCGCGCAACTGGTTGATGAAGATACAGCAGCAACCGGTTTTATTGATCACCCCCGTCAATTTCCGCAGCGCTTGTGACATCAACCGGGCTTGCAGACCCATTTTGCTCTCGCCCATATCGCCTTCCAGCTCGGCTTTCGGAACCAGGGCGGCTACAGAGTCGATAACAATGATGTCGATCGCTCCGGAACTAATCAGATGTTCGGCAATTTCGAGCGCCTGTTCGCCGTTGTCAGGCTGAGAGATAAGCAAATTTTTGGTATCGATCCCCAGTTTTTCGGCATAGACACGGTCGAAAGCGTGCTCGGCGTCGATGAAGGCAGCCAGGCCACCGTTTTTCTGCGCTTCGGCGATGCAATGCATCGTTAGCGTCGTTTTCCCCGACGATTCCGGCCCGTAGATTTCAACAATCCGGCCGCGCGGAACCCCACCAATGCCCAGTGCCAGGTCCAGCCCCAGAGAACCCGTCGAAATGACCGGAACATCAACAACTTTGCTCTCGCTCAGCCGCATGACGGTTCCTTTCCCGTAGGCTTTATCCAACTTTTCAATGGTGGTTTGCAGGGCTTTCAGTTTGCTGTCATTAGCCGTACTAACAGGTGCTTGTGCCATGTGATGTGTTTACGCAAAAAATGATTTTTAGTATGTTTAACCTTATAAAATTAGCATTTTATGACCAGATTTGCAAGGCGGGCTTTTAAAATAAACAGTATGATATGAAAGGTATTGTCCGCCGGAAAACCGGTCAAATAGTAACACAAATAAAACATTTATTCTTTAGAAATCCAATCATAACACCAAAAAATGTTTTATTTTTATGTTATTTATATTTTAACTCAAACATATCTTCTGCTCAACTCAACAATCAGGTATTCGAACAGTATGCCCGGTTTGATAGCGTTCGAAAATTGAACTTCCGCGTCCATCTGCTGGGTTTTGTCCGGAACAATGAATACTTCGGGCCCATCACCGATGGCTACACCCTTTTTGGTTATCAGGTAAATCCTCGGGTTGCTTACCAGCCTGCTCCAAACGTGGTTCTGGAAGCGGGCGTATTTCTAAAAAAAGATTTCGGTCAGGAACGGATCACCCAGCTTGCGCCTACCCTCACCATCAAGTTCAAACACAACCGATGGAATTACCTCTTTGGGACGTTGGAAGGGGCCGTAAGTCACCGGCTAATCGAACCACTATACAATTTTGAGCGGCTGTTGCAGCAGCGGCTGGAAAATGGCCTACAAATCCATCACCAGACTGAGCACACGTTCTTCGATTTCTGGATTAGTTATTTGCAAAATACCTTACCCGGTTACACGCGCCAGGAACAGTTTTGGGGCGGTTTTTCGCTGGAGCAGACCATTAGTAAAAGGGACCCGGACAAGCACTGGGCGTTGTCGATCCCGGTGCAGGTAACCGTTTTTCATGCGGGCGGGCAGAACATAAACACTTCGTTGCCGGTTCGCACAGCCGTCAATGCCGCCGGGAGCCTGAGTCTGACCTGGGCGAACAGACTACCCGGTTTCTTCCGATCTGCACGGCTGGATACGTACGTCGTTGGGTATTCAGAACTGGCGGGAAAAAGCGATTCGGGCGGAGCGTTTTACCCCAACCTGACTATCAATCTGAAGCCGCTGACGGTTTTGGTCAGTTACTGGCAAGGCACGAACTACCGCGCCGAACTGGGCGGGTATTTATACCAGAATTATACCCGCCGATACAATAGTGTTTATCAGGAGAAAAACCGCCAATTGCTGATCGTGCGTTTTTTAAAAGACATTCCAATTGCGGGCGGACTTTCGGTGACAGCCCGGTTTGAACCGCATTATGATCTTAAGAACCGGCTCTTTGAGCATTCGGAAGGAATTTATATCAACTTTACCCACTGAAGACGGTACCTTTGTCTATGAGACTGTCTAAAAATGGCATTTACCTGTCTCCGGGCCACCCCCAACCCCTAAAGGGGGCTCAAAACTCCGGATTCAGAAGCCCCCTTTAGGGGGTTGGGGGTGGCTTCAACAAGGAGAATTACAAAATTTAGACTGTCTCTATGATTCGAAAAATCTTTTTGGGCTTTTTGGGGGTATGTATTGTCGTAGGTGTCTGGAACTATGAGCTGGTGAGCTACGGCTGGATGCAGGCGAAGGGTCAGTTCGTCATTTTGTGGAACACCCGACCGGTTGAGGAGGTATTGGCCGATGCGTCTTTTCCCGACTCATTGAAGCAAAAAATAGAACTTATTCAGGAAATCAAGCGTTATGCTGTTGACTCTCTGGGTATTAATCCGTCTAAAAATTATACCACCTTCTACGATCAGCACGGGAAACCGATTCTGTGGGTAGTCGTAGCCTCGGAGAAATACCGCCTTGTCGCCAAAGAGTGGCAGTTTCCGATCATCGGTACGTTTGCCTACAAAGGGTTCTTTGAGAAAGACCGGGCCGATCAGGAGCTGGCAACTCTGAAACAACAGGGCTATGATACGCGTTTAAATGAAGTGTCGGCCTGGTCGACCTTAGGATTTTTCCGCGATCCGATTCTGTCGTCCATGTTAAAACGATCGGAAGGCCAACTGGCTGAACTGATCATCCATGAACTTACACATGGCACCTTGTTTGTAAAAAATAACCTGGAATACAACGAAAACCTCGCCGATTTTGTCGGTGAATATGGCGCGTTGAAATTTCTTACTCAGAAGTACGGGGCTAACTCCCCGGAAGCAACGGGCTACCTGGCAGCCAAACAGTACGGCGAACGTTACGACGAACACGTGTTGCGCGGCACCGGGAAACTCGACAGTTTGTATGCCACCTACAACGCTCAGACGCCCGAACGGGTCAAAGAGGCAACCAAGTGGCAGTTGATTGATCAGATTGTTGCAACCGTCGATACGTTGGACGCGAAACCTTCCGGGACGTCGCCGGTTCCGAAAAAGCGACGGTTTACGAAGGAAAATTTACCGAATAACGCGTATTTCGTGGGCTATAAAACCTACCGGCAGCAACAAAACCGCTTCCGGCGTGAATTTGAAGAGAAGTTTAACAGCAATTTTAACCAGTATCTGACGTATCTGAAAAAGACGTATCCGTCGTTGTAAATCAATACTGTTCGGTTGAACCGGCTTTTTTGGCGATTCATCCCGATGGAATGATGAAGACCAATCTCTAATCCTGAACTTTGCGGGGTCTGGTGTTACGCGCTTATGAAACGAGTCATCCTTATCCTATCCATCCTGACCACGGCAGCCTTGTCGCAGGTTGCCCTGAAACCGGATAATGCCTACCGACGGGTGAACAACACCAGTTTCGGAGCGGGTGAGCATCTGGAGTATAAAGTCCATTACGGCATTTTCAACGCGGCCGAAGCCACAGTGGATGTCGCACCGACGGTGTACAAAGTCAACGAGCGTCCCTGCTACCGGGTGAACGTCTACGGCCGAACCGTGGGCGCTTTCGACCTCATCACCCGCATCCGGAATACCTGGCGGTCGTACATCGATACCACGGCGATTTTGCCCCAGAAATTCTTCATCCACATCGAAGAAGGCAATCACCGCAAGGAAGAAAATGTCACATTCAACCATTTTGCCAATACCGTTCGTTCGGAGGAAAAGACCGAAAAAGACGTTTTCAAGGTGCCCGAAAACGTTCACGACGTAATCAGCGGTTACTACTTTCTACGGACGATCGACTTCAACCGCGTTCACCCCGGCCAACTCATCGAAGTCCCGGCCTTTTTTGACGACAAGGTGTATAATATGAAAGTCCGGTATCGGGGAAAAGAAACCATTAAGACCAAATTTGGCCACATCAACGTTCTCAAAATCAACCCGGTTTTGCCTGAAAACAAACTCTTTAAAGGCGAAGATGCCATTCGGATCTGGGTGTCGGACGACGGAAACAAGATCCCGGTGAAAGTAGAAGTAGACCTGTGGGTCGGCGCGATGGAAATGGACCTCAAAAGCCATTCCGGCCTGCGCAACGAACTGCGGTTTTTCAAACGTTAACGTACGCCCGGACTTTAGTCCGTGGCTTTTCTGCGAGTTAAAAAGCCACGGACTAAAGTCCGGGCGTACGTCAGCCATTTCGGCAGGTGGTTGTAGGCTATTTCGGAATACGGTTTTGCCTCGGCTCCGAAACTCTGGTAATACGCCTTTACCGACTCGGCCCCCACTGCCGGGCTTTCAAAATCAAACGCCAGCGCGGTTCCGGCAAACTCTTCGATCAGCCGGTCGATCAGCCAGAGCCGGGCCTGCTGCTTTCGCCCCACCACCGACGCGCCGTTGAACAGGTAAACGATCCGGTCGCGGTCCAGCACGAATAATCCGCCGGCTTCGGCCGTCTCGCTGTCGGGCTTCCGGGCCAGCCAGATTCGGGCCAGTCCCCGGCGGTACAATTCATCGCAGGCATTGGCAAACCGGTCGTAGATGGTTAAATCCAGCTTGATGCCGCCCACGGCTTTTTCTTCGTTATACTGCCGGTGGAGTTGGATCAGCGCCCGGACGTCCGGGCGCTCTTCCACGCACCAACCCGTGTTTCGCGCCCGGTTGAGATTAATTTTGCGATCGGTGGCATACACTTCAAAAAGCGCTTTATACGGTTTGTCCAATGGCAAGAGATGATTTTCCCGTTTCAAAACCGAAAAACCGTCAGGAAAGAAAAGCTCCTCCTCGTTCTTTTCGTTGAACCGGTAGGAAAGTACCCATTTAAACTGTCGGGTCAGTTGCGCCCAGAATTGGGGCAAAACCGGCTGTAAAGCCAACCCTTGCTGACTGAAAATACCGAGTTGCTGGCAATAATCGGGTTGGTACACGTACCGAATCCCCCATTTTTTTCGGTAAACAACTGGCATCACGGCCACATACTTCCCACCGGATTCGGCAACGATCCCACCCCAGTACGGCGCCCGCGGTCCGGTGGTCAGGGCGTCCAGGTACCACGAAAAACCGTAGAAGAGTCGTTGAGTCGACGTACCGACGCAATTGTCCCAGCCAACGAGGTCGAGGTCCGGGCGGTCGAGGTAACGGATCGTCATCGCGGCAATACGTTTTGGTGTAACCATTTTTTAACCCAGTGCAAAAACCGCACTGGGCCCAGCAACCGGTTGCTGACCAGCCGAACGTACGCTTCCGGCTCCGCACCAAAACTCCGGTTGAAAGCCGCCAGACTTTCAACTTCCGGGCTTTCAAAATCAAACAGCATTGGCTGTTCGGCATACTCCCGAATAAACTGATCCAGAATGACGGTCCGGGCGTTGCCTTTCCGCCCCTGCGGGCTGGCCGAGCAGAACAGGTGAATCACGCGGTTTACATCCGTCAGCAGCAAACAACCCGCTTCGATCTGCCCGTTTTCTGATGCTACCCGGATACGAACCTGCTCCCGTTCCCGCAAAACCGCTACCAGATTCCGGAGCTGATCGTAAGCCTGGGGCGCTACCCGCCCGATTCCGACCGTGTTGTACCTCTGAAACAGGTCGATCAGGGGTTGAATCTGGTCGCTATCAGCCACTTCCCAGTTATGTTGCAACCCGCGTTTCAGGTTAACTTTCCGGTCTTTCGAGTATCCGGAGGTCAGTTCTTCATACGGTTTTTGCAAATTCAATACATGGTTGGTCATCGATCTCAACGGCCCCCACTCCGCTGACAAATGCGTCGCATTGGCGGCCTGAAACTGGTAAGCCGGAATATAGCGGATGTGCTGCTGAAGGGTTTGTAGAAAACGGTCCAAAACCGTAGCATCGGGCGTTTCATTGGCGGCAAAGACGCCCAACTGATGACAGAAAAGGGGCTGAACCAAGGCTTTTACGCCGTACCGCGTCCGAACGGGCAGCGGCATCACGCGCTGATACTCCCCTTCGACCAACACCGCCCAGTTGGGAGAAACCACGTCCAAATACCAGGAAAAGGCATAAATCAGGCGTTGCGGGGAGCGGGCAATACAGTGGTCGTAGGCCTGCGTGTCGATCTGGTGCCGGGGAAGGTAGCGAATCAACGATTTACGGTTTTGACGTACCCACGGACTTTAGTCCTTGTGAGTTTAAATTACCATTTAGATAGGTTAAACTCCCAAAACACGGACTAAAGTCCGTGAGTACGTCTTATTTCAACGAGCTTTTCAGCTTCTCGACGGTTTCGCGGATTTGCGGATTATTACTGACTTGATCGCTGATGGTCTGGATGGCGTGAATGACTGTGCTGTGGTCGCGCCCACCAAAGTGGTAGCCAATCGACTTTAGTGAAAGTTCCGTTTGTTCTTTGGCCAGGTACATCGCAATCTGACGGGGAAAAACCGTTTCTTTCTTACGGCTTTTGCTCTTCAGATCAGCCACGGTTACCTTAAAAAAATCGGCCACAACATCCTGTACCGTATCGATGGTGACCTCCTTGTCCGAATCGATGACGATGTTGCGGAGGGTGCTGCGGGCCAAGTCAAGGTCGATTTCCCGGCGGTTGAGCGATGCCTGCGCCATGAGCGAGACTATGACACCTTCCAGTTCCCGCACATTGGTGTTGATGCTGTGGGCCAGGTATTCGATGACGTTGTGCTCGATAAAAATCCCCTCCGATTGCAGTTTTTTCTGAATGATGGCCGTCCGGGTTTCCAGATCCGGCTGTTGCAAATCCGCCGTCAACCCCTGCTTGAAGCGCGACTGTAACCGGTCCTGCATGCCCTGCAAATCGCGGGGGGCGCGGTCGGAGGTCATGATGATCTGCTTCTTGCCGCCGTGCAGATGATTGAAAATATGGAAGAACGTTTCCTGCGTTTTTTCTTTCCCGGCCCAGAACTGTACATCGTCGATGATCAGCACGTCGACCTGCATGTAAAAACTCATGAAGTCGCGCAGTGAATCGGTTCGGATGGCGTTGATAAACTGGTTCGTAAACTTTTCGGAGGAAACGTACAGAACAAACTTGTCCTGGTTGTTATTCTTGATGTAATTGCCAACCGCCTGGACGAGGTGCGTCTTGCCCAGCCCAACCCCGCCGTAAATCATCAGCGGATTGAAGGCCGTCGTCCCCGGATTCTGAGCGATGGCAAACCCCGCCGAGCGGCCCAGCCGGTTGCAGTCGCCCTCAATGAAATTGTCGAAGGTATAAGCCGGATTTAAGTACGAGTCGAGTTGCAGCGAATCGAGGTCCTTCATTTCGAACGGACTCTTCAGAATGTCCGCATCGACGTTGTCGGGCTTGGCGGTTTGGGGCGACTTTGTCGTCGGTACGTTGACCGTCAGCGGTTTATTCCCCTCATCGCCTTTGTCGACAATGATGGAATACTGCAATTGCCCGTGGTGACCAATGGCAAAATCGAGTGCTTTCCGGAGCAGATGCACGTAGTTCTCCTCCAGCCATTCGTAGAAAAACTGGCTGGGTACCTGGATGGTCAGTTCGCTGCCGTGCAGGCGCAGAGGAACGATCGGTTCGAACCAGGTGCGAAAACTCTGGTCCGGGATGTTCTCCTGGATGACCTGCAGGCAACGGTTCCAGACCGTCACTGCTTCGCGCTGTATGCCGGATACGGGTACGCTCACGTTTACATTTCGCCAATTCAAAAGCCAATTGCCAGTCGGCGCTCAGCCCGGTGGGTGAAAAAAGGGAGACAAAAGTAGAAAAAAAATCAGAGCCGACAAGCTTCCCCGTCAAACTCCGGAAGGATAAAAGTAAAGGCATTTTTCGAGCGGGTCAATACAGTAAAATAGATTATCAAAATAATGCAACACGACCGTGGATACGAGTTACGTCTGCTATGGCGTTACCCGAAAAGACCTAACTTTGATACTGGATGCTAGATACTGGATTTCCGGTGCCTTTTATCAAGCATCCAGCATCGAGTATCCAGCATCCAGCCCATCCAGCCATGACCGAATTGAACATAAAAGCCCTTTTTTCGCCCGTTACGAAAGCCCAGTGGACGCAGCAGGTAGTAGCCGACCTGAAAGGAAAACCGTTTGCATCGTTGCAACGGCTGACGCCGGACGGTTTTGTAACGGAACCCTTCTATACGCCCGAAGATGTTGATAATCTGACAGTTTCCAAAAACCGGCAAGCGCTTCAACGGACGCCGGGCTGGCTGACTATGCCGACGGTCCGGTTGACTACTGAAACCGATGCCAATGCGGTTTTGCGCGATACGCTCGCGAAAGGAGCCGATGCCCTTTGGCTGGACCTCAGGCATTCAAACGTGGCTGACCTCGACTGGGCGCGACTGCTCAACGGCCTGAAGCTAAGCGACACGCCGGTCTGGTTCCGGACCGAGGGACACTCCGGGACACTGGTCAATCAGCTGAAACCGTTGCTGCCCTACCAGCTTCGGGGCGGTCTGGTCGATGAGCCAATGGCCCATTTGCTTCAAACCGGCGACGACCCAACCGATGCGCTGACCCAACTCGCCCAAGCCACGCGCCTGACACTGGACTCGCCCCAGTTCCGGACGCTGACCATTGGCAGCCACGTTTTTCACAACGCCGGGGCCACAGCTTCGCAGGAATTGGCCTTTACGCTTAACGCCTTGGTCGAACTGTATGACTACCTGACCGACAATGGCTTATCCATCGCGCAACTCTTACCGAAAACCATGCTTTCGGTGTCGGTCGGCACGAGTTATTTCACCGAAATTGCCAAACTCCGCGCCCTCCGCATCCTCTGGCAGCGGCTAATAGTTCATTATTCGGTATTCGATATTCACTATTCATTATTCCTTCACGCCCAAACGTCCACCTTCTACGACGCTGCGGCCACGCCCGACACCAACCTCCTCCGGGCCACTACCGAAGCGATGGCCGCCGTGATCGGAGGCTGCGACGCCTTGACGGTGCATCCGTACGACGCTGTTTTTCGCGAACCCGACGAATTTTCCATCCGAATTGCCCGGAACGTGTCGATTTTGCTGCAAGAAGAAGCCCATCTGGACAAAACCACTGACCCGGCGGCTGGCTCATATTACCTTGAAACGTTGACGCAACAATTGGTCGAAGCCGCCTGGGCGTTGTTTCTGGACGTGGAGCAACGGGGCGGTTTGCAGGCGGTTTTTCGAAGCGGTTTTCTGCAAAACGAAATCGAGATAGCGTATCAGGCTCAGGTGGAAGCCGTAAAAGCCGGGCGGATTCTGGTGGGCGTCACCCGATTTCGAACGGAAGAAGCCGGTAACTCCAGCCTTGCTAACCACCCAACGGCTCCGGACAAACCGGGTTTGCTTCTGGATCGACGCTTAGCCGCAACCTTTGAATAAAGTCATCGTATGCGCCCCCATTTTAATACCTCCCCCCAGACATTCCTTTCGGACGAGTCGGCGAGCAGGAAAAACGCTGCTTCACGCCCCCAGCCCTTTCCTACTGCCGAAGGCCTCCGGATTAAACCGCAGTACGAAGCCGCTGATCTCGCCAACGCACAACACCTGGGCTCCGTGGCCGGGATTCCACCGTTTCTGCGCGGGCCGTACAGCAGCATGTACGTGACCCAGCCGTGGACCATCCGCCAGTATGCCGGTTTTTCGACCGCCGAAGCCTCCAACGCTTTTTACCGCCGAAACCTGGCCGCCGGGCAAAAAGGGCTTTCGGTGGCTTTCGACCTGGCGACGCACCGGGGCTACGATTCGGATCATCCGCGCGTGGTCGGTGATGTGGGCAAAGCCGGGGTAGCCATCGATACCGTCGAGGACATGAAGATCCTTTTCGACCAGATTCCGCTCGATCAGATGTCGGTGTCGATGACGATGAACGGGGCGGTTATTCCGATCATGGCGTTTTACATTGTGGCTGCAGAAGAGCAGGGAGTCTCGCCCGAAAAGTTGTCGGGCACCATCCAGAACGACATCTTGAAGGAGTTCATGGTGCGCAACACCTACATTTACCCGCCCGAACCGTCGATGCGGATCATCGGGGATATTTTCGCCTACACCAGCCGGTTTATGCCCAAGTTTAATTCGATCAGCATCAGCGGCTACCACATGCACGAAGCGGGCGCTCCGGCCCACCTGGAACTGGCCTACACGCTGGCCGATGGGCTGGAATACATCCGCACCGGCCTGAAAGCCGGGATGAATATCGACGAGTTTGCGCCCCGGCTGTCGTTTTTCTGGGGCATCGGCATGAATCATTTCATGGAAATTGCCAAGATGCGGGCTGCGCGGGTGTTGTGGGCCACGCTGGTCAAGCAATTTGAGCCTAAAAACCCAAAATCACTGGCTTTACGAACACACTGCCAGACCAGCGGCTACAGCCTGACCGAACAGGACCCGTTCAACAACGTGGCCCGGACCTGCATCGAAGCACTGGCCGCGGTGTTGGGGCATACGCAGTCACTGCACACCAACTCGCTGGACGAAGCCATTGCGCTACCGACCGATTTTTCGGCCCGCATTGCCCGAAATACGCAACTTTATCTGCAACACGAAACCGATGTCACGGCGGTGGTCGATCCCTGGGGTGGTTCGTATTACGTCGAGTCGCTGACCGATCAGTTGATTCAGAAAGCCTGGGCGCTGATTCAGGAAGTGGAAGCGCTCGGCGGCATGACCAAAGCCATCGAAACCGGTCTGCCCAAACTCCGCATCGAGGAAGCCGCTGCCCGCAAGCAGGCCCGCATCGATGCCGGAAAAGATGTGATTGTGGGCGTGAACAAATACCGCCCGGAATCAGAAACGGAAATTGAACTGCTGGAAGTTGATAACCAGGCCGTTCGGGAAGCACAGATTAGGCGGATTCACGAGGTAAAGGCCAAAAGAGATCCGGAGAAAGTCGAAGCTGCCCTACAGGCGATTTTTCGATCCTCAACTACATCCAAACCTGCGCCCTTACCCTCTGCCCAATCCCCTCTGCCCAACACCAACCTCCTCGCCCTCGCCATCGAAGCCGCCCGGCACCGGGCCACCTTGGGCGAAATTTCGTACGCTCTGGAAAAAGCATTTGGCCGACACAAAGCCACCATCCGCGCCGTGTCGGGCGTCTACTCCGCCGAGGTGTCCGACGATGAAAATTTCCGCCTGGCCCGCCAGTTGAGCGACCGCTTTGCCAAACTCGAAGGGCGCCGACCCCGGATTTTGGTGGCAAAAATGGGCCAGGACGGTCACGACCGGGGTGCGAAAGTGATTGCCACCAGTTTCGCCGATCTGGGTTTCGATGTGGATATGGGGCCGTTGTTCCAGACGCCGGAGGAAGTGGCCCGGCAAGCGGCCGAAAACGATGTGCATATTGTCGGCGTGTCGAGTCTGGCGGCCGGGCACAAAACGCTGGTTCCGCAACTGATCGAGGAGTTGAAGAAAATCGACCGAGCCGACATTCTGGTGATTGCCGGGGGCGTGATTCCGGCGCAGGACTACCAGTTTCTGTATGACGCCGGGGTGAAAGGCGTTTTCGGACCGGGGACGGTGATTTCGGTCGCGGCTCAGAAAATTCTGAAAGAACTCATGCCGGAGTTGGACACGTAATAAAGCGGTTTTTTCGTATTTTTATCGAAACGAATGTTGTATGATTACGAACCGGGTTGCGGATTTGTTGGAAGCGCCGGACGCCAGACTGGTGATCGAGCGGGCGCAGGCGATTCTGGAGAATGAAGCCCAGCGCCGGAAAGCGTTCCGGGAATGGCTGCGCGATGATGTCAAAGCCGAATTCATCAACGGCGAAGTGGTGATGCACTCGCCGGTGAAGCGGAGACATCTGGAAGCGACCAAGTATCTAGTGAACCTGCTCCAGAATTACGTCACGATTCACGGCTTGGGAGAAGTGGATTTTGAAAAGGCGCTGGTTTCTCTCAGCCGAAATGACTACGAACCGGACATTTGTTTCTGGAATAAAGAAACAGCCGCCCTGTTTCATGACGATCAGATGGAACACCCCGCTCCGGACCTGATCGTGGAAGTGCTTTCCCCAACGACGGTTGGCCGCGACAAAGCAACATCCGTTGGGGGCATTAAATTCGAAGATTATGCCGCCCACGGCGTCCGGGAATACTGGATCATCGATCCGGTTCGGCAATCGCTGTTGCAGTATAAACTGGACGAAGCGCTGATGGCGTTTGAAGAGCACGCCGTGCTGTTCGTCGGTGATACCCTTGAAAGCCTGACCGTGACGGGTTTTCGGATTCCGCTTCAGGCGGTTTTTGACAAAGATGTAAACCTGGCTGCCTTGCAGAATATTTAGGCCACGTAGCTCAGTTTTTTGTTCCAACCCATCTCATATGGCCCGGTTTGCTTCCGCGGTGGCCGTTCAAAAAAGTGGCCGGAAAACCGCCTTTAGTCGCGCACCGGAAACCGGTTGAGTTGGCCTTCCAGATCCTGAATGGCCTGCTGCAATTCGTCAGTATTCGGATTGACCGACAGCCAGAAAGGCTTAGCACTGTCGTTGTACCAATCGGGCGTTGCTTCCTGATCCAGCTTGATGCCGAACGCGTACCCGTTTGCATCCGTTGCCGAGGTCGTAAAGCCCAGGCAGGGCTCGACAAACGACAACCGGGGTGAAAGTTGACGTTGGGCTACAACCGACCGCATCCACTTAATCAGTAATTCGATTTCCCAGGTCGACAGCAACGGGGCCGTCGTCGTGCAAACGTAGTTCTTATACCGGGTTTTCAGGCTGATCAATAACCAGTTACGATCCATGAAATACTGTGAATCGCTGTACTCATAATCCAGTATATCCAGTTCAAAGGAAGACTCGGGGCCTGTTAATTTCATGGGTCAGAGGATTAGTCGAACTGCCAAAACAGGTCGGAGTATTAATCAGTACAAACTCGCAGAGCATTTAGCACGGGGCAGCTATGATGAAGGAAGGCCGGGTTAGCAGAGGAAGCTGGAGGTCAACGTCTTATCGATAGCCAAATTCGCAGTACCGGTGTATCATACTGCTTAAGCATAGTAAAAGTACAAAACTCCCTGGATTTTATATTAATTCTATGTTAAAATATTTCCGGATTGCAAAATTATTCAGACTCACTGCCTTACTGCCAGAGAAATCGCACGAATTGGGGCAGTAAACGAACATTTTTTTTGTGTTATTGGAATAGTCGTTAATTTCACCTGTCCAAACTTCTGTGAAGATACTATTCACCACAAGCCATTGACTTTATGTCTACCAAACGCGTACTGATTGCCGAGGATAGCTCCGTTATCCAGAACCTAGCCCGCAAAATTCTTGAGTTCCAGAACTACGACATTACCTCCGTCAAAAATGGCGAGCAGGTGCTGCAAATTCTGGAAAAAGAGGATTTCAATATCATCCTGCTGGATATCAACATGCCGATCATGGATGGGATGGAGTGTGTGCGCCGGGTTCGGGCGCTGTCCGATTCGGAAAAAGCCAATATTCCCGTCGTTGCCATTACCGGAAACGCCAAAAACTATACGGAAGAAGAGTTCAAAACCGCCGGTTTCAACGACGTACTCGTCAAACCGCTGAACTTCGACCGGCTGGTGGAGGTGGTCAATCAGCTTACGGATAAATAATTAAGGAGAAATGAAGCGGGGAAGAAACCCAATTTTCCTCCCCGCTCCCCTCTGGCCTTCTCCTTATGGTTGTTACGCTACTCGGAACCGGAACATCCTCGGGTGTCCCCCTGATCGGCTGTACATGCGAGGTCTGCCGCTCGATCGACTTCCGGGACAAGCGGCTGCGGACCGCCATCCACCTGGCCGTCGACGGCAAAAGTTTTGTGGTAGATACCGGCCCCGACTTTCGGCAGCAGATGCTACGCGCGGGCATCCGTCGGCTCGATGCGGTTTTGTTTACCCACGAACACAAAGACCACACCGCCGGACTGGATGAGATTCGAGCCTACAATTTTCTTCAACAACAGGATATTCCTGTCTATGCCCACCAACGGGTGCTGAACCAGCTCCAGGCCGAATTTGCGTACATTTTTGCCGAGAACAAGTATCCCGGCATTCCGCGTTTACGGCTCCACGAAATCGAGAACGAAGCCTTTGAAATTGAGGAAGTTCGCTTTACACCCATCGACGTTTTGCACCACCGGTTGCCGGTTTTTGGGTACCGGATTCATAATTTCACGTACCTGACTGACTTGAATTACATTTCCGACGAAGAACTGGAGAAGGTCTACGGTACGCAGATTCTGGTGCTGGACGCGCTGCAAATCGAACCGCATATTTCCCACTTCACGCTCGACCAGGCCATTGCACTCGTCGAACGCATCCGGCCCGAGCAAACCTACTTCGTGCACATCAGCCACAAACTCGGCCTGCACCGCGAAGTCGAGAAACGGCTCCCACCCTCCATCCGGCTCGGCTACGACGGCCTGAAAATCGAGCTGGACTGACCCTCTGCCCTTCCCCCTCTGCCCACTGCTACCCCAGCCGGTCCACCATTTCAATGCAGGCCCGGCCGTTGTGGTACGGACATTTCCACATACTAATTTTGCTATTGCCCAGCACTTTGTGGTTTTCGTCGATGCCGCTGTACCACTCGCCGTTTTTGGTATCCAGCAGGTACGTCTTGATAAACTCCCAGGTCTTCAGCGACTTATCCAGAAACTGTTTTTCCTTTGTCAACTGGTAGGCATTCATAAAACCGACCATCGCTTCGGCCATCACCCACCAGGAGCGTTCGCGGTTTACGTGATTTTCTTTCGGGTCGTATTCGTAGTTCATGCCGCCGTCAGGCTCCAAACCAGTCGCGGCAGCCCGCGCCATCTTGACCGATAACGCCTTGATTTTCTTCACCAACGCTTCGTCGTGCAGGGCTTCGGCCGATTCGACCAGCAACCAGGACGCTTCGATGTCGTGGCCGTACGAAATGGCCGTCCGCCGGATTTTCCAGTCGTCGTCCAGGAACAGGTTCATCCGGTACGTCTTCGGATCAACAATATACTTCACAAACACGTCGATCAATCCGTGAATCTGTTTGTTCAGACCGGGATCGGGCCAGGCGCGGTACAGGTTCGTGAAAGCCTCCAGAATATGGAGGTGGGTGTTCATGGTTTTGGTTTCCTGATTGTCCTTTTTGCTGATGACAAACTCATCGGCCAGGCCCGACCAATCACGGGTCAGGCACTCGTAAAAACCGCCCCGCTTCGGATCGTAGGCGTGGGCAATCATTTTTCCGTAAATCTCTTTGGCAAAATCCAGGGCAGGCTGGTGTTGGGTCGCCCGGTAATACTCGCTCAGGCCGTAGATCGCAAACGCCTGGCCGTATTGCTGCTTGAAGGTTTGCAGCGGCTCACCCTTGTAATCAACCGACCAGTAGACCCCACCGTTTTCTTTGTCGCGGAAGTGTTTGTCGATGTATTTGTAAGCTCGTTCGGCGTAAGGCAGGTACTCGTCGTGCTGGGTGTGCCGGGCGGCTGCCGCAAACGTCCAGACGATGCGGCTGTTGAGTACGATGCCCTTGGCGGCATCCGTTTTCGGCACGTTCTGGTAATCGACCTGCCCGTAATAGCCTTCAATCGGATCGGGGCCGTATTTTTGCCAGTAGGCCAGAATGTCTTTCAACTCCTGGCTGAGTTCCAGTCGGGTTGTCCGCAGATCGAACATAAGGGAAAAAGGAATATCGAATAATGAATAACGAATAATGAAGTGTTTTCCGGTTTCGATATTCATTATTCGCTATTCAATATTCGCTATTTTTTACTTCTTCAACAACTTACTTTCCCGAATCACTGCCACTCCGCGAGCCGCTATGGCTGCTGTGACCGCTGCCCCCGCGTTCGTGTTGGAGTTCAGACTTGGTTTTATCCGTATGATCTTCGTCGGGGCCTTGCTTGGTCTTATCCTGATTGCTCCGCATCTTTTCCATGTTGGTCGACATGGCCGACGTATCCCGTGCTTCGTAGTCGCGGGTTCGCTTCGAATTGCCCTGTTTGTCATTGGAACCCGGTTGGTCCACTGTCTTATTGTTTGCCATGACCTTCGGTTAATTTGATGATAAAGGTTAACGACCGGTTTTCGGAATTGTTCGGATGTGTAAGTTTGCGAACCGAAACCGATTTCGCCCGTGCACACCAATTTTTACTTCCTCCGCCAGCTTGCCCCAGCCCTCGAACCGCAGTTGACCGGCCTGAAATTCATGGAATGTTTCAGCCAGGACCGCGACGAACTGGTGCTGGTGTTTGCGCAGGCCCGGGGAAAGGTCAATTTTTACCGGCCGTTTTTTATAAAAGCAACCCTACGGCCCGACTTTTCCGGTTTGCTGTTTCCCGAAACCGTCCAGCGCGCCCGCCAGAACAGCGTCGATCTGTTTGAGGAATGGTATGACCGCGACGTGCTGGCCGTTCGCTCGTTTCTGAACGAACGCTGTCTGGGAATTACGCTCAATGGTGGGGTTACGCTTCTGTTCAAATTCTTTGGAAACCGCCCGAACCTGCTCATTTTTTCGGAAGACACCGTCACGGATTTATTCAACAACAGACTCGTTTCCGACGCGCAACTACGGCTTTCGGCCCTCGACCGCCCGCTGGATCAGTCCTGGGAAGCCTACGAACAAAGCGGTTTTGACCACCGGAAACTGTATCCGACCTTCGGAAAACTCGTCAATGCGTACCTGGACGATCACGGCCTCCGCGAAAAAACCGCCCCCGAGCAATGGGCACTGATTCAGGAAACCGTTTGGCAACTGGAAAAACCGCCTTTTTACCTCACTACCTTCCAGCACAAACCCACGCTCTCGCTCCTGCCCTACGGCGAAATTCGCCAGGAATTTACGGACCCGATTGCCGCCAGCAACCGGTTTTATTCGGCCTTCATGGGGCAGAATACGCTGGAACGCGAGAAAGGCGAGGCCCTGCGACTCCTGGAAAAACGACTGAAACGCACCCAGGCCGCTATCGACATGAATCTGCAACGGCTGATCGGCCTTGATGAAGCGGTGAAGAACGAGGAAATTGCCAACATCCTGATGGCAAACCTGCACCAGATTCCCGAAAAACCGGTTTCGCGCTCGCCCGAGGTGGTCGAACTGGAGGATTTTTACCGGAACACGCCCATCAAAATCAAGCTCAAAACCGAGCTGAGTCCGCAGAAAAACGCCGAGCATTATTACCGGAAATCCAAGAACGAGAAAATCGAAACGACGCTGCTGCAACAACAACTCGAAAACCGGGAAGCCGAAATCCGGCAGCTTCAGCAGCAACTCGACGCCATCCAGCCCATCGAGTCGTTGCGGGAACTGCGCAAATACCTCAAAAACAACCCGATTGGTGAAGAAAAAGCCGCTGATGGAACCGCCCCGCTCTTCAAGCAGGTCATTTACGAAGGTTTTGTAATTCTAATTGGCCGGAACGCCAAAAACAACGATCTGCTCACGCAGCAATACGCTTATAAAGACGACCTCTGGCTCCACGCCCGCGACGTGCCCGGTTCGCACGTGATCATCAAGTATAAAGCCGGAAAACCGTTTCCGAAAACCGTCATCGAACGGGCCGCCGAACTCGCGGCCTGGTATTCCAAACGCCGGACGGATTCGCTGTGCCCGGTGATCGTAACGCCCAAGAAGTTTGTCCGAAAACCGAAAGGCCTGGCCGCCGGACAGGTGAAAGTGGAAAAAGAAGACGTGATTCTGGTTGAACCGAGGGACGAAGGCGCGCAGCGGGCGTAAGGCAATTCTCCGAATTTCCCTTTTATTTATCGGGTGCGTAACCGAAATTCGCGGAGGATTGTGCCGCTTCGCACGGAAAACCCTTTCAACCAACCCGCTATGTTAAAGATTTCCCTGAGTTTCATTTACGCTTTTCTGATCCTGGTTAGCCTGTTTCGACCCACTAAAACCGTTGAAACAGAACCGGTTCGGACGGCCCCCGTTCCCAAGGCCCGGCTGGTGCCGGAAGGCCCCGACGACATTCGGTTTACCAACTTCGCGGGTCCGGACCTGACGCCTAGTCCGGCCTGTCTGGCGGTGGCTCCCACGGGCGAAGTGTTCGTCGGCGTCGACATGATGGGCTCGCTGGGCAAATCACCCGGCAAAGGCTACATCCTCAAATTGATCGATAAGGATAACGACGGCAAAGCCGACCAGCACACCAAATTTGCGATGGTCGACAACCCGCGCGGGATTCTGCCGGTTCGGGATCAGGTGTTTGTGCTGCACACGACGTTCTCGAAAGAAACCGGCAAAGCTACCGGCATGGACCTGGTGGTGTTCGACGACGCCAACCAGGACGGCGTGGCCGACGGTCCTTCCAAACCGCTGATCCAGAACATTAGCTCACCCAAATTTCTACAGAGCCGGGGCACCGACCACTCGACCAACGGCATCCGGATGGGTATCGACGGCTGGATTTACATTGCCGTGGGCGACTTCGGGTTTCACGATGCCGTCGACCGCAGCGGTAAAAAACTCACCATGCTCGGCGGAGGAATCGTGCGGGTCCGGCCCGACGGTACCGAAATGGAAATTTACACCCACGGTACCCGGAACATTTACGATGTGGCCATCGACCCGTTCATGAACACCTTCACGCGGGATAATACCAACGACGGCGGGGGCTGGAACATTCGGTTTAGTCACCACATTCAGTCAGGCGAATACGGCTATCCGGTTCTTTTTAAGCACTTTACGGAAGAAATTATCCCTGCCCTGGTCGACGTGGGTGGCGGCTCCGGAACGGGTTCTTTCTACCTGGACGAGCCGACCTGGCCCGCGAAGTATAACCGCGTGCCGATGATGGCCGACTGGGGTCGCAACCAGTTGTACATCCACCGCGTGACAGCCGACGGAGCCAGCTACAAGCAGAAAGAAGAGGAATTTATCAAACTGGCCCAGATTACCGACGTGGACGTGGATGCCTCGGGCCGCATGTACCTGGCCGCCTGGGACGGTGCCGGATATACGGGTAGCCCCAGCAAAGGCTTCGTCGTGCGGGCAACCCCGGCCAACTGGAGCTTCCAACCGTTTGAAAGCCTGAAAAAAGCGTCGATCAAAGAGTTGGGGAAAGGGCTTCAGTCGGCCAGCGCCGTGACGCGACTGGCGGCTCAGCAGGAATTGCTCACGCGTCCAGTCAAACAGGCGACCAAAACCGCCTGGGATATTGCAGCCGATAAAAACCTGTCGAAGGAAGCCCGGATTGCCGGGATGTACACCTACGCGCAAGCCGCCGGGGAAGAAGGTATCGCGAATCTGGTGAAGCTGACGGCCGAAAACGACATGCGGGAATACGCCCTGCGGGCCATCAGCGACCGAAAACCGTTCCTACCCAAAGCCCCCATTGAACCGTTCTTGCAAGGATTGAAAGACGGTTCTGAACGCGTTCGGGTAGCCGCCACCATCGGTTTAGGGCGTCTGGGTCGGCCAGAAGCGGCTCCGGCCCTGTTGCAGACTACAGTTCCGGCTTCGTTTGTGTCGCCCGCCAAAAACACGGAAGGCCCCCACGCGACGCCGAATGCCGCGATTGTTCCGGCCCACCTGGCGGTTCGGGCGTTGGTCAGTCTGAACGCGGTCGATGCCTGTGTAAAGGCCATTGGCACCGAACAGTCGACGCTGGCGCTCTGGGCGTTGCGGTACATGCACGACCCGAAAGCCGTCGACGGTTTGCTGTCGGCTTACCAACAGACCAAAGACGAGAAGCTGAAAAAGGAGATTCTGACGACAGTGGCCCGGTTGTATAAGAGAGAAGCGCCCTACGACGGTTCGTGGTGGTGGAGCACCCGGCCCGATACCCACGGCCCGTACTACAAAGGCATTACCTGGGAGTCGTCGCCCGCCATCGAGAAGTTCCTGAAAACGGAATTTGCGCAGGGGGGTGAAGCAGGACAACCCTTCTTTGCCGACCTAAACAGCCGTCTGCGGTTGGAAATCGCCGAATTTGGAAGCGATGAAGTCGTGGCGGCCAAGGAGGAAGTGAAAGTAGATCTGGAGAAAATCCGGAACCAGAAAGGGCAGATTGGCAAATCGTCGATTGAAGATGTGATGTTGGCGATGGCTAAAATCAAAGGGGATGCGGTGAAAGGGAAAGCCCTTTTTGCCCAGCAGGGTTGCATTGCCTGCCACAGCCTGTCGCGCAACGAACCGATGAAAGGGCCGTTCATGGGCCAGATTGGCTCGATCATGAACCGCGAGCAGATTGCCGAATCCATCCTGAAACCGAACGCGTCGATTTCGCAGGGCTTTTCCACGGTCCTGATTACGGCCAAAGGCAACAAAAGCTACACCGGTTTTGTCACGGAAGAATCGGCGACCAAACTGGTGCTGCGCGATATTACCGGCACCGTTACAACGCTGAAAGCCAGCGACGTGCTGAGCCGGAAAGAAATGGAAACCTCGATGATGCCGTCTGGCCTGGCCGACGCCCTGTCGTACGAAGAATTCGCGTCACTGATCACGTTCCTGTCGGAGCAGAAGAAGTAATAAGTTCTCAGCATCTCCACCGGCACCGGCCGCCCGGCCCAACCCCCTGAAGGGGGCTCTTGTTACCGGATTCTAGAAGCCCCCTTCAGGGGGTTGGGCCGGTGCCGGTGAAAAAGTCCTTATTTTTTCTTCTGGTTCAACTCAAACAAATACCCGTCCGGGTCGGGGAAGTAGATTTGCACGACACCATCAAAACGGACCTGCTTGTGGAACTTGACATTATGCTGCGTCAGGAACTGCTCGGATTTGGCAATATCGTCGACGAACAGGGCAAAGTGGCTGCCGTCTTTATCGTGCGTGATGGTTTCCGTGCGGCCCGCCAGCAGGTGAATCTGCTGCCCGTTGCCAATGTCGAACCATGACCGGATGGCTTTCAGGTTGTCGGGGACTTCAATCGGTTTTAACCCTAAAATCTCGCGGTAAAACTTGGCGCTAGCCTGAATGTCTTTAACGTGCAACGCCAAGTGGTTATGCCCAACGATGCCGAGCGACGGCGGTGGCGTTTGTGAAAAACCGGCCTGAGCGGCTAGTAAAAAAGCACACAAAAAGAGTTGTTTCATTTTTGGGAAGGTTGTTACACTGGGTTAATCAGAGGGCATCAGGGTTTATCAGGGAAGACTCTGATAACCTCTGATGTTCTCTGATTAACCCAGTGTAACAACTTACTTTTAAATTCTACACCTAGTTAACAATCAGGACGGTCTTCGTCAGTCGCCGGTCGCCGGTGGTGATCGTGAGTTGATACCGCCCGGCGGCCAGTTGCCCGACTTGCCAGGAAACCGTATGCCGTCCGGTAGTGTAAAGCCGTTCGGCGCCCGTAACTACTTCCTGCCCCGCCAAATTGGTGAGCGCCAGCCGCCCGGTAAAGGGTTGAGCCACCTCGATCTCCGCCGTCAGTTGCTCGCGGGCCGGATTGGGAGCCACCGTCAGTTGGGTTGCCAAAACTGGCTCGTTCACCGCCGTGATGATTTCGGCCACTTCGACCTGCTTCAGAATCCAGTTGTCGGGGTCGATTTGCACCTCCGTCGGTTGGCCTTTCACGGTAAACTCCACCGTCTGGTCGGCTCGGTTGTTGAAAACCGTCAGCAGCGTATCGCCCGCAGCGGTTCGGATTCTAACGGGTACCGGCATCGTGAAAAACGTTGGATTGGCTGTGCTGGTGCTTTGTTCGAGCCGGAGTTGCACCCGGTATTGGTTGGTCTGGCCTGCGATGGCCCCGCTGCTCCACCGGACGCGGTAGGTCGGGTAGTTTTCGCCGTAAATCCATTGATTGAAAAAATAGTCGAGCGACTGCCCGTACACCCGCGACGCAATGGCAACAAAATCCTCGGTGGTCGCTGTGCCGTAAGCCAGGGGCGAATTGGCGTAAGCCCGGACGATTTCCTTGAACTTCAGATCACCCACCACGCCCCGCAGCATGTGCAACACCACAGCGCCTTTGTAATACGTCCGGTTTGAATTGAAAATCTGATCGGCATCCGATATATCCTTTACATACAGACTACCCTGTGCCCGGCGGGCCAGAAGCATGTACGTATTTATGTAACTGTTGTAACTGGTAGCGCCATTGAGGGCTTCCCGGTACAGCACTTCGGCGTACGTCGCAAAGCCCTCGTTCAGCCAGATGTGCTCCCAGGTCCGGCAGGTAATTTTGTCGCCAAACCACTGGTGTGCGAGTTCGTGCGCCATGATGTCTGTATTGAACGCCCCCATCGAGCTAATCGTCTGATGTTCCATGCCCCCACCCCAGCCAAACTGCGCGTGGCCGTATTTTTCCTTCAAAAACGGATAAGGCCCGAAGTAGTCCGAAAAGACATCCAGCATGGCCGTCGTCTGGTCGAGCGTTCGCCGGAAATTGTCGGTCAGGGCTTCGGGATATACGTAATGGGTGACGGGCATCGATTCGCCGGTAGGAGCCCTAAAAACCTGTTCATGCAGCGCATAATTGCTCATCGCCACCGAGATCAGGTAGTTGGCAATCGGGTAGCGGTTTCGCCAGCGGTAGGTGCGCGTGCTGTCGGCGTTGTCGAGGGTTCGCTCCAAAACGCCGTTCGAAACCGACACAAACAGTTTCGGAGCTGTAATCCAGACATCCGACGAATCAGCTTTGTCGGCCGGGGTATCTTTGCACGGGAACCAGTCGCGGGCGCCGTAGGGTTCGCTGAGGCTCCAGATCACCGGTTGCCGCTGCGAACCGTGCGTGCCGAACACAAAACTCCCCAGTCCGCTGGCATCCGGTTTTCCCTGGTAATACACCGTGACGGCCAAACTCTGCCCATTGCCGAGCGGTTGTGCGAGCGTAATCCGGAGTTGATTGTCCTGCTGCGAAAAGCTCAGCTTCTGCATGCCGGTTTTCACTGAATCCACTTTCAGGCTGGCACTCAGGTCCAGGTAAAATCGGCTCAGGTTGTCGCTCACGCTTTTCAGCCCGACTGTGGCCGCTCCGCGCAGGTAGTTAGGCGTATACGTGATGTTCAGGTCGAGTTTGTAATAAGTTACGTCAATCGACGCATCGCCGGGGTACTGAATTCGGGCCGACCGGTTGGCTTTGCCCAGCGTGCCGAAGTAATTCAGGCGGGTGTGCCGACAGGCCGCAACGCCTTCGTCGGCTTGTTGAGCTAGGGCCGAGAAACCGCCCATTATCAGAAAAATGGCAAAAATTGCCTTGATTGGGGCAGTAAACCATGTCTTCATCCGTTAGTTCTCCTCGTCTAAGGCATCGCCCGGCAGGGCTTTGGGTTCAGCTTTCAGGGTATCGTACTGCCGGGTCAGTTCATTTAGTTTGCGTTGTTCGGCTTCGGGAAGTTCGAGTTGCCAGCCCATCGAATCGGCCAGTTGGAACATCATGAACTGAATCTGGTTGTTGGCGATCCGGGGCAGATCGCTCTCCAGCGCCCGGTCGAGCATGGTTTGCTTCGATTCGTCCAGCAGTCGGGTGTAATCCTCGCTTCGGAAATGATTCAGATACCCCGGATCGATGTCGTAAAATTTGTAATCCGTATCGATCGACAACACTTGCGGCTCCGGGAACGACTCGATGACCAGCTTTTTCTCTCCGAACCCGGGTTGCCGAAACCGCACCTTCGCAAAATCGAACCCGACCAGCACCTTGGCCTTCGCAATGATTAACGCTTTTTTGGGGTCGTTTATGAAATACAGGTACTTCTTCTCGTCCTGATAACTCAAAATTTCGGTAAAATACCCTTCGGCCATCACAACCTTGAACACCTTCTCGATGCGGTCCAGCAAAACCGTCGACTCTTTCCGGATCACTGTGGTCGGATTGTCTTTCTTTTTTCGCCACCAGTTCGTTATTGCCACTCCGCCAAACCCGCCCAGCAGCAGCGTAACCAGCACTAATAATGTATTCGATGACTCCATAGACGAGTTGGATAGTTGACGAAAGGTACAGACTTTTGCAGTCTCACCAAACAGGGTTCGGTTATTGTTAAGACGCCCAAAATTGCATTTAGTTTCTCCTTATGACGAATAAATTGCTGCTGGTGGTAGCCGGGCCGACCGCCGTTGGAAAAACCAGTCTCTGCGTCCGGCTGGCGAAGGCACTGCAAACCGAGGTGGTATCGGCCGACTCCCGGCAGTTGTACCGCGAACTGACCATCGGCACGGCCAAACCGACGCCCGACGAGATGCAGGGCGTCCGGCATTATTTCGTGAATTCGCACAGCATTCTCGAACCGGTCAGCGCCGGGCAATACGAACGGGAAGCCCTTTCGGTGCTTGATGTGTTGTTTCAGGAAAAGGACGTAGTGATTCTATCGGGTGGAACCGGGTTGTACATCAATGCTGTTTGCTTCGGACTAGACGATGTGCCACAGGCCGACCCGGTTTTACGAACGGAGCTGATGACCCGACTCGAAGCGGAGGGGCTCGGCCCCTTGCAGCAGCAAGTCCGCGAACTCGACCCGGTGTATGCCGAAACCGCCGATCTGCAAAACACGCAGCGGGTCATCCGGGCGCTGGAAGTGATGCTGAGTTCCGGAAAACCGTTTTCGTCGTTCCGGAAACAGGCGACGGAGGGTCCGGCGTCGCGCCCGTTCCGGACGGTTTTCGTCGCCCTCGACCGCCCGCGCGACGAACTCTACGACCGCATCAATCGCCGAATGGACCAGATGCTGGCGCAGGGGCTGGTCGACGAAGCCCGCTCGCTCCTGCCCTACCGGGATTTGACAGCCCTGCAAACGGTTGGCTACAAAGAGGTTTACGGTTTTCTGAACGGCAACTACGATTACGACGAAATGGTCCGGCTGCTCAAACGCAACTCCCGGCGCTATGCCAAACGCCAGCTCACCTGGTTTCGTCATCAGGGCGATTATCAGTGGTTCGGCGCGGAGGATTTGGAGGGGATTTTAAGGCTGGTAACAACTCATCACCACTCGTAAGGATTGGCAGCCATTAACCCTTCAATTTTCCTAAAATCGCTCGTATTTCGGGTTAGTAACGTGAAACCATGCACAATAGCCGTAGCCGCAATGATGGCATCGGGCAGTTTTATTTTGTGGCTTTTGCGGATTTGTATGGTTTGCCAAGCAACAACTGATGACAAATTAAATGTTTCGGCAAGTTCAATGAATGCCTCATTCTGAGCGTCCACCTCATTATTCCCTGTGTTAAACCCGAGTACTTCAATCCGGGAAATTATCGAGATAAAAAACCCATTATTGACAACCTCGTGCATTCTCAGCATCGAAGAAACTGGCAACTTCCCAGCCAGGTAATCGATAATGATGTTAGAGTCCAGCAAATACATACACTAAAACCGTTCCCATTCGTTTCTGGATTCTTCTACATGCTTCTGCATGGCTTCTGCGACATCATGCGGTAATGTTCCGGCAAAATCCGACGGCTTTTGTTTACGGGGTGAGACGGTTTTTTCCAGAAGCTGAAGATCCTGGTGTTTGGCTTTGAGCGATTCCCACTCTTTGATGGGTATTACAACGGCCGTTGGTTTGCCGCTTGCATCTGACAGATATTGTAAGGCCATCGTGAAATTTGTTTTAACAAGTCACAAAATAAACGAAATCAACACACCCGGCAGTTCAAAAACTTTGCTGGTTTATTATCAGACGCTAATCTTTCTTGGATTAATGTACTTCAACGTGGGTAGTTTCTTAAAATCCTTATAATTATCTGCCAGAATTGCTTTAAAGTCTTCTGATTGGTAAGTTCTATTTCAATCGTTTCCATAAAACGCATTTTAGATCCCAAATCAAAAATACAAAATTCAGGCCCGTTTATCAAACGTTCCGTTTCACCACGGCTATCGTTTCCCGCATCCGCTGCTCGACAACCTGCTTCGCTTTGGCGGCTTTTTCGCGGGCGGCTTTGGGATCTTTGGCCATCGCCAGCACCACCGGCACAATCCGCGAAACGTCGCCAGGAACGTCCAGATCGAATAGCCATTCTTCCAGGCCAATGTCTTTCCACATGGCCCCTTTGCTCGTTTGTTCTTCAAACCGGCAGACGATGGCCGGAATGCCGTGCGCAATGCACATGATGGGCGAATGCATCTCGATACCAAACAAACCCGCCGACCGCCGGTACGTGCTGACGGCTTCGTCGGTCAGCCAGTAGTGATCCCGCCACACCACCTTCGCCTTCACGTCGTCCGGCAGCGGATCGTAGAGCATTTCCTTTCCAATCCGCACCTGGGTTTCGTTTTCGGGCACAAGCAGGATTTTCAGAGGTGTCTGTCGCACGACAGCGATGATGGCGTCGCGGATGGGCCGGTTGTCCTGCTCTTTCATCTGCTCATTCCGGGCGTGCTTCCGGGGATTGACGGACTGCTTTTTCTGCGGCAACTCCCACCAGGGCGAAAACCGGTATTGGGGAATAACACAGAGAAACTGGCCGGTTTCCAGACCGTGCTGCTTCAGAAAAGTGTCGGCGGATGAGTCGTCGCAAACATCTACGGCAAAAGCGCCGTCGGGCGTAAACTCCATGATGGGACAATTAACCCCTTTCGACCGGGCAAACTCCAGCGAAACCGAATCCCGGAAATAGGCGAAACGCGCTTTACTGATTAATTCCACATCAGCCGGATTGAAGGCCCAGCGATCGTCCGGAAAACCGTAGACGCCGGGCCAGGTGATGCCGTAAATGCCGTACGGTTTGCCCGTCTGGTTCCACTGCTCGATTTCTTTTCGCCCCACCAGCGACGGCCCCGAACCGTGCAGCATAAACACACAGTCTGCGATGGCCTTTGCTTTTTCCTGCGGGGTTTTCAGAATAATCAGGTTCGGAAACCGCCTGCGCAGCATCTCCTCCACGCCGTTGCCCACGTTGGACGGCCACAGGCGGACTTCAACTTCGGGCAGGTATTTTTCCAGCAAGGTTAACACCCCGGGCGTATGAGCGATATCGCCGATATTTTCCGTCTGCCACGACGACCGGAGAATGATCGATTTCCGGGCTGGCAACACCGTTTGAGCCAATGCCGGTAGGCTGGCGACCAGTCCCGCCAGCGACGGCATGTGCTTCAGAAACTCCCGACGGTTTTGCATGAAAGATGTTTTGAGGTTCAAAAAGGAATCAGGCTGGTAGGTTTTTCTTCAAAATACCCATCGTTTCCCGTTGCCGCCGTTCCACGAATTGGCGGGCTTTGGCAGCTTTGGCCCGGGCGGCTTTAGGGTCTTTGGCCATCGCCAGCACCGCCGGAACGATACCGGCCCGGTCTTTTTCGTTGTCGACATCAAACAGCCAGTCGTCCAGGCCAATATCGCGCCACATAAAGCCTTTGCTGGTCTGTTCGGCAAACCGGCAAACAATCGCCGGAATACCGTGACCGATACACAGGATGGGCGAGTGCATTTCCAGCCCGAACAAACCCACCGACCGCACGTAGGTACTGACGGCTTCGTCGGTCAGCCAATAGCGGTCCCGCCAGACTACGTTTGCCTTCACATCATCCGGCAGCGGATCATACAATAGTTCTTTCCCCAATTTAACCTGCGTTTCGTCTTCCGGCACAATGAGAACTTTCAGACCCGTCTGCCGCACCACGGCGATGATAGCATCGCGAATCGGACCGTTGTCGTGTTCGCGCATGGCCTGATTCCGGGCGTTTTTTCGTTCGTCAAACGGCGTTTTTTTACTCGGAATCTCCCACCAGGGCGTAAACCGCTGCCGGGGAATCACGCACAAAAACTGGCCTTCCTGCAAACCGTGTTCTTTCAGGAAGGTTTCAGCCGCCGAATCGTTCCGAAAATCCACCGCAAAAGCACCATCGGGACAAAATTCCATTACCGGACAGGTCACGCCAATTTCTTTGGCAAGCCCCAGCGACACCGAATCGCGGAAGAGCGCAAACCGGGCGTTGCTCAGCAGGTCGACATCCAGCGGATTGGCCTTAACCACGGCCTTGGGATCGTCGCTGTATACCCCCGGAAACGTGATGCCGTACACGCCGTACGGTTTTCCGGTTTCCTTCCGCCAGCGGGCCACGTCGTTGCGCGCCACCAGCGATGGCCCGGAGCCATGCAGTAGAAAATCGCATTCCTTCAGCGCGGCCGCGACTTCCTCCGGTGTTTGGACGATCAGGAGCTTCGGAAACCGGCGCTTCAACAGTTCATCGACACCATTGCCCACACTCGACGGCCACAGGCGTACCTCCGCATCGGGCAGGTAGTTTTCGAGCAATGTCAGCACCCCGGGCGTGTGGCCGATGTCACCTATGTTGACGGTTTGCCAGGACGAACGCAGCAGGATTTTCTTCGGAGCGGCTGCCAAACCGGAACGGCCTATGGCGGCAAAAAACGCAGTCAGATAGGCCGTTTGCCGTAAAAAACTGCGTCGATTCGGCTTGTAGTTCAAGGTAGACATTAGCTGGTTAATTTGATGTTTTTACGAATGACCTGCATACCCGCCTGCTGCCGTTCGGCTACAAACGCCATCGCCTTGCGGACCTTCTCTTTTGCCGACGGGTAATTCTGGTGGATTTTCAGAACCTGCTCCGTCATTGCCGATGCCGGAGCCGCATCGATGTCGAACAGCCACTCGGGCAGACCAATGTCGCGGAACATCCAGCCTTTGCGGCCGTGTACCAGCGGACGGGCGTGGACCACCGGCACCCCCAGCGCCAGTCCCATAATCAGCGAATGCGGCTCGATACCGAACATCGAATGGGCTCGGGCGTAAACCGACAGGGCTTCATCGGCATTCCAGAACGAATCGCGCCAGACAACCTTGCTCTGAATATCAGCCGGAAGCTGGTCGTAGACGCCGGTTTTGGCCTGGACCACCTCTTTACTGACTTCCGGAGCCAGTAACACCTTCAGACCGGTTTGGCGCACCCAAGTTGTGATGAGTTCGCGAACTTTTCCCAGCCGCTGCCGGTCCTGCTCCTGCTGCTCGGACGTCGGCTGGGCCGGATTCAGGGCGCTCCCTCCGCCTTTATCGTAGATGTGTTTGGTGTTGGTCCGGATCACGACGACCAAAAACTTCCGGTCTTCCAGGCCCGATTTTTTTAGGTAAGCGACACCCCGTTCCTCGTCGCGCACGTCGATGCCGAAGCAGCCATCCGGCCCAAACTCCAGCACCGGAGATTTGAAATTATTCTCTTTCAAAAACTTCCGGGATTCGTCGTCGCGGGTATAAATAAAAGCCGCCCGGCTCAGTACATCCCGGAAAACCGGCATGGCCAGATGGGCAAACTTATCGAACGACTGGCCGTACAACCCGAACGGAATACCCCGGTCGAGGCAATAATAATAAGGCGTCAAACTTGCCATCGTGTTGGGCCAGTCGTACCCGAACAGGCCGTAGTTATGCACCATGCCGGAGTTCCAGATGAACAGACTAGCCTTGTCAAAAGCATCCTTCAGCTCCCCCTCAAAAGGCTTGTCTCCGTTGTAAAAGTCACCCCGGACAAGGCGAACGCGGGGAAAATTCCGGACGATGATTTTTTCCGTTTCAGGCCGGGGAGCCTGGTGCCAGAGCAGAATTTCGGCTTCAGGAACGTAGCGTTCCAAAAGACGGAGTGTTCCCGGAGTATGGCCCTGGTCGCCGATGTTGTGATCGTTCCACGACGACCGGAGCAGGATAACCGGTTTTTTCGCAGCCGACACGAACGGCAAGCGGGTCGACACGGACGTAGCCGCGAGAGTCAGGGAAGACAATTTCAGAAAGTCCCGGCGGTTTTGCATGGGTCTGTCAGGGTTTATAAATCAATAGCCCGGATTTTGCACTAGTTTCGGATTCACATCCATATCGTTCTGCGGAATCGGCAGCAAAACATGGAAGGGCTGGATGGTAGCATTGCGGTTGAAACTATTTTCGGCTTTGACCGCATCCACCAGTCGTCCGGTGCGCACCAGATCGTACCGGCGGCTGTTCTCGAAAACCAGCTCCAGCCGACGTTCGAGCCAGACGGCTTCTTTAAAACTCTGGTAGTTCAAGCCCGCCAGCGGGTCCAGACCAGCCCGCGTCCGCACGCGGTTGAGGGCCGCGTAGGCGTCGGGCGTCGGGCCGTTGTTGGCTTCATTCAGCGCTTCGGCGTAGATCAGCAGCACATCGGCATAGCGCAAAACCGGTCGGCTGGTGCCTTCTCCCCCGTTGGTCTTTGCGGTTTTATCCCAGAATTTCTGAAATGAAATCGCCTTCGTAAAGTCCGGATCAGTGATGGATAACTGCGTGGTTACGTTGTTGAATGTATATGAGGTGATGAACGTGACGGCTTTGCGCTGGTCTTTGGCCGAATACAAATTGTACAAAGTGGCCGTCGGGCGGGCAATCCCGGCTCCACCTCCCGGGTAAATCGGAGCCGACCGAACGCCAAAACCGCGACCTAACCCATGTCCACGAACGTCGGTCAGGTATTGCACCTCAAAAATATTCTCCTTGCCCCCACGCGCCGAGAGCGCAAAGGCATCGGCAAAATTGGCGTAAAGATCATACACGCCGAGGTCGATCACTTCTTTGGCCTTGGCCGCAGCCTGCGGCCAGAAGGGTGAATCTTTCGTTGCACCAGCGCGGGTCAGGTATACTTTCGCCAGAATGCCCTTGGCCGCCCCCTGCGTCGCCCGGCCCGATTCATTGGCGGGGTACGTTTTGGGTAAAACGCTTTCGGCTTCCTTCAGATCCTCCTCAATCAGCGCGTATACCTCCTCGACGGACGCCCGGGGAACTTCCAGGCCTTCCAGCGAAGTTGTCTCCTTCGTCACCAACGGCACACCGCCGTATAGCTGGACCAGCGTGAAATAGTGCAACGCCCGAAGAAATTTGGCTTCCGCAACATACCGTTTTTTCAACATCTCGTCCATCGGAATGCCGGGGAGCCGGTCGATGACGGTATTCGAGCGGTTGATGCCGGTATAGGCACCGGCATAAAACGTAACGAGTGAATTCGCGGGGGTGATGTTATACCGCCAGAGCAGCGGCCGATCGGCGGCACCCGTCAGAAACGGTATGGCATCGTCGGTGGTGGTCAGGTCCAGGTTTGGGTCCGGGTTGCTGATGACCGCGTAACAGGCACCGAGCGCGGCTTTGGCATCCTCGGCGGTTTTGTAATAGGTTACGTTGGTCAGGTTAGTGACCGGCGACAAGTCGAGCTGGCTTTCGCAGGCCGTTGCCAGGATTGCCAGGATTGGTACGATATAGTTTATTTTCATGGCGTTACGAATGGGTTAGAGTTTCAGATTGATCCCCAGCAGAACGGTTTTAGCCGCCGGATACGCGCCATAATCAAGCCCCTGGCTAAGCGACGAACTACCGTACCGGTTTACTTCCGGGTCCAGGCCACTGTAGTTGCTGATTGTCAGGTAGTTCTGGAGCGCGACGTACACCTTCAGCGAACTCACCGACATCGGGTTCAGCCACCGCTTCGGCAGGTTATAGCCCAGCGAAATGTTTTTGAAGCGCAGGTACGATCCGTCTTCGACGTGCAGGCTCGACAACAGGCGCGAGCCACCGGCCGCGTTGGCGCGCGGAATCTCGTTGGCTGGGTTAGTGGGCGTCCAGCGGTTCAGCGCCCGGGCCGACAGGTTGTTGCCACCCGTCATGTTCAGCAAATCGAAGGTGCCGTAGTTCAGGATTTCGTTGCCGTAGCTCCCCTGCACAAACACATTGAGATCGAAGCCTTTGAATGAAAACGTGTTGTTGAAGCCTCCAAAAAAATCCGGGTTGGCGTTGCCGATGATGTCGCGGTCGTTGTCGTTGATGACCCCGTCGTCGTTTCGGTCCACGTAGCGCAGATCACCCGGTTTAGCGGTTTTTTGCGCGGAAGCATCAACTTCGCCCTGATTCTGGAAAATACCATCGGTGATCAGACCGAAAAAATTGCCCAATGGGCTGCCGACCCGCAGCAAAATCGGATTCTGCGCCGTGTTGTGAATCGTGGCGTCGCTGCCGGTCCGAAACTCCTGCCGACCGTCGAGCCGCAGCACTTTATTGCGGTTGAAGGTGATGTTGAACTCCGACGTCCAGCGAAAACCGTCGTGATCGATGTTGATCGTAGTGAACGAAAACTCCAGACCGTTATTCCGGACGCTGCCGATGTTTTTGAGCGTCGTCGAAAAACCCGAAGACGTTGGAACACCTACGTTGAACAGCAGATCGGATGTGGTTTTGATGTAATAATCCGCCGAAATCTGGACCCGGTTGTTGAACAAACCCACATCCAGGCCCGCGTCGAACTGCGCGTTTTTTTCCCAGCGCAAGTCCGGGTTGGCAATACCCCCCGTCGCCGAACCCGTTTGCAGAACGCCCCCGAGTACGTAAGGTGCCGCATTGATATTTGCCAGAAACCGGTAGTTGCCGATTTCCTGGTTGCCCGATAACCCGTAGCTCAATCGCAATTTGGCATCCGAAAGTACCCTGGTATTTCTCAGCCATTGTTCGTTGGCAATTTTCCAGGCCAGCGCTCCGGACGGGAAAAAACCGAATTTGTTGTTCAGACCGAAACGCGATGAGCCATCCCGGCGGGCCGTGAATGTCAGCAAAAACCGGTCGTCAAAACCGTAGTTGACGCGGGCGATGTACGAGATCAGCCGCCAGTCGTCGGCATCGGAACTCGGTGGCACGAGCGTAGAGCCTGCGCCGAGGTTGTTGTATTCGGCAAAATCATCGGAAAAGGTGTTGGCCCGAGCAGTGGCGGTTTCGATGGTCTGGCCCTGAATGGTGTAACCCAGCAGGGCGCTGAGGTTGTGCTTGGGCGTCAACTGGCGGGTGAAATTCAACGTATTTTCGTTCAGCCAGTTGATGTTCTGCGTATTGGCTACAGAGGCACTACCCCCCAGGCTGGCTCCGGCAATGGCCAGCCGCGTGATGTAACTATTGGTTTTGGTGGCCAGCAAATCCGTGCCAAAACTGGTTCGAAAGGTTAAGCCTTCGATGATTTTGTAATCGGCGTAGGCATTGGCCAGCAGCCGGATCACGGAGTTTTTATTCCTGAATTCGTCGGTCAGCGCGCGGGGGTTATCAACGGCCAGGCCGTTCAGCGTTCCCTGGTTTTTATAATAACTTCCGTCGGCGTTGTAAATCGGGAAGGTTGGCGAATAACTCAGGGCTGCGCTGATAATCCCGCCCCCGGCGTTGCCATCGACCTCGGTACGGGCATTGTTACCGGTGGTGTAAGCTCCCTGCATGGTCAACCCGACTTTCAGCCGCGAGGTCACGTCGTTGTCCAGATTAGCCCGCAAGGTGTACCGGTTAAAATCCGAATTCCGAACAATGCCCTCCTGCCCGAAATACCCAAATGAAATCGCGTACCGGGATTTTTCGCTGCCGCCTAAAACCGACAACTGGTGGCTTTGAATGGGTGCTTTCTGCAACACGGCATCCTGCCAGTTGGTGCCTTCACCCAGGGTGTTGGGCAACGGGCGGTCGGCGGTGCTGCCGTCGAAGTACGGTTTGGCTCCCGCGTTTGTCTGCGCTTCGTTGACGAGTTCGGCAAACTGCCGGGCATTCAGCAACGGCATAGTCCGGCGAACCGTCTGCGTTCCGTAGTACCCATCGTAGCTGATCACGGCTTTTCCGGCCTTGCCACGCTTGGTTGTCACCATCACGACGCCGTTTGAACCACGTGACCCGTAGATAGCCGTTGCCGATGCATCTTTCAGAATTTCGATCGATTCAATGTCATCGGTATTGATCGAATTAAGGTTGCCGGTCGGAAAACCGTCGATGACGTACAGTGGGTCATTCCCGGCATTGACCGAACCCGAACCGCGAATCCGGATGGTGGAACCGCCCCCCGGCCGGGCCGAATTGGACACCACCTGCACGCCCGCAGCCCGGCCCTGCATGGCGCGATCGAGCGAGGCAATGGGCGTGGCTTTGATGTTGCTTTCGCCCACCTTGGCGACGGAGCCGGTCAGGTCGGATTTCTTGACGGTTCCGTACCCGACCACCACCACCTCATCCAGATTCTTATTGTCGGTTTTCAAGGTAAGATCCAGGGTTGTCCGGTTTCCGACGGTCAGCTCCTGTGTTTGAAACCCAACAAAGCTGAACACCAGCACGGTTTGCTCACCGGGAACCGCGAGCCGATATTTTCCTTCGGGATTGGTCGTGGTTCCCCGTTGCGTGCCTTTGATCAGCACGCTGACGCCCGGCAAACCTTCGCCTTTTTCGTCCGTGACAGTTCCCGAAACCGTTAGCTCGGCGGGCATCTCGGTTGAATGGATGGGAATCGGGAGCGACAATCGGCCCGACTCCTCGGTACGGAACAGCGCAATCTGGCGTCCGGACACTTCATACCGGATATTCAAGGGAGTCAGTAACTCGTGCAGGGCTTCCCGAAGCGTCAGATAGCGGTTTTCCAATGTCACTTTCCGGCTGGCCTGAATTTCGCGCGGATTATAGACGAACAGGACTTTGGTCGTCCGCTCAAGTATTGCCAAAGCCGCCTTCAGGCTGGTGGTTTCGGCCTTGAGCGCAATCCGCTGCTCCAGCACTTCCTGCCCATGCGCGGTATGGGCGTAGGTGGCCCCCATAAACAACAGGGTCATCAGCAACTGAATAACCGAAAGTTTCATGAGTGCCTTAAAACCGACGTGCTTTTGATAGAAATGGTCCATGAGAAAGAGGGTTTGCTCATGGATAGCAGTAATATCGCTCCGATACTGGTTTTCTGGAATTTTTTTTAGAAAAATTTTACCAATACCCGTTAAATCAGTCAAAAACACCTACTTATTTTCACACCCGTTGCTGTAAATCACGATCTGGCCATCGACCATTTCGTACGAAGAACGCGTAATTTTGCAGATCAGATTCAGCTTTTCAAACAGCGATTCGCCGGCCAGATTCGCCGTCAGGTAACAGTTGCTGAGCGTGGTGGCATCGTAAATGACGGTGAGTCCGTAGGTTTTCTCCAACCGGTCAAATACCTCCGCCATCGGCGTTTCATCAAAGAGATACTCGTTTTTCGCGACGGTTTTCAGCGCTACCGGCTGATCGACCACCGACTTGAGCAATCGCTGTTCGGTTTTGGAAAAAACAACCTGCTGATTGGGCGTCAGCACCACCCCATCCGATTTGTTTTTCAGGGTTCCGGGCGTCGTTTTCTGCATATCCTGCCGCCGGTAAACCGATACGCGCCCCGTGCGGACTTCCACCTTCGCATCTCCGGCTCCGGCGGTCACGTAAAAACTGGTACCCAACACCTGCGTCGAAATGTCGTCCGTATAAACCCAGAATGGTTTTTTCGGATTTTTCGTGATGGAAAAAAACGCCCGCCCACTCAGGTAAACTTCGCGCCGGGCTGGATCGAATCGGTTGGGATACCGTAACCGCGCATTCGAATACAGCACCACGGAACTGCTATCCTGTAACCGAACGGTTTTGGGCCGGGCTTCCTGGTTGACAACTTCCGTATAATCCTGCAACAGTGCCGGGCTAACCTCCTGCCAGCCAGCGCCATCCTGGGCAACATCCAAGCCTGTTCCCAACGAACTCGCCAACCGGAAGACCCCGTACCCCAACCCCAGCAACAAGACCAGTGAAGCCGCCACCCGGAACGCCGACCGGCGCCAGAGCGGTACGACGCGGGGCTGACCCGATGCCAGAATACCGGTAAAAATCCGGTCGAGTTCATCGGGCGGCAAAGCCGTATTCTTTTCTTCTAGAGCCTGCAAAAACGCCCGCGCCAGTTGAACTTTGTCGGTACAATCCGGATTGTCTGCCAGCCATTCCGACCAGAAGGTTTCGCTCTGCGGGTTCCGGTCGATCACCCAGCGCCGGAACCGCTCGTCGCGCGTCAGATCGTCCACACTGTAGCTTCGGTAATCGGGATAGTTCATTGGTTTGGAAATGAATGCTGTGGAAAGATGGCCGAAACAACCGGTAAATACCCGTTTCAAAGGGATTTTAAAATGAAAGATCGCCCAATACGTTCATGAGCAGGAAAAAACCAACCCAATTTTCACGAAATGATTTGAAAGCCGCTTGTAGCAAATTAGAAACCGACTGCGGATTGACCCCCATGATGACCGCAATTTCGTCGCGTTCAAGGTTCTGGTAATACCGAAGGTAAATCACTTCCCGCTGGCGACGGGGCAACTGATTCAGGGAGTCGGCGATGCGCCGGGTGGTTTCCGAGAGACTTTCCTGCTCGATAATCGTCCATTCGGGTGAGAATTCGGCGAAGTTCAGATCATTTTCCAGATCCGCAGGTTCGTCTTCCCGGTTGATGCGCTGCCGGTAGCCTTCGCGCAAAACCCGGTTTCGGACCGAACTCAGCAGGTAGGCCCGCACGCTGTCCGGTTCGCTGACACGGCTCCGGCGGTTCCAGACTTCGATAAAAACCTCCTGCACGCAGTCTTTCACGAACTCTTCGTCCCGCACAAACTTGTAGCCATAGTTCTGTAAGGCGTTGAAATACCGCTCGATCAACTTGCGGAGCGCCGGTTCACTTCCCAATTGCAACTGTTGCCAGAGCAACCGATCAGCAGCCGACGGACTTGAATCATTCGTTTTCATGCAGCAGGCGTTTCGGAGGGGTGAGGTACTGTGTACCTAAACCGGAAAACAGAAAAATCTACTGCCTGAGGGAAGGCGAGACAATGAATATCGAATACTGAATATTGAATAACGAATAATGAATATCGAATAATGAAGTGGCGTCGTTGTCACTCGCCACAGGCGAGTGACAACGGGAGGAAGGCGGGACAATGAATAACGAATATTGAATAACGAACGTCGAACCCAGCGGAGCCACTTCGTTATTCGTTATTCAACATTCATTATTCATTATTCATTATTCTCTAAACTACGCTTTTCGCTCCAGTTCCCGATACGCCAGAATGCCACCGGTCAGGTTGCGAACGTTGGTGAAGCCGTTTTGTTCGAGGTATTGCTGAGCCCGGGCACTGCGCGCTCCGGATCGGCATTGCATGATCAGTTCGTCATTCTGACGGTCTTCCAATTCATCGATGCGGTGCGGCAAATCTCCCAACGGAATCAGCTCTCCTCCGAGGTTATCTTCTTCGTATTCATGCGGTTCCCGAACGTCGATGAGGTTGACTTTTTCCCCTTTGTCCAGTCGTTCTTTGAGTTCCTGTACGGTAATGTCCATGATTTTGCTATTTTAATGATACCAGCCCGGCAAAAGTAGGGTTACTTTCGGAGAATCAGTTTCTGCACCACCGACTTTTTCCCGTCCGACACCCGAATGAGGTAAAAACCGTTGGCCAGTTGACTAATATCCCATTGCTTTTGCCCTTCCTGGGGAGAAACACGCAGAAGTGGGCGACCGTTCACATCCAAAACTTCCAGTTGCCGAACGGCCGGGTTTTGCCAGACCAACACCCCGGCATTTGGATTCGGGAAAACGAGCAGTTGGGCTTCCGCCGACGGTTCTTCGTCTACGCCGGTAATTGGAGCATCCTTGCCCTCACCCAATACCGGCCGGATCATCGGCACCCCGCCGGGGTTGCTAACGTCCCAACTCGTTCCCCGTCCTTCGAAGACCTGGTTACCAAACGGACTGTTTTTGTCAAAACCGATGGCTGTGATGTAGTCTTCGCTCACCTGCGTCCAGCCCACATAAAATGTATCGGTCACGGCCACGGTGTACTCAAACGGAATATCGACAAAACCGCTGCGTGAATTGGCGTAACTGATCGGGATCGCCTTTTGGTACAGCGTCCGGCCTGGCCTCCCGCGGTCGTCGGCGTAGAGAGCAAACACCGCTGTCTGGCCGGTCAGATTGGTTTTGACGGGAGCAAAGGCAATCTGCAAGCCCGAAACTTTGTCGGGCTTATTCAGCAAAAACCGCACTGCCACCCGTCCCGACCGCTGCGTGTTCTGGATGGCGGCTTCGGCAGTTCCGTCGTCGTAGGCGTAATAATTGTCCAAAACCGTCAGTGTGGCAATCGTGTCGTTCCGGCGGAGGTTAACACCCGGAATCGTGTCGGTAGTCTGGACGGCAAACTGGGTTTGCAGAATAGCCCGTTGACCCGAAAAATTGGCCGGAAGCGGTTGCGGTTTCATGGCTTTGGGCTGCGAACTCAGGGCAGCAATTCCTTCCGAGGGCGACTGGTATTGCTGAATAACCTGCCCGCTCACCTGATCGCGAATGACAGTTCGGAAGGTGGTAAAGTTGAAGTTGTTGAAAAGATTGACAATATCCGTCCGGATCGTATCGGCGGTTTCGGCCGCCGGGTTCAGCAAGTATTGCTTCATCGGCATGGCGGTATAACGTTTCAAGTACGGCGAAACCGGTTGCCTCGTCGCCACATCCCGGATGTACGGGTTCGTCGCCGACCGGCCCCGGTTCATGTAAATGTAGTCGATATGCCAGGTGTCAAACGCCCCGGAGGTCCGCCCGAAGGCCTGAAACCGGAACTGAAACCCCGCGTGCAGAAACCGGGCCTGATTGACGGCAACAATTTCCTGCACGAAGTTATTGCTGGCTGTATCCCCATCCTCCGTCCATTGCGTCTCCCAGACTCCGGCATTGTTCAGAAACTGGAGTTGCAGCGAGTCACCGGTGTCGGGCAGTTCGCCCAGGCCTTTGCGTTGCCAGTAAAAACTCAGGAAAATAGCATCGGCTGCCGTCATGCCCGACAGGTCGATGGGATTGCTGGTCAGCGTGTCGGTTGGGCCGGTGGCATCCTGGTCGGTAAAATCATAGGGTGTTCCATCGGCTTTCAGCCCGTCGAAGGTTGCCACGTTCAGCGACGGGTGATTGATGGGCAGGGTATTGTTGATGTACACACTACTCGGCTGCCACAAAACCGGGTCAGGCCGGTTGGTAGCGGTAGCAAAGTCATCGAAAAAGGGGAGTTTAAGCGCCTGAATTCGGGCACCGGCTGTCGATGGCCGTTCTGCCGGTTGGGTGGCCGGAAAATGTTCAATGGGGACGATACGGATTTGGGCCGAAACCGTATTCATTCCAAAACCAATCAGAAAAAGCAAATACCAGATCCGTGCAAACCGGTACTTGTCAGGCCCTTGCCGACGGTTTTGGAAGTCACGCTTTCTGTTATCTGCTAAACGGTGTGTCATTGGTTACTGCGTATCATCATTTTCGACGGGGCCTACCACCCAGAGGTCGATCACGTCGCCCACGCGGATGGTAGCACCGGGTTTGGCCGCCGGGTTTTGCCGAACTACCGTACCCACTTCCTTCTCGGGATCATCCACAGGAAGAATCGTGCCAACCTGCAAATTGGAGCCCCGAATCAGCATTTCGGCTTCGTCGCGCGGTTTACCTACAACGTCAGGAACGGCGAACATCGTATTTCCCAGCCCATCGCCCACCACAATATCAATCTTGGACCCTTTGGCAATGGGCGTTCCGGGTGCAATTTCCTTTCCGTCATACAATTGCTGCAAGACGGTTCCCTGGGCCAGATCGGGAACGTATTTCAGCTTGCCCATTTGCAACCCGTTGCTCGACAGCGCATACTGCGCGCTCACGTACGTCTGATCCACCAGCTTGGGCATCGGAATCATCGGCGGATTCGGCGTGGTGATGGTAATGTAAATCTTCCGGCCTTCCTTGACCTTAAAACCGGGTTTGGGATACTGGGCCACCACCGTCAGCGGCTCGGCTCCGGCTACGTACGTCGAGTCCTGTACTTCAAATCGCAGGTCGTGGTCGCTCAGGAAATCCTCCAGTTCGGAGGTGTTCATGCGGCTCAGGTCCGGCACCGTGATGGTCTGCCCGTGGTGAGTCGTGAAAGGTAGATACAGAAAGAAAAAACCCAGAAACAGAACGGCTACCAAACCCAGCAGAATACCAATGTGGGTAAGCAGGTCGGCCGTCGTACGAGTGCTGATTTTCGCCATGAAATCAAGGAATTCGCGCTTGCGTTACGCTACAATACTAACGGTTTGGCAGGCATTTATCGATACAGGCCCAGCATTTTTTTTATGTATTTCCCCACCACATCGAACTCCAGATTGACCACATCGCCCACCTTCAGGTCACGGAACGTCGTGTGTTCGTAGGTGTACGGAATGATCGTCACCCGGAACGAATCCGGCTCCGAGTTAAACACCGTCAGGCTGACGCCGTTGATGCAAATGGAGCCTTTTTCGACTGTAATGTTGCTTTCTGCCGGGTTATCCGAAACCGGGTTGTATTGAAAATCGAACAGCCAGCTTCCGTTCTGGTCAACAATGCTGGTGACAACGCCCGTCTGGTCGACGTGCCCCTGCACGATGTGGCCGTCGAACCGGCCGTTGGCAGGCATGCAGCGTTCGAGGTTCACCCGGTCGCCGGTTTTCACCCGGCCCAGGTTGGTTTTCTTCAGCGTTTCGTCGACCGCCGTGACAGTATACGTCTCCCCGTTGACAGAGGTGACGGTCAGGCAGACACCGTTGTGGCTCAGGCTCTGGTCGACTTTCAGTTCGGGAGCAATCGGGGCTTTAAGGGTGAATGTCAGGTTGGTTCCTTCGGCGGTGATGTCGATCACTTCGCCGGTGGTTTCAATGATGCCAGTGAACATTTCTTGAACGTGGATTACGCGGATTTGTAGGATTAACAGGATGTCGCCGGGAAGAATTCCGCCGTACCCACGGACTTTAGTCCGTGTGAGCCAATATTACCTTCATGTTAATACTAACTACTGCATCATTGAAGCACTCACGGACTTTAGTCCGTGGGTACGTTGATCATGCTACTCGTTCGACAGCACGAGCAGAAACGCGCCGGGGGACAACTTATCGAGTGCGTACCAATCGTCCGGGGGCACAAGCAGGCATTGTTGGGGAGTATCCAACAAAATAACTGCTGGCTGCCCATTGACCTCGCTCCGTACCCGGCAGCTCCCATTCAGGCAAATTAGCGCGTGCCAGGCTACCGGGTGTCGCTGCTCTGTGCGCTGAGTATCAGTCAGTTCATAAACATAAAAAAGCCGCCGAATCGGGCCCGGCATCAACTTTTCAAAAACCGTCAGGGCGCCGAAGCCGGACGAAAAGGTATCGAGTTGTATCAATTGAGCCATAGGCAGGCTGGAAAGCGATGAATAAGCAAAAGGCTGCCGGAAATTTCTCCAAAAGTAACCAAGCAGGGTAAAGATTGGCAAGACGAGTGCCTTCCCTCCTGCATTTCCGGCACGGCTGGAAAAATGATTCCGGTTTGTTTAAAAATCCGTTCAGGCAAATCCCCGTGAAGGTCACTGCTTTCCGTAAAGGAATCCTTAATTTCGCGATTTAAACTCATCCTGTTATGTTTCGGAATCGTTTTTTGCTGGTGGGCCTTTTTCTGATCGTGCTGGCGATCCTGTATTATTCGTTTTTTGAGGGTGGAAATACGGACACACCGGCCGTCACAAATCCGGAATCGTACCGGGCGGAAGTGGCACAAAAACGGAAGGACAAAGACGACTACTTCCGAACCAGCACTGAATCGCCGTTTACTGATAAGGCGAAATTCAAAGGACTCACCTACTTCAACCCCGATCCGGCCTACCGCTTGACGGCCCGGCTGGAGCCGTTTGCCGACAAGAAAAAATTGGTGGTCCGGCTGACCGACGGCAGCGAGGAAGTATACGAAAAATACGCCCATGCGGTTTTTACGCTCCAGGATGAAGTGTGCCGCCTGCTGGTGCTCAAACATGAGAATACGCTGTCGATTCTGTTCAAAGACCAGACGAGTGGCAAAGAAACGTACGGCGGGGGCCGCTACCTCGACCTGAGCACCGACGATGCAAAAGAAAACCGCATCGTGATCGACTTCAACGAAGCTTATAACCCCTACTGTGTCTACAACCACGAATACGCCTGCCCGATTCCGCCGGCCGAAAACACACTCCCGGTAGCCGTCCGCGCGGGGGAGAAGTTTTCTGAACCGTGATTACACAGATTTGAGGATTTACTATGATTGTGCAACAGGTTTCTGAAAATCCTAAAAATCCGTGTAATCAGAGTTCAGGACTAGTTATCTTTGCCCTCCATTTCCAGTTAGCGTATGAAAATTTCGTATAAATGGCTTAATCAACTGATTAGCCTGCCCGAGTCCCCGGAGGAGGTTGGCAAACTGCTGACAGCAACGGGTTTAGAGGTTGAAAGTATTGAAAAGAAAGAATCCATTCCGGGTGGCCTGGAAGGGGTGGTCATCGGGGAAGTGCTGACCTGCGAGAAACACCCGGAAGCCGATAAGTTGAGTCTGACGACCGTCGATGCCGGGCAGGCGGCCCCGTTGAACATCGTTTGCGGGGCGCCCAATGTGCGGGCCGGGCAGAAAGTGGTGGTGGCGCTCGTGGGCGCTACCTTGTACCCGACCAGCGGGGAGCCGTTTACGATCAAAAAGGCCAAAATCCGGGGTGCCGCGTCCGAGGGGATGATTTGCGCGGAAGACGAAATTGGCCTCGGCACCTCCCATGCGGGAATCATGATTCTGAATACCGACCTGCCGAACGGAACCCCGGCCGTGCAGTACTTCGGGCTGGAAGCCGACTACCAGATTGAAATCGGTCTGACGCCCAACCGCGCCGACGCGGCCTCGCACCTGGGCGTGGCCCGCGACCTGAAAGCCGTGCTGCAACGCCCGGTTCAGTGGCCGTCGGTGGATGCGTTCAAAATTGACAACCGGAATGTACCGATCTCCGTGGTGGTTGAAACTCCGGAAGGCGCACCCCGCTACACGGGCCTGACCATCGACGGTTTGACGGTGACCGAATCGCCCGACTGGCTCAAGCAACAACTGCGGGCTATTGGCCTCAATCCGATCAACAACGTGGTCGATATCACCAACTACGTTTGCCATGAACTGGGACAGCCGCTGCACGCGTTCGATGCCGACCAGATTACAGGCAGTCAGGTGATTGTCAAAACCGTACCGGAGGGGACGACATTTGTAACGCTCGATGGCGTGGAACGCAAGCTGTCGGCCAACGATTTGATGATATGCAACGCCAGCGAGCCGATGTGCATTGCTGGGGTCTTCGGCGGGCAACAATCGGGCGTGACAGCACAAACGAAGCGAATTTTCCTCGAATCGGCCTACTTCGATCCGGCCTGGATTCGGCGGACTTCGCAATACCACGGCCTGAAAACCGATGCGTCGTTCCGGTTTGAACGGGGCACCGACCCCAATATTCCGGTTTTTGCCCTGAAACGGGCGGCCTTGCTGATTCAGGAAATCGCCGGAGGAACGATCAGTTCCAACATCATCGATTTGTACCCAAATCCGGTTTCGGATCGGTCGGTAGCGATGCGCTACCGGAACATCGACCGGCTGATCGGCATCTCGATCGACCGGGCGGAAATTGCGCGCATCCTGGAAAGTCTGGATATTCGGGTTTCAGACGTGACGGACGAAGGCTTCACGGCCATCGTGCCGCCCTATCGCGTCGATGTGGAACGGGAAGCCGACGTGATCGAAGAAATTCTGCGGATTTATGGCCTCGACAATGTGCCGTTGTCGGCGTATTTGGCGTCGGATTTTCTGTCCGAATCACCCGAAACCGACCCGGATCAGTTGCAGGAACGCGCCAGTCAGTTGCTGGCGGCCAACGGTTTTTACGAAACGCTGACCAACTCGCTGACCCGCCCGGGCTACCACGAAGCTCTCCGGGCCGCATTACCGAATGCCGATGTGCAGTTGCTTAATCCGCTGAGTGAAGAATTGTCGGTCATGCGGCAGACCCTGCTATTTTCGGGGCTGGAAACACTGGTGTACAATCTGAACCGGCGGCAAAAAGACCTGAAGATTTTTGAGTTCGGAAAAATTTACAGCCGCAACGGCGAGCGATTTTTCGAGCAACCCCGATTGGGTATCTGGATGACGGGGCGCTTGCAGTCGGAAAGCTGGCTCAACAGCAATGCGCGTTCCAATCAGGGTGCTCTTAACTACCACGATCTGGCCGGTGTTGTGCAACGCATTCTGACGGCGTTTCGTGTAAAAAATACGGATAGCCAGCCCGCTGATCCGGCTATCTTCCAGTATGGCCTGACCTTGCTGTTCAACAAAAAACCGCTGGTTTCGCTGGGTCTGGTGAAAGCCAGCCTGACTAAACTGGTCGATTTGAAAAACACGCCGGTTTTTTACGCGGATTTTGACTGGCAGTATCTGGTGCGGTTATACAACGGGAAAGTGGCTTTCGAGGAAGTATCACGGTTTCCGGAGGTTCGGCGCGATTTGTCGCTGGTGCTTGATACAACGGTTACCTACGCGCAAATCAGCCGTCTGGCTCACCAGACGGAGCGTAAGCTGCTGCGGGATCTGAATGTGTTCGATGTCTACGAGGGAGAAAATCTGGAAAAAGGGAAGAAATCGTATTCCGTGAGTTTTATCCTACAAGACACCTCCCAAACGCTGAATGACAACGTAATCGACAAAACAATGAACCGGCTCATGTCAGCATTCGAGCGGGAACTGGGAGCCATAATTCGAAAATAAAAGGAGAGAACGGTTACCTACCGAAGCGAACGGGAATTCCTTTCGGGCGGTGCTGTCGATCCGGAAATCTGATAACCCGTTATGAGCGAGACGTTGCCGGTTTTTTCGCAGATGGAGGCCTTTGCCGACCGGGTAGTACACCTGGTTGAGATGGTCAATGCGGGAAAGCAACGAATTCTGGAACTGGAACAGGCAAACCGGGTTTTGCAGCGTGAGAAGCTCGAATTAACGGATCAGGTGACAAAACAGCAGAATCAACTGAAACAATTGGAAAAAATGGTGAATAATTCGCCAAAAGAGTTTTCAAAACCAACAAATATTCCTAAGATTGTAAATAACAAACACAAGGACGCAGAAACTACTGCCGAATTGAAGCAACAACTCACGGCTTACATCGAAGAATTGGATCGGTGCATTGCCTATTTGAGTGACTTGTCATAAAACATATACCGGCCCGCTGAAAGGCGTAACACCTTTTCGGCGCCGGAACGACAAGCTGTACGGATGGAAGAGTTACTGTCAATAAATATCCGAATCGCCGGCCGGACTTACCCGCTCAGCGTTCTTCCCGAAGACGAAGAAACGGCTCGGGAGGCCGGGCGTCTGGTCAATGAACGCTTTATTGAGGAAAAGAGTAAGAAAAAAAAGCGCGACGATTTGGATATTCTGGCGGTAATTGCCGTCATGAACACCGTAAGATGGCTGGAAGCGCGCCGGGATAACCAGGCGTTGCAAGACACGATAGCAAAACGGATAAGCCGTTTGGATGAGTTGATCGACTCAACATTAACTACTTAGCTATTGAGTAGAAAACCAAACGTGCCACCGCCTTCTTCCCGTACACTCCTCGGCTGACCGCCAATTGGTCGGCTGGCTTCATTTCTCGGTACTGTAGTGTCTGTGCGAACTATATTTTTCACACAAACGTCTACGGACATGAATGAAATCAATTTCTGGGTGATGCTCCTATCGGACGTCGTTTCGATTGCAGTGGGTATCTATATTGGCAGGAAGCTGTTGGGCCGCCTGTTTGCCCAGCGTGAAAAAGAAGCCGAAACACGGGCGGCTGAAATCATCAAAAATGCCGAATTAACGGCCGAAAATATCAAGAAAGACCGCATTCTGGAAGCCCGTGAAAAGTACCTGAAATTAAAAGCCGAGTTTGAAGAAGACACCAATCGCAAAAAGAACATCCTGATTACCAACGAGAACAAACTCAAACAACGCGAACAGCAACTCCAGCAACAGGCCGATCAGAACAAACGGCGGGAAGCCGATCTGGAAAACCAGAAAAACCAGCTGTCCCAGCAACAGGAACTGCTCGGCAAACGCCGGGAAGAAGCCGAACGGATGCGCCAGCAACAGGTGGAAGCCCTCGAAAAGATTGCCAACCTGACCGCCGAACAGGCCCGCGAACAACTCATCGACGCCCTAAAAGCTGAAGCCGACTCCCGCGCGTCGTCGTACATCAAGAGTGTGGTCGAAGAAGCCAAACTGACGGCCACGAAAGAAGCCAAAAAGGTGGTGATCGAAACCATTCAGCGGACAGCTACCGAACATGCCATCGAAAACTGCGTGTCGGTTTTCAACATCGAAAGCGACGACATCAAGGGGAAAGTGATTGGCCGCGAAGGCCGGAACATCCGCGCGCTCGAAGCCGCAACGGGCGTCGAGATCATTGTCGACGATACGCCGGAAGCCATCATCATTTCCGGTTTTGACCCGGTTCGGCGCGAAATTGCCCGGCTGTCGCTCCACCGGCTCGTGCAGGATGGCCGGATTCACCCCGCCCGGATTGAGGAAATTGTGGCGAAAACCCGCAAAAATATCGAGGACGAAATTGTAGAAATCGGCGAACGGACGGTGATCGACCTCGGCATCCACGGCCTGCACCCCGAACTGATCAAGATGGTCGGTCGGATGCGTTTCCGGTCGAGCTACGGCCAGAACCTGCTGCAACACTCCCGCGAAGTAGCCAAGCTTTGCGCCACGATGGCGGCCGAACTGGGCCTGAACGCCAAACTCGCCAAACGGGCCGGGCTGCTGCACGACATCGGGAAGGTCTGGCACGAAGAAGCCGAGTTGCCCCACGCCGTGCTCGGGATGGAACTCGCCAAGAAGTACAAAGAACACCCGGAAGTCTGCAACGCCATCGGGGCTCACCACGACGAAATCGAGATGACGAGTCTGATTTCGCCCATCGTGCAGGTCTGCGATGCGGTTTCGGGTTCGCGGCCGGGTGCCCGTCGGGAGATGATGGAATCGTACATCAAACGCCTGAAAGAACTCGAAGAACTGGCCCTGAACTTCCCCGGCGTCATCAAATGCTACGCCATCCAGGCCGGTCGCGAACTGCGGGTGATGGTCGATGCCGAGAACGTGACGGACGAAAAAGCTAATACGCTTTCGTACGACATTTCGCAGAAAATCGAGAAAGAAATGCAGTACCCCGGCCAGATCAAAATCACGGTCATCCGGGAAATGCGGTCGGTCGCGTACGCGAAGTAGTTTAAAGTTTAGGGTTTATAGTTGCTGAACCAGGTATTATTCGCGTCAGCAACTATAAACCCTAAACTTTAAACTCGAAACTGGCTTATCTCACCGGAAACCGGAGTGTCGGCACGGCCGCTGGCATCGGGGCTGCGGGCAAAACCGCTTCGTTTTTCAGGCTGTCGGGCAGGATTTTCACGTCGAGCCCCAGTTGATTTTTCAGCGTCTGCCAGTTGTTTCGCCCATCCTGGTAGGCCGGGTTGACCATCATCGACATGTTGTAGAAATACGACGCCAGGTGATACCGCCGTTCGTTCTGGTAAATCACGCCGAGGTTGTTATAGGCCGGAGCGTAATTCGAGGAAGCCCGAATGGCCTGTTTGTAATAATACACCGCCGAATCCCGGTTCGGAATCAGCTTTTGGTACGAATAGGCAATCGAGAAAAACGCTTCCCCAAAACCGGGGTAAATTTCGGTCGATCGGCGCAGATGGTGAATGGCTTTGTTGAAATATACCCGCTTCTGTTTGGGGTCTTTCTCGACGGCGCATTTGTTGATCCATTCGTTAGCGACATGCCGATTGACCTGACAACTATTCGACGCATACTCTAGCCCGCTGTTGAACAGGGTAAAATTGTCTTTCCAGTCTTTATTGCGGTCAATGGTTCGGAAGCTAAACAAGGCTCCGATGACCACACACAACCCAATCAGCACACCATACCGCTTCAAAACCGGCCCGTTTTCCGACAAATTCTGTCGTTTTGAAATCAGCAGGTCCAACCCGACGACTACGGCCATGACAAAGCCCAGGATCGGGGCGTATAAAAACCGCTCGGCCAGAATACCGCCCCGGAAGAAGACAAAGCCTAGACCCGGTGCCATCGTGATGAACATCCAGGTTAAGCCAAAGCCCCAAACCGTCCGTTGCCAGAAGCCTTTCCAGGCCAGCCAGGCCAGTCCGCCGAACGACGCCAGCCCGAGCAGCGTTTCCCAGTCGCTTAACTTACCGGATGGTATGACATTGTACGAGTAATCATACGACAGGTGCAACGGGAAAATCAGCAACCGCAGGTATTGAGCGAAAAATTTGAAGGTGGTCAGGAACTTGGTGTTTTCCAGCGCATAGGGGTAGTTTGCCCAATCGACCGGTGGATTCCCACTCAGGGTGCCGATCATCGCTTTTTTCTGCCAGAAGAACAGCACGGTGACCAGCAGATAAGGCCAAATGCTGACGAGCGATTGCCAGAAATTCCGTTTGGCAAACGTGTACTGCATGATCACGAGCAGCCCCAGCCCGACCAGCGACGATTCTTTCGACAAATAGGTAAGATACATCCAGAACGCCGAAAATACCAACCAGCTTCTTTGCCGGGTTTCCAGGAATCGCCAGTAGGTCAGCATCACCAGCGTGATGAACAGGAAACTCAGCATTTCGTCGCGGCTTTTGATATTCGCCACCACTTCCGTATGCAGCGGATGCGCCATAAACAGCCCGGCAATCAACGTCGTCAGCACCGTTCGGCCGGGCAGCCATTTTTGCAACAAAACCACCAGCCCAAAACCGGTCAGGCCATAAATTACCCCGTTGATGATATGGCTAATGTGCGGATCACCATTGAAATATTCTTTTTCGAGCGCAAACGTAATCAGGGCCAACGGACGGTAATACCCCAGCGAAATGTTACTGAAATGCCAGAATTCGGTCTTAAGCAGATCGGGAATGCCTTCAATGCCCTTTTGCACGAACAAATTCTGGGTAATGGCAGCAATATCGTCGAGCGCCAGCCCGTGGTTGAACGTATTGGCATACAGCGCAAAGCCTACGGCTCCTACCAAGGCGGCCCAAAGCCACTGAATCGGGCGGGACTCCAGCGGTTCGGGAGCCTGCCAGAATGATTGAGACGTAGTAGCGGGAGTGTCAGGGCGTGTAGCGGTAATAGCCGGACGGGGTGCCGGTTTGTTTCCTCCGCCTGGTGCGGACCGCGGAAGCGGTTTTTGACCCGAAAGAGAGTGTGTTTTCTTAGCCATACGAACCGGTCAGGTCAGTTTAAAAATACAAGGTACACTTGCTTAGCGAAACAAGTTTCTATGTAAAACTTAGGTGTAAATTTGGCGAGATTCCCGGAAAAATCAATGCAATAGCCGGGGCAAATCTGCGCCAGTTCTTCATTTAATACGGAGCAAATACCTTGCCGGATACGCGCGAAACGAATTGAGCAAAACCAGAAGGCCCGGAAAGCCGTTTCCTTCCTGGGTGTTGGCCAGTTACGAAAATCTGTACCCGGCATTCCATCTTTTTTTCTTATTTTTCCATTTCATTTCCGAACCGGCTTTCGGTCCGGGCAACTACTCCCTTTTCTATGGCATCCGCTTTTCTGGGCCTACGGACGGTAATTTACGCGGCACCCGATCTGATTTACGCTAAAAACTGGTATTCCGGCATTCTGGGCGTGCCTCCGTATTTTGACGAACCTTTTTACGTAGGCTTTTCGGTGGGCGGTTACGAACTGGGCCTTGACCCGACGGCCAAACCCGTCGACGGCAGCACCATCACCTACTGGGGCGTTCCTAACATCGAAAAAGCGTGGGAGCATTTGATGAGCCACGGCGCCAGTGTCCATTCGGGCATTGAGGAAGTGGGCGAAGACATTAAAGTTGCCAGTGTCAAAGATCCCTTCGGCAACGTGCTGGGAATCATTGAAAACCCACATTTTAGAGCGGAATAGCGTCCGTGTTTCCAAAAAAAACACCGCCCCTGCGAGCGGTGTTCGTGAAGAATTTCATGCTTACAGTTTCGGAATTCGCAGCACCTGACCCGGGTAGATCAGATCCGGGCTTTTCAGCATCGGCTTGTTAGCTTCGAAGATGATGCCGTACTTCATCGGGTCGCCGTATACTTTTTTGGAAATCGCCGACAATGTATCGCCCGACTCTACGGTGTGAAACTGGCCTTCCGGTTCCGGCGTTTCGACCACCAGCCGGTTATCGACCTGATGAACCCCTTCGACATTCCCAACGGCCAGCGCCAGTTTTTCGGCATCTTCCTGCTTGGCCACCTCCCCTTCCAGCACCACCGTGTCACCGGCGGTTTTGATGGTTAATTTCTTGTACGATAAGCCTAATTGCTTAACGTGGTTTAACAATGCGCTGGCTTTCAGCGGCTCTACTTCGGCGGCTTTGGCGGGCTCGGCAGCCGGCGCTTCGTGTTCCTTACCGAAAACTTTTTCACCAACGCCTTTGAAAAAACTGAGCAATCCCATGTGAGTCTGTGTTTTGATGAGTTTTATTGGGTTTGACTAGATCAACTGTGAAGCCCACGGAATGTTTCCGGAAGGGTTTTGAGCATCCTTCACAATCCTAATTTAGACGTCAATAAATGCTCTAGGTAATCCTTTACCATAAATATTTCCTATTTTTTTTACGACTTAACCGACTTTTGCGTTCTTGCATCGAAGGGCCAACTACGGAACCGGCCAACCGTAAGAAATACCGATCAAATGAAAAAAATAGGCTTGGGCTGGATCATTTTGCTGTCCACCTCATTACTCGCTCAGGCGCAGAGTCCTGTTGAGCTGGGCATCCGGGGCGGAGCCACTTTCACCCACGGGTATACGGTCATTCCGGCCCAAACGCTGTCGCCGGGGCTGGCGCTTCCCCGAATTCGCAACTCGAACAACGGCATTGGCGTCGGTTATCTGGGCGGTTTATGGATTCGAAAGTCCTTCCGCCGGTTTTTCATACAGGCCGAACTGAGCTATTCGTCGCTGGTTTTGAAGCAAAAAGCAAGCATCGACCGGATCGACGTAGCCGCAGCCCCCGAATTTGGTGTGACCCTGCCGATCAGTGTGACACCGGGTACGCTGTTTGCGCAGCTCAATACAACCACCGTTCCGAATCTGAATTCGGTTTACATCCCGTTATTTATCGGAAAACAGGGGGCGGAAAACCGCTGGCGAATTTACGGGGGACCAACGCTGTTCTTCACCCACCAGGCCGAAGCCGACCGCACCGCATCCGGGCGGGTGGAACCCAACTCCACGATTAATTTCCCGGGCTTGACATTAACCAATGTCAGCGACCGAGTCGATCTGACGGACGAGCAGCAGGCTGGCGTTTTACAAGTCAAAAATTTTAACTTTGGGGTCGAATTCGGGGCGGGCATTACACTACTGAAACGACTGGAAGTAGATCTGCGGTACGGATTGCCCGTAGGTGGCGTTTTCAACGATAGCGGCATTACCGGCTACATTGGCTATGCGACCCTGGCCGTAGGCTACAAGTTGTTCAACTTTTGAGGGCAACTGCCGATTGACTTCAAATAAACGCCTGCCCCACTTCCCGCAACAGATCAATGACGGGCAAAATAGTTCTGCCTTTGTCGTTGAGCTGGTATTCGACCCGGGGCGGTACTTCGCCGAACGATTTTTTGTCGACCATCCCCAGTTCGACCAACTGCTTCAACTCGTGAACCAGCACCTTTTCACTAATACCGGGCACCAATCGTTTGATTTCTCCGTACCGTAGCGTTTTATCACGCAACAAATGAATGATCACCAACCTCCATTTCCCACAAATTACTTCGACAGCTCTCTTGATAATCAGTTCAGTAGGGATTACTTCTTCGTCTGTTTTTTTTAGTTCGGGTGTCATTCGTTAAACTACTTACCTTTTGGTGGGCAACCTACTGATTAGTAGGTGGTTGTGGACGGATTATAAGCAAAAATACATTTTTCGGTTGTAAGTTGTACGACTTGACCCGGAATTCTAATCAGGCTCAATAACCGGACTTAAAACCGCCGTCACTTCAATTTCAATCAATAGCTGCGGATCAATCAGAGCGCTCACTTCCACCATCGTTGCGGCCGGGCGAATGTCTTTGAAAACCTCCCCGTGGGCCCGTCCAATTTCCTCCCAGCGTGAAATATCCGTAACGAACATCCGGGTCCGAACTACGTCGGTCAGCGAACCGCCAGCCTGCTCAAGTGTAGCCGCGATCTTTTGCAGGATAAACCGGGTTTGTTCGTACGCATCGTCCTTGCCTACCAACTGCTCGCCATCCATGGCCGTCGTTCCGGCTACTTCAATCAAATTGCCAACGCGGACGGCGCGACAGTATCCAACAACCGGCTCCCAGGGCGTGCCAGACGAAATGTTTTGGCGAAATGATGTCTCCATTTGATTATCTGGCTTTTTCAGCACCGATTTTTTCGAGGGCGGTTTTATACTCATTTAAAAATACGTTGAATTCTTTATCCAGCAGATGTAAATCATCCGCCAGCGAGCTGCTATCGCTCACTTTCAGCTTCGCTTCGGCTTCGCGGGCGACCTGCGCAATCCGGGCCACACCAATGGTTCCGGCACTTCCTTTGAGTGTATGCAGATGCCCCTTTACCGCCGGAATATCGCCGATCGCAAAGGCATCCAGCGACTCTTTTACCAGTGTGTTGGCCTCGGTTTCAAAATCTTCATAAATCGACGTGACCAGATCCCAGCCACCCACCAGCTCCAACTGCCCGACAATCTCGGTGTCGATCATAGGTGCGGCCAGTTCCCGAACGCTTTCCAGTTGTTTCGAGCGCATCTGGGCCGCTTCCTGAAACGCCGTTCGGGTCTGCATTATTTCTTTCACCTTGGCAATCAGGCTCTGCGCCCGGATCGGTTTGGCAATGTAATCGTCGAGCCCCTGGCTTAGAAACCGATCCCGGTCTTCGCGCATCGAATAGGCCGTCATGGCCACCACCGGCGGCAGTTGGGTTCCGAACTTATCGCGAAGTCGCTTCGTGGTTTCCACCCCATCCATGTCGGGCATCTGAATATCCATGAAAATCAGTTCGTAGGGCTGGGCGCTGTCGCTGAAAGCCGCCGTGACTTTTTCGATGGCTTCCTGCCCGCTGGAGGCCATATCGACCCGGCAACCCGATTTTTTCAGGATTTCGGTGGCGACTTTACGGTTCACGGCGTTGTCGTCGACCAGCAACAGGTACGGCTGGTGGTCTTTGAAAACGTCCTGCAACGGAACTTCGCCCTGGTCGTTTTTCTGGGCCGTCGGACTGATGAGTGTTTCTTTCAGTTCGATCGTAAACCAGAACGTACTTCCTTTTCCCGCTTCCGAGTCGACGCCGATTTGTCCTTTCATCAAGGCCGCCAATTCTTTCGAAATGGCCAGCCCCAGCCCCGTGCCACCAAACGACTTCCGCGATGACATTTCGACCTGACTAAACGAGTTGAACAGCACGCCAAGGTCCTCTTTGGCAATCCCGATCCCGGTATCTTTCACCTCAATCCGAATCCGGTTGAACTTGCCTTTCTTTCCAATCAGCGTCGCATTGACCGTTACCGCGCCATTTTCCGTAAACTTGATGGCGTTTGAAGTCAGATTCGACAGAATCTGCAACAGCCGCGTCTGGTCGGCAATGACGTACTTGGGCAGGTCGTCGGCCAGGTGGTAGCTGAGTTTGTTGCCTTTCACGCTGGCCTGCTGACCAAACAGCGAAACCAGTTTTTCGAACACCTCCTGAAACCGGATCGGCGCGTCGTGCAGTACCATTTTCCCAGCTTCAATTTTCGACAAGTCCAGAATATCGTTCAGGATGTTCAGCAGCGTTTCCGACGATTTTTTGATCGTCTGCACATAATCCTTCTGCTCCTGGTTCAGCGGGGTATCATTCAGCAGGTCGATCATTCCGATCACACCGTTCATTGGCGTCCGGATTTCGTGGCTCATGTTGGCAAGAAACCGCTCCTTCACTTTCAGCGACCGCTCGGCCTCATCCTTGGCCTTCATCAGTTCCTGCGCATTCCGCTTCAGTTCGGTAATGTCCCGGGCCAGGGCGGCTACCTCTTCCACACGCCCGTTTTTATCGTTCAGCGTCAACATGTTGAGCATGATCTGCCGAATCGTGCCATCTTTTCGGTGCAGCGTCGCTTCAAAATTCCGCAGGCTCTTGTTGCGAATCAGCCGCATCAATGCCCGGTGAATATCCTGTTTGTCGATAAAATTGGTGATGGGTTGCCCAATCACTTCTTCCGGAGTATAACCCGTTCGTTTCAGGACCGACGGGCTGATCATCGTAATCCGGCCTTCCCGGTCGACGCGGCAGTAAATGTCCTGAAGATTGACAAAGATGCCTCGGAATTTCTCTTCGCTCCCCCGCAGTTCCAGTTCCGTCCGTTTCCGTACTGTAATGTCGCGAGCAATTCCGGAAACTTCTTCGATGACGCCACCGGAAAGCAGAATCGGGTTAAGATGTACTTCCAGCCAGGCTTCGCTTTTCTGCGTCTGGTAATGCAGCTCGACGGTTTGGGGCAAGCCCCGAAATGCCAGGCGGTATTTTTCTTCCAGCAGTTTGCGGTTTTCATTCCCGATGATGCGCCACCCCAGCTTTTCGGTCGTGACGTTCAACTGCGGCACTTCACCCAACTGATTCTCAATCAGCCGACTGTAATTTCGGTTGAACGACGTAAGCTGGAAGCTTTTATTGACCGACCAGATTAAGTGTGAGCTACTGTCGAAAATGGCATTCAGCCGGGCGGTTTGTTTGTTGATGGCCGCTTCGTCCTGTTTGCGGGCGATGGCCAGTGCCACCTGTCCGGAAATAAACTCCAGGAGTTCCAGGTCACGGATGTTGTAAGCATCGGTTTTGTCGTAGGCTTTTACGCCAATGATCCCCGTAATGCGTTCGCCAATCCGGAGTGGCACGCAAAGCATCGCTTTCGGAATTTGCCCGTAGAGGTACAGATTCTGCGTGTCGGCCAGTTGCTGAATATCCTGCTCGTACAGAAAAAGCGGCCGGTTGGCGCGAATGGCGTATTCGGTCAGACCGTTGCCGAGTCTCCGCTTCGTAAACCGCATTCCGGTAAAGTATTCATCGACGTAGTACGGGAAATACAGGAAGCTCTTGCTCTGGTCGTAGAGGGCAATGAAGAAGTTCCGGGCGTCGATGATGTTGCTCAGTTCTTCGTGAATGTTTTGATAAAGCTCGTCCAGGTCCGTCGCGTTGAGCGTCCAATTGGCGATGCTGTAATAGAGTTTCTGTGCTTTTTCGGCCCGGATGCGGCTCGTAATGTTGTGCAGGATGCAGCGGTAAGCCGTCGGTTTGCCCTGATCATACCGGCAGTTGACGCTGCCCGAGACAAACACGGTTTTGCCTTTTTTACTCTGAAAAACCGTCTCGAAATACGGAAACTTCTCGCCGTCGCGGACGCGCTGCAACCGCATCAGCGTGCTTTCGGCGTAATCCGGGTGCAGTACATCCTGTAAGGTCAGGGAGGCAATCTCGTCGGAACTGTATTCGAGTACCTCCCGCCACGCCCGGTTGACAAACAGAAATTTGCCATCGAGTGTGACGAGTTGGATCAGGTCGCTGGTATTGTCGACCAGGTCCTGCAACTGTGAGTTTGAGTACGACAGCGCCGAAGCAACCCGTTTTTTATTGGTTACATCCTCCCCAATGATCGTATACGAGGATACCGTTGACCCATCCGGCAAACCATTGACGATGAGTGAATTTAATTGCACATTACGGACCGCGCCACTTTTCGCCAGCAGGTTGATTTCCCGCTGATCGATCACGCCCCCCCGGGCCAGGGCTTCGTCGAAATCCCGCTGGACCTGCACACGCTCGGCCGCCGGGATGAACACATCAAAGAAGTTCTTACCGATGACGTCCATCGGTTGCCAGGCCGTGATCCGCAGCGTATATTGGTTACAAAAGGTTACCGTACCATCCTTCTCAATGGTCAACCCAATAAGGTTCAGTTGATCGACGGTTTTGGTTACGTCAAAGACAGTGGCCTGCTGGAGCTTCGGGTTACCGTCCAGCGAATTTCGTATATCGATTTCCTTGCTGAGCCGACGAATCTCGGCGAGCAATTCATCCTTTGTTTTTGCAGACCAGGACATGGAACAATGGGGAGTTTAAGCACATCGGCGCATACCGCCTTCGCAGTTCAATAGCACAAAAAAGCCGACTTGTTTTGCATAAGATCGGCCTTGTAACATACCGGATAAATTTACAAAAAAATACCGGCAATGTATCAAAGGTTTGCTTGGTTATCGAAATGGCCGTAATTTGGGACAACCTTTACCGTACAATTTCTGGTTACGTAGCCAACTTTCCTACCATGATGAAAGTCTGTTGTGTGCTGATCCTGCTTTGCCTGTGCTGCTGGAGCTGTGAACCGTTTGACCTGGATCAGAAGAGTTTTCCGGTTTGTGAAAAACCGGAGGGCTCCATCGGTTACACGGTTTCCAGGCTGGAAGTGACGTTTTTTCTGGAAAATGCGAAAGGTGACATTGGGGCTATCGGTTGGGATTTAGGCGACGGGCGCAACCGCTCGGGCAATCAGTTCACGGTTCTGTACGACAAACCCGGCACGTACAACGTTTCGATGGTTCTGGCCAACCAATGTGACGACAAGTTTACGGCTTCCCGTCTGGTTACGGTCTCCAATTAGCCTCCTGTACCGTTATGCATGCCAATACCGCACTCCTCCGGCTCAAAACGTTGCTCTTTTCTCTTTTTGTCCTGGCTACTGAATCCGCTTTCAGTCAGGTGTCGGTGACCAATATTCGAATCAATACCATCGATGAAGCGGCCATTGAGATTCTTTACGACATCAGCGGCAATCAACCGGCCGACTCGGTTTACATCCGCATCCGGAGCCAGACCAACGGGTTGCTGAACCCGGCACTCCAGTACCTGTCCGGCGACTGGGGGCAGGATGTACAACCGGGAGCCAACCGACGGATCGTCTGGCGGGCGCTTGAGAACGGTTTTGAACTGGACGAAAACATCCGGGCCACCCTTCTGGTCAAAGTCGCTCAAAACACCGGACGGAAAACCGAACCCGCCATCGTCACGCAGGCTCCGGTGACGGAATCGCCTAAACGCAAGTACCGTCCCGGGGGACCGGAATTCGCCCTATTGTCGATGGTTGCCCCCGGCGTCGGCAACATTTTTGTTCAGGCGCCAAAACCAGTCATCGGACACCGGCTCGCGGTGACGGCGGCCTGTTATGGTCTGCTGGCATACGGCCTGATCGAGCGAAAAAAATCGCGCGATGAGTACGCCATTTATGAGCAGCAACGGAATCGCACCATTGCCCAGCCGTATTACGACCGCGCCAACGATCACCACCACCGGTATTTCATCGCCACTCGGGTGGCCGGGGCCATCTGGATCACGGATGTGGTGGCCACGTTCATCAAAGGACTACAGAATCAGAAACAACGGTCCAAAACCGCCGAACCGAAAGTCAGCCTGCGGCCCGGGTATCAGTCGGGCCATCCGGTCGCGGTTTTAAAGTACAACTTTTAGCAATTGATTATGAAGGACTTAGCAATAGTATGGGGACTTCTGTTCGTCCTGATGAGCACAGCTCAGGCGCAGGTCGGCGTCTATTCCGCTTCCAGTGCGTGGGTACCGGTGAAGATCAAATCTAAAAAAACGGCCCCGACAGCCAGCCGGGAGTTTCACGACGATTTCAGCGACAACCGCAACCGGTGGCGCATCGGGCAGCGCGGGGCTTACTCCTTCGACATAGCCCGGAATTCGTACCGCGTTCACAAACAGGCTGCCAGCGCCACCAATTCCGCCTTTAGCTTCATCCCGCTGCCAACGAGCCTCAACCTCAACAAAGTGGATACGTTCATGGTGCAGGTCGACGTGGCTGGCCCAACCGGCATCATTCCCGATGCTGGCTTACTGGTGGGCGTGAAAGACTCGCTCAATTACTGCCACTTTCGGATCAACAACAAAAACCAGGTATCCGTCAAATACGTCATCAACGGCCTGAGCTACACGATTTACATGCGGGGAGAGTACGTTCCGGCGGGCATTCCGCTGTCAACGGCCCGGAACACGCTGACCGTCCGGAAGAAAGGCGATCAGATTCACTTTTACCTCAACGGACGGGAAATTCCAACGAGTCCGTACCAATTTCGGCAATACCAGGGCAACGGGATCGGTTTTGTCTCCACTACTGACGGAACTACCTTCCAGAACCTGACCGTCACGGCCAGTGCTTCGTCTCATTAGTTAGTTGTCTTCGCGGATGCGGGTGCCGTCGCGATCGATCAGGATTTGCTGGCCGTCCAGAATGACGATGGCCCGGCCGTTATGGAACGGCATGACATCATCGAAGAGCGGGTTGATCTGCCATTGGTCTTTCTGATCGACATAGCCCCATTTTCCTCCTTTTCGGGCGGCCCGCAACCCAAAATCACCCACCTGATCGTCTACGGCGTCGAAGGGTTTTGTGGTTTCGGCCACCAGCGGTTCGGTGATTTCTTCTTTTCCGGAAACCACGAGTTGACCGGCTCTGGTCTTAGTTTGAATCGTCTGCGCTTCGTAGGCGGTTTGGCTCCCAGCCGGTTTCGTCGTCATGGGAAGCACCGTTTCGGGTCGGGCCAGGTTGGCGACCGCCGGTGTTGCCCTATCCGGATTGGCCGCCGGACGCTCAGCCGGGCCGGATTCGCTTTCGGTCGATTCCACAACCCCACTGCCACTCCCGATTTCCGATAGTTTGCTATTCCAGAGCCATAAGAGAACCGTTACAAAGAGCATGACCAGTGTTATCAGCACTTTATTGGATTGGGTAAATGGCGTAGGAATTGGGTGTACGGAAACATTCGCCCCTCCTCCCATCACCGCGGGTTTGGCTTCAGACATCCATAGCCCTGCCTCTTTCTGCCGCCAATCGGTCGACACAAGGCGTTCCCGCTGCGATTCACCCCGGAGCGATTGAAGTGGTTCGTAATGATGTTCCAGCAGGTACCCCATGATTTCCTGGGTCAGCGTAGTCTCGTCAGACGGAATCGACGCAAACAACCGTTTGATTTCTTCGGCCGGTACCTGGTGGTCATAGCGGACCAAAACTTCCTGTATTTTTTGACGAATGGTATCGATCATCTCTGGCTTAATTTAATTAAACGAGCAAAGCCATTCTTTTAGACTCGCAAAAGTTACAAAAAGTCAAAAACTCTTCATAATGTTTTTCACGCATCGGCTTTCTCTTCCGGACAATTAACCGTGCCCGGCCGTGTCTGTTTACTAATCTGAGTAAGTTCAAAGCGGTTTGAACGATCCGATAACCGCTCTGATTCGCTCCAAAGTAAATAATTAATTGTTTATGAATTAGTTATCGTCTCGGATGCGGTTTCCATACCGGTCGATAAAAAACTGATTTCCGTCTAGTTCTACGCTGGCCTTGCCGTTGGTAAAGGGCGTCGCCAGCTCATACTGCGGCTCGATCACCCAGTTATTCTTGTCATTGATATAGCCCCAGCGGTTGTTCTTGCTGGCTACCCGCAATCCGAACTCTCCTACAGTTTCGTCTACTTTGTCGAAATCCCGGGTAGGTGGGTCCTCATTTGTTTGAGCAAAACTACTGGCCGGTTTTTCGATGGGCTGGTTCTCGGTTTCGTCCAAAACCGGTACATCTTCCTCGGTACCGCCAACGGTTCGGGATGGAGTAAGCGAGGCAGCCGAAGCCTTCGGGATTTGGTACGTCGCCCGTTGCTGACTCGTCCGGTTTTTCGACGGCTTTCGCACCGGATCTTCCTCATCCTCTCCGCGTGTAAGCCGCAATACCACCCAGATCAATATCAGTGCCGACAAAACCGCCAGTCCAATCAAAGCCGCATCCGACAACCCACTTTTTTTGGGGGGGGCAGGTACAACAACCGGCGGTGGAGGGCTACTCCGGGGTAGTTCGTGCACCACGGGTGGACGATTCAGGCTGGCGGTTTCGGGCGGTGCAGGCGGTGTGGTGTATCCGGTAGCCGTTCGGACGTATTCGGTCGGTTTGGTTTGGTCTTTTTCCCACCAGCTCAGGTGTCGCCAATCTGTCGAAATCAGTTTCTCTTTCAACGAGTTACCCCGGGGCGGGTTGACCGAAGCGTAAAAGTTCTCCGACAAATACCGTCGGATTTCCTCCGCCAACGCTTCTTCGTCGTAATCGACCGCCTTAAAGAGAAACTTCAGACTCTGCGCCTGAATGTGTTTGTCGTAATCGTCCAGAATACTTTTGATTTTTTTCCGGACCGCTTCAACTTTATCCACCGACGGAGCGGTTTCTGACACGGATGAGATTGGAGGAGTCGTGGGTTCCGCAACCGGAGCTGGTTTTGCAGGATCAATAGGCGTAGCTGCGGTTTCGGGCAGCGCATTCAGAATCGCCGGTATCCATTGTTCGGTGACAAAAGCGCGGGAAAGTTGCACCCGGTCGGCTTCGGTAACAAACTGGGCAATATCTGCTTCAGTGAGTTGCTTGCCCCGTTGCAGGGCGACGGCCACGATTTTTTTCTTCAAATCCAGGATCTTCCCGAAATCCCGGTTGACCTGTCGGCTGATGTCGTTGACCAGCCGGGTAAAATCGCTGATTCCTAATTCATTGGCTTCGGCCACCAACCCTTTCTGACGCCATTGCCAGTCGGCCAGTTCGCCTTCGTACAAAACAACTTCATTTTTTATTCGATCCCGTAATTCTTCCAGTGTCATGTTGGCAGTCTATCCGCTGTAAATGGACCATAGACCGGTGGTAATGTGACTAATTATCAAAAAACTCTTCTTTTTGGTTAACAGAGACTCCTTGATCCGGACTAGCTATCAAATTACGAAATAAATCGAATTTTTGCTTTCTCTACAATTTTCCATTTATCGCCCTGCAAGCTCAATTGTCCCGGCTGTTCAGTCTGGATGCGACTGGTCGGATTGGGCTGTGTCAAATATTCGCAGGCATCATTGAGGTACGAATACGGATCGCTCAGGGCCAGTCGCTGCGCGTCGGGATTCTCCGAAACCCGGTAAATGGCCTGCATATCGCTTTGCAACAAAATGTCAAAAACCGTATCCCGTTCCGGTTTTAGTAATAAACCCGACGCACTGAAACCGTCGCCCAAATCGGCCGTCCGGGCGTAGAAAGCCTTGGGTTTGGCAGGTTCGGCGGGAGCGTTCCGAAAACGGTTCGTTGGCTGGACAGGAACTTCGGCCTGGGCAGGAGCGACCACTTCGAGCGGCACCTTGGGCATGGGGGTGGTCGAAGCCGGTTTTTCGGCCCGGTTTTGTTCCAATTGCCGGACAGCCCGTTCCAACGCGTCCAGCTTGGCGTTCAATTGAAAATTTTCGTTGGGTTGGTTTTTCCGGATTTCCAGTTTACTGATCCGGTCGGCGAGTTTCGCCAGTTGGGAGTCAACCTGCACATCCCGCGCCGACGGCTGCGGCTGCCGGTTTTTCATAAAAAGGTAAGCCAGAAAGGCCACGCCCAGTAGGCTCAATATGGAAAATGAAAGCGCAATGCCAGCCATAGACATCCAGTTTGATGGGGAATTAGTTGTGGGTGTATTCGATACATCCTGAGTATCGGTCACGGTATCTGCCGGAGTCACCGGCTCCGCAACCGTGGGCGTCGGCGAGTGCACCTCAGCCACAGTTTCGCCGGACAGACCACCGTCAATAATCCGGCCCAGCTTCGTTTCATAAGCCGTGTAGCCGGGCAGCATTTTCCGATTAGCCCGGTTTCCGGACGTAATTTTCTGAATCAAAAAATCTTTCACTTCCGTCAGCGCCGTCTTCGGCTGGTTAATCTGGGCGATGTGCTGAGCCGCCCGTCGCCGGGCCTCATCAACCAGCTTGTCGGCCCCCACCAGATCATTGGTTGTAATAAACGCTTTTAAACTATCGTACGAATCGCAATCGCACTGGGTGCTCTGGACCTTCGGGAACGTTTGAGCGTCTGTTGCCAGAAATTCAACCGTTACTTTAATCATCTGAAAGGCAGACTGTTCCAGTTTTTTCTGGTAATCATCCTGGGCAATAACCGGTTGGATTAGCAGGAATACGCCCAGCAACAACAGCCAACGGGTACTTAGACGGATCATTCGTTGAGTCAGAATTTGGTTACGATCAGGATTCAGCAATGTGTTTCGAAAGTTCGTACAGTGCGTGTTTGAGTGGCAGGAAAAAATACGTTTCACCCAGCGCATCGTTTGGCCGTTGTTCGAAGCCCATCCGCGCCAGCATATAGCTGTCGTAGAGCCGCCCACCGCGCGTAATATCCGTGCCGACGAGGTACTCGACGTACCGCTCCGGTGTCTGGATATTGTATTCGCTCAGGAAGTAGGCAATGTCGCGGTCGAGCAGCGTTTTTTCGAGAAAGCGCTGCATGTTGTGCAGCACCGAGTTATGGAATTCCCGTTGCGGGCTTACTTCGCCGATCTTCGTCCGGCGGTATTCAAACGTATACTTTGGCGTCGGCTCCTGCCCTTCTTCGGCTTGTTCGGGTACATGTCCCCAGTAGCTGGTGGTTTCCCGGTTTTCGTACTGCACTTTTTCGGCCCCGGCATTCTCGTACAAAACCGCCCCGTTGGCCGTGGTTTCTTTTGGATTGTCGGACAAAATCACTTCAAAGTCCGGTGGAATCGGCTGGTTCGAATACGCCTTGAACAGCATTTTGGTAAACTGAATCAGCCGCGAGCGCGACCCGAGCATGGTCAGGTACTGGCTACCCCGACCCGTAAACGTCAGGTAACGCGGCAGGGCCAGCTTGTGTGATTCCAGCAGTTGCACCAGGTGGTAGACAATGGCGCTGTAATGCAGGTACAACACAATTCGCAGGGCCGGTCGGCCATCCTGAATCGACTGCGTAAACTTAAAGTGACTATCGTATTTGAACAGCAAACTCACAATATCCTCAGCCGTCAGTTCCGGTTTATTCAGGAACGTGTCCAGAATCGAATCCTCGCGGGCGGGTGCCTGGTTGAGCGTACGGCGGTAGGCCAGGTAATTCTTGACAAAACCGTTGTCTTTCCGGTGCGACGGGTGGCCCTGTTCGTCCAGACCGCCCCCCCAGATGTCGTACCCGGCAAACCGGAACGAGGTGTTCAAATACCGGCCCTGCTGCTTCATGAACAGCATGATGTCGGCCGTTCCACCCCCGATGTCCACGTTGACGGTATCGGCAAACGATTTAACGCCGTTCTTGACGAGGTAAAAATACGGGGCCAGCGATTCGGGAACCGGTTTTGACCGGAAGTTGGCCGTCGTTCCGAAGACATTCCGGAAAGCCTGCTCCCACTCATGCACCAGGTTGTCTTCCGTGACCGCCCGCATGCTCGACGGGGCCAGCCAGCCAATGGCCGTTTGCTGCACATTCCCCTGATTCAGAACGACTTTGTTCCGGATCAGCAGCAACAACGTCTCGAAGAACGCCCGGACGCGGGGCCGGTTCAAGGTATCGCCGGGCTGGTTTTCAAACAGCCATTTCAAGTTCGTCACGTAGTGGTTGACCCCCGTACTGCCCTGTTCGAGGTCGATGTTGAAGCCCAGGTTGACTTTCGAAAACAGGTTGTTGTTGCTATCCGTAAAACCGCTTTTTTCGTAGACCGTTGTCCGCAACGGAAAGGCGAACGGCGAACCGAATTCCTTACCGATAATGGCTGGAACAAACTCCCGGCGAATCAAGGCATCCAGCGTTTCCAGCCGCCCGTAGCTGGCCGGAAGCCGGTATTTATCGTACATGGACGTTGCTTCGTAGCCTTCGTAGGGCTTGTTCAGCGTCACCATCTGCAACTCGTCTTTGTCGAGACCCGTGACTGCATCGCTCACCGTCAGCGCCTTTGGTTCTACGTCGCCCATCGCGGCATCCGTGTAGGCAATGTGCGTGTTGGATGTTCCGAAGTCAATAGCAAACGTAAAGTTCTTGTAACCCTTCTCCGCGATGGTCGTGAACTGCGGTAACATCAGTCCGCGGTACGGAATACCGCTGCGCTCCAGCCGGATTTCCATCAAATCAAACGCCTGCGGCACTTTGTAGAAATACGACGCGGGCAGCGGATCGACCTTCGGCGAACGGGCTTCGGGCGTGGGCACGTTGAGCGGTTTTCCGGCGATGATGTTCGGCAATTCGTAGAACTGCACGGAGTTCCCGGCCCGAAAACCGATGGTCGGGTCGCTCACATCGGCCAGCAGCACATGATACTGGTTCAGGTGCTGCAAATCCGGCACCGTTACGCGGTAGAACGGGAAAAAGGCCAGCCCCGCCCGGAAGTCGACCGTCGTCTCGGGTCGGGACAGGTTGTATTCTTTTCGGAATTCGATGGTCCGGTTGTTGCGAATCGGAATCCGCAGGGTGGCCGTGATGATCTTGTCGGTGCCCCGGTGTTCGGCCGAAAACATAAACTGCCGCTGGACATCCTCGATCCGGAAAAAATTGAAATACTCCTTCCGAATGGGCAGCAGGAATTCACACTCGCCGATGGTGCCGGTAAAAAACCGCTTGTTGTTGATCTTGAACGGCACCTGAATCAGAAAATCCTCCAGAAAATCGTCGGTGGTCAGGAACGGGTACCGCACGTTGTCTACACCCGGCAAGTAGCGCTCGGCCAGCAAACCGCCTTCGCTGAGGTTGTTCAGCAACGAGCGCATGATCACGGTTTGCGGGTTCCAGTTGGTATTTTTCACATACCGCCCGGCCACATCCATCCGCGACGCCAGCGCCAGCGGTTTCCGCACGTTCGTGGGTGCACCGTTGCGGCTTTCCTGCTGGTAATAGGAAACCGTCGGCTGCATCACGAAATCGCTGTTTTCTTCGATGTCGTCCAGCACGTCGTTTTCACGGACTTTGTAGAGCGCCAGACCGGGTAGCACCTGCAAGGTCGAGTTGCTTTCACCCCCAATCTGAATCGGTTCGAAGTTGGCCAAAGTGGCATTCGGCTCGACCGGTAATTGAATCGGGTTGTCGAAGAAGGCTTTGTACAAGAATTCTGAAAAACCGCTTCTAGGAGGCAGCAAATCCTTGTACTGATCGTACAACCGGCGCAGGTAGGTCACGAATCCCGTGTCGCGGTCGTGTAGCGGCACGTATTCGTTCTGGAACAACGTCCGGCCCGTCGTGCTTTTAGGCGGATCGATAAACTTGTTCTGCCGCTCCTGCTCCCAGTTTGGCGAGGTAAACACCAGCGACAGGGGCGATGTGCCGCCGAGCAGCGCACCTTTGTAATAAATCAGCGTAAACTGCTGAATAGTACCCAGTTCGTTCCGAAAATCCAGATCCAGCGCCTTCGCCAGAATCTGGTGCGCGTGGCGGGTTGTGGTCGAGTTGGTGGCTTTTTTTCGCAATGCCTCCAGCCGCTCGGCCCGGTTCCAGACCCGGTAGCTCAGGTCGGTGCTGTTCCCGGCCTGGAACAAGAGTTCGAGCAGGTCGAGCGCGTGCGACACCAGGACGTGGTACAGCGACAGTTCGCGCGGCAACTGGTTGTTCTTGACCATCCGAAACGCCGTATCGAATAGGTACAGCCTCGCAAACGGCGACGGAATCGAGGTTCCGGCTTTGGCGGCCGCGCTGGCCGCTCCGCCCGCAGCTCCGGAGAGCGTATCAGGAATGTGTTCAATGCGGTTGCCCGTCAGGCCGGTGTGCGAACCGGTCCAATCCTGGTGGTTCTGCTGGCTGACGTTGGGGTCGTTATCAATTCTGAGAATATGTGGCATATAAAAACTATTTCGCAGAGTTTATCCGGGAAAATCAGACGGGGCCGCCCGGCGGGTAATCGGAGAACACCCTGATAACCTCTGATGTCCTCTGATTAACCCTGTGTAATCAACTTATTAAACAGCAGCATCGGAAAGTTGCCGGTTCAGGGGTCCGAGTTTTTCGCGGCACCGTTCGGCCACGTCGATCAGGAGTTGCATAAACCGCATTTCCGGTTGCGGGAAAGCCGCCTGCAGCGAGTTTTCGATCTTCCCAGCCTGGTCGCGCAGGAATTTCTCGCTGATGCCTTTGTCGAAAAACCCGGTTTCGATCCGCTTCGAGCGCACCAGTGCGTTGAAGTCGTTCGGCAGATCGAACGGATGAAACGCCCGGTCGTTCTGCGCCATTTCAGTCAGCCAGTTCTTGAAGTGGTGCGTCATAAAATTCTCCAGCGAAGTATAGAACGTGTTGGTTCGCAGGTTTTGCGCCAGCGCCAGGTTCTTGGCAAACGCTTCGCCGAGGTTGTTGGGTACAAAATCGGTGAAAAACTTCGTCGCGTAGGCAAACCGGATGAGCGGTTCGAGCAACCCGTTGTAGGTCTGGTCGTGGAAGTGCGGCAGGTCGAGCGTCCGGTCGTTGCGTTTCAGACCGAATTCAAAATACCGCTTGGCGTCGCTAAACTCGCCATCAGGTTTGTTGGCAAAATCTAAAATGGCCGCAGCCGCCAGCATCTCCACGACGTGGGCATTGTTGGTCTGCTTCGCGCCCCCTTCCACGTTGGGATAGAGCTTGCTACCGGGCCGGTCGCCGATGTAATACAGGGCATCAAGATTCACCTGCGTCTGGTAGTACGACAAAGCCGCCTTCGTTTTCGACAAAAACCGGTTTTGATCGATAGCGCTCTGATTGTTTTCTTCCAGGGCAAAATACGGCATCACCGTCACCGCGCCCTTCTTCGCGTTCCGAATCTGGATTTTCTGGCTCGGGTGTTGCAGCAATTTGATCAATTGCGGAAAACCGGCCGAACCCGTTCCTCCGAAAATCGAACTGATCAGAAAAATCCGGTCGGTCTGGTCGTTGAAGGCCCCCGTAAAATATTTGTACACCGCCGAATCTTCCAGCGCATTGAACACCACCGAGCCGATGTTCGGATTGCCTTTGAAACCGACCGACAGATTTAGCTTCAGTTCTGCGCTCGTCGGCTTGGCCGAATTATCGTAGAGCAGTTTCAGCAGTTCACGATCGATGTCGTCCATGTTGCTGACACTCAGGAATTCCTCGAATGTGCCTTCGTGATCGGTCAGTTTGGGCAAAACCGAGTCGCCGATTTTTTCCTGGGCGTTTTCGGCCTGGAGCGTTCCGAGCGGTTGCAGGGGCGTCGCAAAAAAGGTGCGCCGTTCGGTCTGTGCGCCCTGGCTAGCCGCCGTATCCTTGTAGGCCACTCGCCGAATGGCCCGGTACAGTTCCACTTCGCGCAACGCCCGTTCCGTATCGCCGTTCTGCATGTCCATGTCGAGCAAAATCGGGATAATTGTCAGATCCGCAGGCACTTTCGACCCGGCCGCCAGCAACATCGTCAGGGACCGCAACACGCGGGCACCCGTTCCGCCAATACCAAATAAGAATAGTTTCATAGTCGTCTTGAACTTGGATTACGCAGATTAAAGGATTAAGTGGGATGGCTACCGCAATCTTGTAATCCGCGTAATTCAAGTTCAATTTTTCTTAGTGAATCGTTTAATCCGTGTAATCCCAGTTCAAGACAATCACTGTAATCACCGGTCTAGAAGGGAGTTCGCTTCGCAAAAATGGAAAACCGCTTCAGGAGTAACGAAAAAACGAAGAAGTAAATTAGCGCGTACAATAAGTTTACGCCCCCAAACCCCTGCATGTAGCTGTCGGTATCCTCCATGCCCGTGGCATCCAGCGCATACCAGACCGCGTAGCCGTAGCCGAAAATACCAGCAATGATCAGCGTGATAACCCAGTGGGAGGTTCGGTAAAAAACCGACTTCCAGCGCCCCAAAATGAGGTAAAACAAAGCCACTAATCCGAGCGAAAACAAAAGTGTGATTAGGCCAACCGGGGTAAAGATCTCGTCCGCGTAGATGGGGTCGTTGTTCTGGCCGAGCCAGAGTTCATAGAGCGATACAAACATGGAGATAAAGGTTAGTATTTGTGTGTTGCCTTGATAGAGACGCGATTAATCGCGTCTGTACCGATTAATCGCGTCTCTGCGTTTCCATTTTTTAAGGGAGATTTTCCCTCATTTTTCCAAGTTAATATTCAGAACCAGAAAATCGTTGGTCGCCGACTGGTACGCTTCCTTGACGCCATTCATCAGGTGAACCAGCGCGAAGGTTTTGTTGAGCCGGTTGGCGGGGGTCCGGTCGTCCATCGTCGACCAGCCGGTGGCGTACCAGTCGTCGAACCGGACCGGCAATTTAACCGAAATAGCGGCTTTTTCATCATACAGGTTTTCGACCCGGAACGTCAGCACGTGCGTGTTCTGGTTCAGCAGTTTCAGTTCACGCTCTTTCAGCCGGTCGGTCGGCACCTGCACCTTCTTCTGCACATTGACGAGCTTGACCGTTGCATTGGGGGCGGTGATGGCCAGGTTTTTCTTCAAATACGCTTCGGCCTGGGCGTAAGCAGGTAATCCGTCCAGGTTCAGCCCCACGGCAAACTCAGCCGGGGCCGACGGTTTGACGGAGACTTCCGACAGGCCCGCTTTTTCGGCCCGCCAACTGCCTTTTTTGTTGAGGGAGAAAAACAGATCGTATTGGTTCAGCGCCCCGCTGGCTCCGAAATCCAGTTGCTTGGCCGGTTTGGTGCTGAGCAATTCGTTCAGCTTCTGGTTTAAGTCGGAAACCAGTTCCTGTTTGCCGATGACCCAGACGTAAAACGGCCGGGATTCGCCCGCGAGCTTGTGTTTGTTGTTCTGGTAATCGTAGTAAGTGCCGTTAAAACCGGAGGTGTAGGCAAAAACCGTTGCGCTGATGCCCTGTTTTTTCAGGCTGGCAAACTGGTCGTTGATCTGGCTTTTCAGCACACTTTCGGCATTCTGGCGGTTGATCTCCGGATTTTTCCGGATTTCTTCGTCCGGAAAAGACAGAATGCAGTCAGACACGAGCAGGGCCACGGTATTCCCTTTGGCCTTCTCGCCCACCTGTTTGAAAATCCGGTGCAGTTCCGAACTCCGCTCGGTGGCCAGGGGCGTCGTCGCCAAGTTCACCACAAACTGGTTGTAGCCACCGGCAACGGGTTGCGGTTTTCCGGCGATGGTCCAGACGTCGACGGGCGCGACCTGGTTCAGCTTGGTCACCAGGTCGGACACTATCACCTTAAAATTCGTCTCCCCTTTCAGGTACCCACCCATGCTGGCCGACGTTTCCATGAAAAACAGGATGTTGCTGATGCCAGCCGGTTTGGTTTCGGGTTTCTGTTCGGTCTTTTTTTCTTTTCGGCCGCAGGCCTGGAAGAGGAGAAGAAGGAGTACCAAAAACAGGCCAGTGGCCCGGTGGGATACCTGATTCATTCGTTTGTGCACGTTGGATCTATCTGTTTTAAAAAAAACGTTATTTGGATACCCCCAACCCCCTGAAGGGGGCTAAAACTTTCGGGTTGTGAAGCCCCTTCAGGGGGTTGGGGGTAAAATTAGCCGTTTTTCTGACGGGGCAATAAATAAACGACCAGCAACAGCAGCGCCAACACGATGGTATACACGTCGGCAACTTTGTCGGCCTGGTAGTTATCGCAGCCTTTCATGAGCAGGCTGGCAAGTACTGTACAAACGACAATTCCCCAGTAATTCGTACGTATGCGCCAGCGGGCGGCTCCGACACTGAAATAAATCAACTGGACCAGCAGCAAGCCACCGGCGGACACCGCCCACAACGATTCGATCAGCTTGGGATTCGTTCCCATGCCGTCTTTGCGCGGTTCGCCCCCGATGTTGATTAGCAGCAGCAGCGCCAGCCCGGACAGGCCCATACCGGCCCAGTTGAGAAAGCCCATTCGCCGGTTGGCCGCATCCGGTTTGGGAACGGCGTCATACGGTTGCGGCCGAGCAATAACAGGGCCCATAAACAGTCGTTCGGGCATTTGAAGCGCACTAATCGGCGGTTTTTCGCCCCCCGCATACGTCCAAACCTGTTGATAGACCGGATCGCCTTTTCGGAAAATATGGGTCTGACCACTCGCATCCTTAAACAGTCCGCATTCGGTCAGCTCATCATAATGAATAACGCCCCTCTGCATGAATAAATGAGGTCTCGACAAGAAAGCCGTAAAAATAACCAAAACTACCAGCAATTGCCACGGCTTTCGTTACCGTTCATCACTTGCTCGCTGTACCTTTGTGGTCTGAAATTTGTAGCCAGATGCCTGTGCGTTCTTACGGAAAAAATACCAAACGAAGCCTATCGGACCGGTCGGAGCACGTCCGCGACGATGCTGTTCGTGCCAAAAAACACCTCGGACAGCATTTTCTGAAGGACCTCAGCATTGCCGAACGGATCGCTAATTTACTTTCCGGTCATCACGGGTATCGGACTGTGCTCGAAATTGGCCCCGGGATGGGCGTTCTGACGCAGTTTCTTCTGAATGAAAACCGCCCCTACACCACGCACGTCGTCGAGATCGACACCGAATCCATTGCTTACCTGAACGCCCATTACCCGGTTTTGCAGGGCCGCATTCTGGAAGGCGATTTCCTGAGAATGGATTTAGCAAAGCAGTTTTCAGAACCGTTTGCCATCATTGGCAACTTTCCATATAACATTTCGTCGCAAATCCTTTTCAAAGTACTTGAAAACCGGCAGCAGGTGCCGGAAGTGGTCTGTATGCTGCAACAGGAAGTGGCTCAGCGGATTGCGTCGCCCCCCGGCAACAAAGATTATGGGATTCTGAGTGTTTTGTTGCAGGCTTACTACGACATTCGGTACGAATTTACAGTCGATGCGCGGGTGTTTTTGCCGCCCCCCAAGGTGCAGTCGGGCGTGATCAGCCTGCGCCGGAACAGCGTTGTAGCCCTGCCCTGCGATGAAAAGAAGTTTTTCCAGGTCGTCAAGCAGGGCTTCAACAACCGCCGGAAAACGCTACGCAATGCGCTCAAGCCGTTAAACCCTCCCGAGGCCATGTTGTCTCACCCCTTGCTGGACAAACGCGCCGAACAGTTGGGCGTAGCGGAATTCGTTGAACTCACGGTTTTAATGATGAATTATGAATGATGAATTATGGATGCCACTAAAAAATTATCATTCATAATTCATCATTTATAATTCATCATTCAGAAAATGACTTTCGAGCTTACCAAGGAGTACGTAGAGCAGATTCAGGCTGCCATCGACGCCCACGACGACAACACGCTGCGGGCCGAAATGGAAGAGCTGTATCCCGCCGACATTTCGCGGATTCTCTACGAACTCGATACCGAATCGGCCCGGTATCTGCTGGCCTTGCTCGACAAACAGGTGGGAGCCGAAATCCTGGCCAACCTCGAAGTGATCGACCGGCGGGAGTTTCTGCAGAGCTTCACGTCGGCCGAACTGGCCCAGTACGTCGATGAAATGGACTCCGACGATGCCGTCGACCTGCTCAACGAGCAGCCTATCCAGACCCGCGAGGAAGTCATCGCCCTGCTGACCGACCGCGAACAGGCCCGGTTTATTCTCGATCTGCTGCACTACGACGAAGACGTGGCCGGTGGGTTAATGCAGAAAGAGCTGATCAAGATCAACCTCAACCTGACGGTCAATCAATGCATCGAAGAAATCCGGCAACAGGCTGAAAATGTGGAGAATGTCTATTCGGTGTACGTCATCGACGATGCCGAAAGGCTGGTGGGCCGGGTGTCGTTGAAGAAAATAGTACTGGCGCGGAAAACCGCCAAAATCGCCGACATTTACGAAGAAGACGTCATTTTTGTCGAGACTTACCGCCCGGTGCAGGAAGTGGCCGACGTCATGAAACGCTATGACCTCGAAGCCGTGCCAGTCGTGAACGTGCAGGGGCGGCTGCTGGGCCTGATTACCATCGACGACGTAGTGGACGTCATTACCGAACAGGCTGAACTGGACATTCAGGCCATTACCGGGATTACGGGGGATGTGGAGGAAGAGGACGACACGATCTGGAAGCTGGTAGCCGCCCGCTTGCCGTGGCTGATTGCCGGGGCTGTTGGGAGTTTGCTGGCCGCCACCGTCATCAATACCTTCAACTCGCAACTGAGCAAGATTGCGGCCCTGGCGGCATTCATTCCGATTATCGGCTCGACGGGTGGCAATGTCGGCATTCAAACCGCGTCGCTGATCGTGCAAAGCCTGGCCGAAAAATCCGGTTTGAGCGCGACGGTTGGGCAGCGGCTCGCCAAGATGGTGTTGGTAGCCTTGATCAACGGGCTGATCATCGGATCGCTGGCCGGGTCATATTGTCTGCTGATCGGCGAACCCCGGCTGGTGCCGGTGGTGTCGCTGGCCCTGTTGACGGTGGTGCTGCTGGCCTCGTTTATGGGCACCATCACGCCCATCGTCCTCAACCAGTTCGGCATCAACCCCGCCATTGCCTCCGGCCCGTTCATTACCACCGTCAACGACCTGATCGGCATCGGCGTTTATTTCCTGATTGCCAGTTTGTTATTAAGTATTTAGTACTTCGTTATTCGTTATTCGTTATTCGTTATTCGTTATTCGTTATTCGTTATTCGTTATTCGTTATTCGTTATTCGTTATTCGTTATTCGTTATTCGTTATTCAAATAAAAAAACCGATAATATCGAATAATAATGGTGTTTGAAAGGACTGAAAAATTGAGCGGTTCATCCAGGAATTAGTACGGCAAGATGTCAGATAAAGTTGTGACTTATAACCGTGATTGTAACTGTACGTTCGTTGGCGAAGATGCTGTTAACGGCTAACTTACCTAAGAGGATTTGGTTGAATTTAATTGACTCCAATCGGCATACCTTGTCTCCTCCGGCAAGTGGGTAGGGCTTTCAAAAATGAGTCTATATCCATCCGGGTCGGTCAGTCCCACTACCCATAACCCATTCCCGACAAAGGGTTCGGCTGGCGAAAGACCACGGTCTATAAATTGATGGTATAGGGCCAACGCGTCTTCACACATAAAGCAGATACTAACGCCTTCTCCCCTATTTTCAGGAAACGTAGTGATCCGGTACTCCTGGAGCATGAGCGCAACCTGGTCGAACTGAAGCCAACACCACTCAATACGACCTCGTGGTTCCCATTTATTTCTCAACTCAAAGCCAATCCCATCCAGGTAGAAAGAAAGGGAACGTAGCATGTCAGCAACCATAAAAAAGGGTACTGCTTGCGTAATGCCCCGCTTTTTGTCCAAATCTTTCATGTTCAGAAAACTAGTTTTCGATGCGTTAACTTTCAAGAAAGAAGTTTAGGTTCCACAGAAACAGGTTATTCGCTTTATACATAGCGCAGCCATGGCTGATTTGTATACGTCGTTTTGTAAGTAGCGTACCACCGGCACGCGAAATATAAGAGGATCACATTGACTGCGAAAACAGCATAAATACACCATAACGGCCATTTGAATTCGGGAGGCACGTTAGAAAACGGTGCCGTTTGGTACCATTCCTGCCCCGTGCGGCCATTTCGAAGGAGGTTGACTACCCATGCACTAAGATGATGCAGCGGGATATGAATCAGGTAGTAGAAAAGCGGAACGCTCCCGATCATCCGTAGCGTGTTCACAAATCGTCCTTTCGCCTTTTCGGCCGCCGGTATCAAGCCGATTACCGGGCCGAGTGTCATGCAAAGAAAAAGCGCTGACGCAGGGTATTTACGTTGATCCAGCAACTGGAAAATAAAAGCGCGATTATCCTCGCCAATCGGTTTTAAAGCAATCATCGCACTGCCAACAGCGACAAACAAGGCAATAGCCGTCAGACCAACCGCCAGACACAGGTTCTTACGTCGTGCGGGGTCCATGTTAACAATCGCCCCAAAGCCGTACCCCATAGCCATCACGCCCACCCAGGGCACAATCGAGTAGAGAACCCAGATCCAACCCGGCCCTTCGGAGCCTGAGGGGTAAACGAACTCCCAGTATCTGGCAAAAATTCCCTGCGGGGAATCGGAAAACAAACCGGGAACTCGTCGAAAGATATCCTGGACGAGAATAACAGTCAGCCCGATGATACCGACCGTAAAAGGTTTAAGGCGTACCAGAAAGGCCATAACCATCATACTCCAGCCCAGCATCCAGAGGATTCCGGCCAGCATAAACAGATCCAGGCGAAGGTTGAACGTCCAGCCCAGACGAACAACGGTAAGCTCCAGGATGACCAGCAGGATCCCACGAGTGAACAGGAAACGGGATAATGAACGTACCGTCGTTTTTAAGCCATGAAAAAAAGCCGCCGATCCCGCCAGGAAAGCGAACACCGGCGCACAAAAATGGGTGATCCAACGCGTGAAAAAGATTCCGGGCTCCGGCCCACCGGCGGGCAGCCCCGAGTATACGCGTACGTGATCAATAGCCATGATCACCATGATGATTCCACGCAGCAGATCAATCGATTGTAAACGTGAGGATGAGCTTGGTATAGACATAAGCTAAGTGTATAGCCCTGAAATTCAACTATATCATCCAATATCAAAAATCTTTGTGACATCCGGCGCAGAAAGCTACACAGGTAGTATCTTTTCCATGACAATTCGAAATGATAATTGACCCCTCGGCAGAATAGCTGATTTTTTCGCTTTACTTTGAATGAGCTGAGTCTACCGGTATGCGTTCCCTTTTCAACAGAATCAATTTATTCGTTGGGCTTTTCTGGCTACTGTATATCATTTACGGGGTGATGGATTCGCGGGGCTGGATTATGCAGAAAGGGTTGCTGTGGGCGCTGCAGCCGCTGCTGCTTTTCCTGGCAATGATCGCGGTGTTGCTGGCGATAAACGTCCGGCTTTTGATCCCTGTGTTTCTGGAAAAAAAGCGATTTGTGGGCTATGCAACCGGTTTACTGATCATTATTTTGACCTATACATACCTGCGAAGCCTGAACCAGCAATTCTGGGATGCAAAAGTCTGGCCCAGCGAGAGCCTGACCATTGACTCCTACTTCTACTGGAATTCGGCAAATGCCGTCTGGTTTTTGGTCATCTCTACCTTCTTATATTACGCCCGAAAATGGTCAGAACAACGGCGGCTCATGAAGAACATTCAGATTTCTCAGTTGGAGACCGAACTGAAATACCTTCGAACCCAGGTCAATCCGCATTTCCTGTTCAACGGATTAAACACCATCTACGGAACCATCGACCAGGCGAATACCCAGGCCCGGCAGATGGTTGTGCAATTCTCGGATCTGCTGCGTTATAATTTGTACGAAGCTGATACGGCTTTTGTCGGGTTGGGAAAAGAAGCTGCTTATCTGGAAAACTACATCGCTTTACAACGGGCGCGAAGCGATGTCAGTTTAGCAATTTCCCTGGTTATCCGGATTGAAAACCCCGACCGGCAAATTGCCCCACTCTTATTCGTCGCCTTTGTGGAAAACGCTTTTAAACACAGTACCCGCGGTGATCGACAGGAAAACCGCATTGACATACGTCTGGTAGAAGAAGGCAACGGAATCATTTTCCGATGTGTCAATTCGTATGAATCTACCGAAATTCGGCCCGAAGGAATTGGTCTGACGAATGTAAGGCGAAGGCTGGAATTGCTCTACCCGAAACGCTATACGCTGACCATCGATTATGAAAATAACCGGTTCACCGTGCTACTGACGCTCCCCCTATGAAACACCTTACCTGCCTGATTGTCGACGACGAACCCATAGCCCGCAAGGTCATCCGGGAGTTGGCCAACCAAGTGCCTTTTCTGGAAGTGCGGGATCAGTGCGAAAATATAACTCGGCTTGAAGTGGCTTTGCGGCAGGATCCAATCGATCTGATATTTCTGGACATCGAAATGCCCAAGCGGTCAGGATTGGAGTACCTCCGTAGCACAACTCACAAACCGATGGTGATTCTGACTACCGCCTTTCCCAATTATGCCCTGGAAGGGTATGAACTGGATGTGATCGATTACTTACTTAAACCAATCGCATTCAGCCGGTTTTTGAAGGCTGTGCATAAGGCAAAAGAATACTATGAACTGGGTAGTCCGTCTATCCAGGCTGAGTTAACCGGTTTTCTTTTCGTTCGATCCGATAAACGTATCGAGAAGATACTATTGAAGGATGTTCTCTACTTCGAGGCCCTGGGCAACTATGTTAAGATTCACACCACAACTAAATATATCATTGCCTACCTGACGATGAAAGGTCTTGAATCTCAATTACCAATGGGCCATTTTATCAAGATTCATCAATCGTTTCTGGTGGCTATTGCCTGGATCGACGCCCTGGAAGGAAACATGGTCAAGCTGGCCGACCGTGAGCTACCGGTTAGTCGAACTTACCGGCTTGATTTGCTCAAACGTATTGAAGAACGAATGTTGAAACGCCAGTAGCTACCCCAAAAAACGACAACTTTCAACAGGTTCCGTAGTCGGTTTACAGGGGCTGACGCGACTTGTTCAGCCGATAATCTTCATCAGCTTCCGTAAACTGAAAACCGTAAACCGCATACCGACATGATCGCCATCATTCAACGCGTTTCTGAAGCTTCCGTTACCATCGAAGGCCAGGTAAAAGGCCGGATTGGCACCGGTTTTCTGGTGCTGCTGGGCATTACGCACACCGACACCCGCGAAGACCTCGAATGGCTGAGCAAGAAGATCGTCGGGATGCGGATTTTCGGCGATGCCGAGGGCAAAATGAACCTGGATCTGAAAGCCGTCGATGGTGACATTCTGCTCATCAGCCAGTTTACGCTGCACGCCAGCACCAAAAAGGGCAATCGCCCTTCCTTCATCGAAGCCGCCCGGCCCGAAGTCGCCATTCCGCTCTACGAACAGATGATTCAGCAACTCGCGGCCGACCTGGGAAAACCGGTCGAAACCGGTGAGTTCGGGGCCGATATGAAAGTGGCACTCGTCAACGACGGCCCGGTGACCATCTTGATCGACTCCAAAAACCGCATCTGACGTACCCACGGACTTCAGTCCGTGTTTTAGGAGTTAATTCCATCACTTTGGTAGTATAAACTCACACGGACTAAAGTCCGTGAGTACGTAAACTTTTTTTAACCATTTCGACAGTTAATATCACAATTTGTTAATTCGTTTTTCTCCTTTCCAAACGGCCTGCCGCTTTATTTCGCAGCTTAATTCCTAACACCCGCCGGAGACGCCCCCGTGTTGCTACCTACGGCTCCCGGGGTTTCCTTTCCCAACTTAACATACAACTAATAAAATAGTTAACCCTTTTAGCCCCGTTCGATCAGAATCAGGACTAAAACAATATTTTTCCGGGTAAAAATGTGAACATATTTTACTTATTAATTCCCGAATACCTAATCCAAATTTTCATGAAAAAATCACTACAAAATGCGTGTCTGCTGGCGTGGCTTCTGAGCACAGGCTGCTGGGTTACAGGCTTCAGCCAGACGCTGGTCACTGCCCGCCCCGCCCAAAACCGCCCGGCGGCTCCGGTGGATGTAACCGTTGAAGGGCGGGTGACCGATGGCGAGAAAGGTGAGGGCTTGCCGGGCGTCAGCGTGGTGCTCAAAGGCTCCTCCAAAGGCACAACCACCGATGCAGAGGGAAGTTACCAGCTGGTGGTGCCCGACAATAATGCCGTGCTGGTGTTTAGCTTCGTGGGATATGAGTTACAGGAGGTGGCCGTCGGAAACCGCACCAGCCTGAACGTGTCGCTGAAACCGGACACGAAAACACTCAATGAGATTGTCGTTGTTGGTTACGGAACGCAGAAAAAAGTAAACCTGACGGGGGCTGTCGATCAGGTGACGAGTGAAGTGCTGGAAAACCGCTCCCTTCCGAACCTGACCCAGGGCTTGCAGGGCACCATCCCGAACCTGAACCTGCGCATGGGCGACGGAAAACCCATTCAGTCACCATCCTACAATATCCGGGGAACGACCTCCATCGGGCAGGGCGGGAACGCGCTGGTGCTGATCGACGGCGTTGAGGGCGACCCCAGTCGGTTGAACCCCAACGACGTAGCCTCGGTTTCGGTGCTCAAAGACGCGGCTTCGGCCGCCATTTACGGGGCGCGGGGTGCCTTCGGCGTGGTGCTGATCACGACCAAAAACCCGACGAAAGACCGTACCAGCGTCACCTACTCGCTGAACCATTCGATCAAGAGTCCGACGACCGTGCCGGATTTTGTCACGAATGGGTACACTTTTGCCAAGATGTTCAACGAAGGCTGGTCGGCCTGGAACGACTACTCGCAAACGCCCCAGAACATCAACAAAACCGTTCGGTTTTCGCCCGCGTACCTGGCCGAACTCGAACGGCGCAACAACGACCCGAGCCTGCCCAAAACCGAGGTTGATCCGGCCACGGGCGAGTACGTGTATTACCACAACACCGACTGGTACAAGGAGTTATACAAAAACAACACCAGCGCCACCGAGCACAACCTGTCGGTGTCGGGTAGCAGCGGCAAGGCGGATTTTTACGTCACGGGGCGGTATTTTTCGCAGGACGGTTTGTTCCGCTACAATTCGGATGATTACAAGATTTTGAGCCTGCGGGCCAAAGGATCCGTGCAGGTATTTCCGTGGCTGAAGGTGACCAATAACGCCGATTTTTCGTCGATGAAGTACCACAACCCGCTCAACGTGGGCGAAGGGGGCGGTATCTGGCGGAACATCTCCGACGAAGGCCACAACGTCGCGCCGATGTTTAACCCCGACGGAACGCTTTCGTATTCAGCCGCTTACACGGTCGGTGATTTCTGGTACGGCAAAAATGGCATCGACATGGACCGGCGCGTGTTCCGGAATACCGTCGATTTTGCGACCAACTTTTTCGATAACCAGTTCCGGATCAACGGGAACTTCACGTTTCAGAACACCGACAACAACGAATTTCGTCGGCGCGTACCCGTGCCCTACAGCCGGAAACCGGGGGTGATCGAATACGTGGGCGTAAACACCAACGACCTCCAGAACCTGTACCGCGAAACGCTCTACACGGCTACCAACCTCTACGCCGAATACGAACCGAAAATCAACGCGAATCATTACGTGAAAGCGCTGGTTGGTTACAACTACGAAACCTCAAATTACCGCCGGCTGGAAGTGGTGCGGAACGGCTTGATCTACGAAAACGCCAACGACATCAACCTGGCGCTGGGACAATCGATCGCGACCGGGGGCGGCAGCGAAATATGGGCCATCGTCGGCGGTTTTTACCGACTGAACTACGCCTTCAAAGACCGGTATTTGCTGGAAGTCAACGGCCGCTACGACGGTTCGTCCAAGTTTCCGTCGGGTCAGCGGTATGCATTCTTCCCCTCGGTGTCGGCCGGTTGGCGCGTTGTCAATGAACCCTTTTGGAACGTCTCCCCGAAATTGATTTCCGACCTAAAAATTCGGGGTTCATACGGCTCACTGGGGAACGGAACCATCGATTCGTACGCGTTCCAGGAAAAGTTTGCCATTTCACAATCCGGCCGGATCATCAACGGCGTCCGGCCCCAGCGAACCGGCCAGCCGAGCGTGATTCCCGACGGCCTGACCTGGGAAACCTCCACCACGACGGATGTGGGGCTGGACCTCGGTTTGCTCAATAACCGCCTGACGCTGACCGCCGACGCCTACATCCGGAAAACGACCGATATGTTTACGGTCGGCATGACGCTACCGGCCGTGTTCGGAACCGATGTCCCGAAAGGAAACTACGCCGACCTGACCACCAAGGGCTGGGAGGCCGTGATGACCTGGCGCGACAAAGCCAACGTCGGCGGCAAACCATTTGGCTACGAAGTCCGGCTAACGATGGCCGATTACACGGCCCGCATCGATAAGTTCAACAACCCCTACAAGCGCCTGGGAACCGGCTCCAACGATTTTTACGTCGGCCAAACGGTCGGTGAAATCTGGGGGTACGAAACGGACGGTTTCTTTACGTCGGAAGAAGACATCAAGAATTCGGCCAAACAAACGCTTTTCCGGGCGTCGAACACCGGTCAATGGTTGCCGGGTGATATCAAGTTCCGCGATCTGAACGGCGACGGGGTGATCAACAACGGTGACAATACCGTCGATAACCCGGGCGACCGGCGCGTGATTGGAAACTCGACACCCCGCTACACTTACGGCATCATGCTGAACGCCGACTGGAACAACTTCTTTTTCTCGGCTTTCTTCCAGGGCGTGGGCAAACAGGATTGGTGGCCGGGTGCCGAAGCCGGAACGTTCTGGGGCCAATACAACCGGCCGTACAACCGGCTTCCGACCTGGCACCTCGACAACATCTGGTCGCCCGAAAACCCGAACGCTTACCTGCCCCGGTATCGCGGGTATGTCGCCCAGAACGGCTCGGGTGAGCTGACGCAGGCTCAGACGAAATACCTGCAAAGCCTGGCGTATCTCCGGCTAAAAAACATTCAGTTGGGTTACAATCTGCCGAAACTGCTGATCAGCAAAGCGGGCATGAGCAGCGCGCGGGTGTTCGTATCGGCCGAAAACATCCTGACCTGGGCTTCGCTCTACAAACTGACGAAAGACATCGACGTGGAGAACGCCACGGAATCCGACCGCGTCCTGACCAGCGGTACCAGCGGAAACGGCCACAACTACCCGATTCTGAAGAGTTTCACGATGGGCTTGTCCGTTACTTTTTAAAAATTCACCAAAACACCCCCAACCCCCTGAAGGGGGCTCTCAAATCCGGATCTTTAAGCCCCCTTCAGGGGGTTGGGGGTGTTTTAAAGAACAACACCATGAAATTACAACATATCGGACTTTTGCTGGCCGGACTGCTTTTTGCCGGTTGCAGCGAACTGGAACAGGTGCCCGAATCGACGGCGACCAAAGATGCGGTTTTCAGCAGCGAAAAAGGCCTGGAACTCTACGCCAACTCGTTTTACGACAACCTACCAACCGGCAACGACATTATTCGCAGCGACGAGATGGCCGATTTTGCCGCACGGACGCAGGTGCCGGACTTCATTCGGGAAGGTGCTTACGGGCCGCGCCAAAGCTCGGGCTGGAGCTGGACAGCCTTGCGGAACATCAATTATTTCATCGAAAACAACACCAACCCGGCGGTTCCGGCGGAGGTTCGGCGTCATTACCTGGGCGTCGCCCGGTTTTTCCGCGCCTGGTTTTATTTCGACAAAGTGAAGCGGTTTGGCGATGTGCCCTGGATCAACAAAGCGATGGGCGTGGAGGATCAGGATTTGTACAAAGGCCGCGATTCACGCGTGATGGTGATGGACTCCGTGCTGGCCGACCTCAACTACGCCGTGCAAAACATCCGGACGACCTCCGACAATTCCCGAACGCTGATCACCAAAGCCGTCGCCAACGGTTTCAAGTCGCGGGTGTGTTTGTTTGAAGGCACGTTCCGGAAATACCAGACCTCGTACAAACTCGAAAGCACGGCCGGAACCTGGCTGACCGAAGCCGCCACAGCGGCCGAAGCGGTGATGAAGGAAGGCGGTTTTTCGCTGAATGAAGCGGGTGGCACCGACCGGTCGTACCGCCAATTGTTCACCAACAAAACACCGGTGACGAACGAAATCATGCTATCGGCTGTGGCTGACCCGGCGCTGAGCATCTTCAACGACGCCAACTGGTGGTGGACCAGCGCCACCTACGGCGCGCGCGTGAGCCTGACCCGCACGTTTGTGAACACCTACCTGAACCTCGACGGAACGCCGTTTACGGGCAAACCGGGGTACAAAACGCTGACGTTTACGGAAGAGGTGAAAGGACGTGACCGGCGGCTTTCGCAGACCATCCGGACGCCGGGTTACACCCGCATCAACGGCGGAGCGGTCGAACCGGCGCCCCCGGTTTTTTCGTACACCTACACGGGCTACATGCCGATCAAGTGGTCGCTCGACGATACGTATTACGACGGAGGGACGCGCAACGACAACTCGATTTCGATCATGCGCTACGCCGAAATCCTGTTGAACTACGCGGAAGCCAAAGCCGAACTCGGTACGCTGACCGACGACGACTGGGCTAAAACCGTGGGGGCTCTGCGGAAGCGGGCCGGGATTACGGGCGGGCTGACGGCCAAGCCGACCGTGGTCGATCCGTACCTGCAAGCCAACTACTTCCCCGGTATTTCGAACCCTTCGCTGCTTGAAATTCGGCGCGAACGCGGCATTGAGCTGGCCCTGGAAGGCTTCCGGTTTCCGGACCTGATTCGCTGGAAACGCGGAGAATTGATGGAGCAGATCTGGACCGGCTTTTACGTTCCGGCCCTCGACAAACCGCTGGATTTGAACGAAGACGGAAAGAACGACGTGCTGTTCTACAAAGTCCGACCAGCGACGCAACTGGCAGGCGTTACATACATCAACGTGGCCGAAACCGTCAACGGCGTTGCAAACCCGCAGCGGCTGGCGAACGATACCTCCGGCGAACTGACCTGGCTGAGCAATATTCCGCGAAAATGGAACGATAAGTATTACCTTTACCCGATCCCCGAAAACGACCGGCTGCAAAATCCGGAGTTAGGCCAGAATCCGGGGTGGTAACGTTTTTGTTGTTACACAGGGTTAATCGGAGAGCATCAGAGGTTATCAGGGATTTCTCTGGTTACCTCTGATGTTCTCCGATTAACCCTGTGTAATAATCCCCATTTAAACCCAAAAATCCACAATGAGACTAACCTTTCTATTTCTGCTGACGACCTTTTTGATTACCCACGACGCTTTTTCCCAGAAGAACACCCCGCTAGTCGTTGCCACCTACAATATTCGGTATAACACCAAAAACGACGGCATCAACGCCTGGCCGAACCGCAAGGAAGACGTCAAGGCCCTCATCCGCTACCATGAATTTGACCTGTTCGGAACGCAGGAAGGACTGCGCGACCAACTCGAAGGCATCGCCGAACTGAACGAATTTGCCTTCCTCGGGGCCGGTCGCGACGATGGCAAACAGGCGGGCGAACACTCGGCTATTTTCTACAAGAAAGACCGCTTTAAAGTGCTGAAATCCGGCGACTTCTGGCTGAGCGAAACGCCCGACAAACCCGGCAAAGGCTGGGACGCCACCTGCTGCAACCGCATCTGCTCCTGGGCGCAGTTTCGGGATTTGACGACGAAAAAAGAGTTTTACTTTTTCAGCGTTCACTTCGACCACCAGGGCGTCGAAGCGCGTCGGCAGTCGGGCAAACTGATGGTGCAGAAAATCCAGGAAATTGCCAAAGATGCGCCGGTAATTTTGGTTGGCGACCTCAACTCGACGCCGGAAACCGAGCAGGTGAAAACGCTGGAAACGCTCCTCAACGATTCGTACAAGGTTACGGCCCAGCCGCCCTACGGTCCGGTCGGCACCTTCAACAGTTTCAAGCACGACGCGCCGATGAAAAACCGGATCGACTACATTTTCGTTAAAAAGGGCATCGACGTGCTGAAATACGGGGTTTTGACCGACGCGAAAGACCAACGGTATCCGTCGGATCACCAACCCGTTGTGATCAAAGCCGTTATCCGCTAATTTGGGTGCTGGATTATCCAGTATCCTTGTATGAATGCAATTAACGTTTACGGCAACCCCCTCGAATGTTGTTGTATGAACCCGCTGACGGGCTTTTTCCGCGACGGTTTTTGTCGCACCGACGACGAGAACCAGGGCCAGCACCTCGTGTGCGCCATCGTCACCCGGCAATTTCTGGAGTTTTCCCGCAACCGGGGCAACGATCTGATGACGCCCCGCCCGGAGCTGCGCTTTCCTGGCCTCAAACCCGGCGACCGCTGGTGTCTGCATGTGCTGCGCTGGCGGGAAGCCTACGAAGCTGGAGTCGCCCCACCGGTTTTACTAGCCAGCACCCACCAGAGTGTCCTCCGCTACGTGACGATGGCGATGCTGCGGGAGCTGGCGTTTGAAGAGTGAAGAATTAAGAGTTAAGAGCTGGCTCTGCTTCAATCGAATTGAACGCGTCAGCCAACTCTTAATTCTTAACTCATACTTCCCCGCAAATCCAGCAGATACAACTGCCGCCCGTTGCCGCCGTGGGTCGAATCGATGCAGACCCAGTTACCGTCGTTGCTGGTTCGCGGGTGGAGGTCGCAACGCCACTCACCCACGTAGCTTTCACCCGCTGGAAAGTGGCCAAGGTCGATCCGTCGGTCGGTCGGCAGGTGATATAGGTAGGGGGTCTGATTCCGGTCTTTGGCGTTCGAACTTCCGTTCCGGGCGTAATTATCGTTCAGCAACCACTCGTTATTCCGTTGTGGCACATACGTCTGGTGACCATTCACCGGCATTTTATCGGTTTTGATTAGCTCGATCTTACCGGTTTTATCTTCAAGCAAATAAAACGCCTGCGGCTGGCCGTCCGGTTTGGTGTATGCGCAGATGGTGGCCGGATCGCGCCAGACAAAATGGGACGTAAAACCGGAGGGATCAATGATAAACCGGTCGGTGCCATCGGGGTTCATCGTAAACATCCGGGTAACGAAATTGGTCCGGGCCATCACCTGGCGGTCTTCGCGTTTAGCCCGCCAGCGGTGCAAAAACGTCAGGCGCGACCCATCGGTATTGACCAGCAAGTGATTGAACCAGTGAAAGTTGTCTTCAACCGTACTGCCTTTGTGCGGAATGGCTGCCGCTTCGGCCAGCGAAAACAGCAGTTTCGTTTCGCCGGTTTTCAGATCCAGACGATACAAGCCAATGTCCTTCGGAGCTTTTTCATCATAAAACGGATCGCGGACACCCGCGTAGCCGTAACCCGGCCGTAAATCCTGAATCCGGCTAAACTCGGTTCCGATGGCCCAACGGCCATCGGGGCTCAACGCGTAAACTGCTTTCGGCAGTGTCCGTTTCTTCCGGGTGAACACATCCACGATGTGGCTCACGTACTGATCGCCCACGCGGTCGTTCCAGATTACTTCCGAAACCGATCCGGGTACCCACTGCAACATGCAGCCCTGCTGCCAGCCCCAGGCCCGGCTTTCGCCCAACTCCGTCCAGGAGTCACCTTTCCGCAAATCGATCAGGCCGATTTTGATCACATCGTCGGCCGTGGGGGAGCGCCCTTCAAAACCGACCTGCATCCCGAGCACATACCGATTCGTCGGATCGAATTGCAGTTTGTCGTAGTAGCCAAACCAATGAAAGCCCGGCCCGCGGGTTAAGGCCCGGACCGGTACTTCCAGCGGTTTTCCGTTGGCCATCCGAACAATAAAACCGCCTAGTCCAGCCAGGGTGGTCGTTTTCAGGAAATAGCGACGATTCATAAAAAAGCGTCTTTACCGTTGTATACGAACGACAAAGACGCTGATGATCAAGAATCTACTGAGTTAGCCAAAGGAAGCGACCAGCGAGAGACAAGAGGAATGATAAATGCAAAATGATGAATGTAAAAGTGCAAGTCACTCCGATACTTTTACATTCATCATTTTGCATTTATCATTCTTTTAATACCCCGGATTCTGCTTGATCTTGGACGAATTGATGTCGATCTGGCTTTGCGGAATGGCGAAAACCAGGTTGTTGTCGGTCAGGTTGGTTTTAATGCCAATGGCAGTGGCTTTGGCTCTCAGCACGTCCAGCGCCCGGCCCGTCCGGACCAGATCAAACCAGCGGTGACCCTCAAACGCCAGTTCGACGCGTCGTTCCTGCTCCAGCGCCGTCCGCATGGCGGCCTGTGTCCCCACCTCCGTAGCGGTTTTGGCGGCAAGTCCGGCCCGCTGGCGGATGCGGTTCAGGAACGGCAGCGCATCGGCGGTTTTGCCGGTTTCGTTCAGGGCTTCGGCGTACATCAGCAACACATCGGCGTAGCGCAGCACCGGCCAGTTGTCTTCCGAATCGTTGTTGATCACGGGCGCGTCGCGGTATTTCCGGACAAAATTGTAATCCACCCGAACGCCACTCGCATTGGTATAACTCGTCGCCAGGGAGACATCTTTCCGCAAATCACCGGGCTCGTAAGCCGCAATCAAGTCCGGTGTTGGCTGGTTATTTCCGGCTCCTCCAAACTGAATAACCGCGTTTCCTGAATTTTCGGGTGCATACTGGTTGGCAAAATTACTGCCCTCGCCGATGCTGCCTTTTTTATACTGCACATCAAAAATCGACTCCTTGTGGTTCTTGTTCGACGCCTGAAAAACCGCAGCGTACGTGGGCAGCAAGTCATACGTTCCGGCATCGATCACTTCCTTCAGTTTGTTGGCCGCGTCCGCGTATCTTTTCTGCGTCAGATAAACCTTACCCAACAATGATTTAGCCGCTCCGCGCGTGGCCCGGCCCACGTTCGCACCGGTGTAGCTCACATCCAGAACGCCTTCCGCTTCCGTCAAATCCTTAATAATCTGCGCGTAAACATCAGCAACCGGCGATCGGCCGTAGTTATACCCTTCCTGTGGATCGGTGATTTCCTTCACGACCAGCGGCACGTCGCCAAACACCCGGACGAGGTTGAAATACATCAGCGCCCGCAGGAACTTGGCTTCGCCGACGATCCGGTTTTTCAGCGTTTCGTCCATCGTCACGCCCGCGCTCCGGTCGATGATGGCGTTGCAGCGGTAAATACCCCGGTAGCCATCGCTCCAGCGGGCAGCCAGGAACGGATTGGTCGTCCGCAGGTAAAACTTGTCAAATTCATCCTGGTCCGTGACCGAACCCGACAAAACCGGGCGGGTGTCGTCGGAGGGGATTTCCGAGACCACATAATACTGTCCGTACTGCCCGTTGGATTGCAACGCGCCGTATGCGCCGTTCAGGGCGTTCAGCAGATCCGAACTCGTGTTGTAAAAGGTGGCCGTGCTGGCCTGTGAAATGGGCGAAAGCGCCAGAAAATCCTCCTTGCAACTCGTCAGTGCGAGACTTAAAAGCGCAACCAACCAATAGTTTCGTTTCATGATAGTTCAGATTTAAAGGCCAATGTTGATACCGATCGTGTAGGTGCGGGCCAGCGGGTAGCTGCCGTAATCGACTCCACCCGTCAGCGGGCCCTCGTAGCCGCTCACCTCCGGATTATAGCCGAGGTACTTCGAAACCGTCAGGGCATTTTGTACCCCGCCATACAACCGCACATTTTGGAGTTTAGCACGTTGGATCAGGGTTTTCGGCAGGTTGTAGCCCAGCGTAATGTTCCGAATCCGGAAATAGCTGGCATTTTCGACCCAGCGCGATGAAACCGCATTGTTGTTGCCGGTGGTCCGGGTGTTGGCCCGGGGTGTTACCCCATCGCCCGGCTGGTCCGGCGACCGCCAGCGATCCAGCACCGTCGTCAGTGCGTTGGCGTTTCCTTCGAGGTTTTCGTAAAACCGGCGCGACAGGTTCAGAATCGTAGCGCCTTGAACACCCTGGATGACAATACCCAGATCAAACCCTTTGAACGTGAACGTATTGGTGACTCCGTAGATAAAATCGGGCTGGTTGTTGCCAATCAACGTCCGGTCGTTAGCGTCCACTTTTCCGTCTTTGTTCACGTCTTCATACTTTACGTCACCCGGGCGCGAATCGGCAAAGTGCGGGTAGGCGTCGAGTTCAGCCTGATTCCGGAAAACACCAAGTTGGTTGTACCCGTAGAAACTGCCCAACGGCTGCCCAATCATCGTAATGTTTGTCTCCCCGACGCCCGTTCCGCTGCGGATGGGGTCGCCGGTAGGTCCGAGCGCCAGCACTTTGTTGCGGTTGAACGAGAAGTTCAGGTCCGTACTCCAGCTAAATTCGCCCGTCAGGTTGCGGGTGTTCAGCGCCAGTTCCAGCCCTTTGTTTTCCACTTTCCCGATGTTGCGGACGGCCGACGAAAAACCGGTCAGTGTGGGCACCTGCACGGCCAGCAACAGATCGGTCGTGATCCGGCTGTAGTAATCCGCGGTCAGGAAAATGCGGTTACTCAGCACACCCAGCTCCAGACCAATGTCAGTCTGGCGGCTTTTCTCCCAAGTCAGGTTTTCGTTCCCAATGGTGTTGACGGCCAGCCCGTTCGCCAACGCATTCCCCAGCACGTAGTTGTCCGGCCCCAGCAAACCGATAGCCGGGTAATTACTGGTAAAAGCGTTGTTTCCGGAAAGTCCGTAGCTCGCTTTCAATTTCAGTTCCGAAATGATTCGGTTGCTTTTCAGGAACGACTCTTCCGATACCCGCCAGCCGACCGATGCCGACGGGAACGTGCCCCAGCGATTGTTGGCCCCAAACCGCGACGAGCCATCCCGCCGAATCGACGCATTGAACAGGTAACGATCTTTGAACGAATAAGCAACCCGGCCAAAGTACGACGCCAGCGACCACTGGTCGCGCAGGTTCCGTGCTGAGTTCGTTCCGATGATGGTTCCGGCATTGACCGTCCGGACCAGGTCGTTCGGGAAGTTGTTGGCATCAATGCGGGTCCGTTCAAAATCATTTTTCTGGCTTTCCAGACCCAGCAATACCTCGATGCGGTGCGTACTCCCGATTTCTTTCAGGTAATTCAGCGTGTGGTTCGTGACCCAGTTCAGTTCCTGGGCGTTTTCGGCATACGCCGAGTTGGCCGTCGGTGGCAACAACTGGTTCAGCGGCAGGGCCGATGTCTGGTAGTAATTCTGCCGTGACTGCCGGATGTCGGCCCCGATCGTTCCCCGGTACAGAATCCCAAAAGGCAGCTTCACTTCGGCGTAGGCATTGCCCAGCAATCGGGTGGTCCGAACCTGATTATCAATTTCGTAAATATTGGCTACCGGATTGGTAATACCGGGCCAGTCGTACGGAGCTGCGTAATAGGCTTGCGAGTTGTAAACCGTTGAATTGGGTTGGTAAATCGGAATAAACGGCGGCAGGCTCAAGGCCGCATTGATGACCCCGTTGCTGGCCCAGTGCCCGTCGGTGTTCACCCGGTCTTCCACCGTAAAAGAAGGGCTTAGGCTCACCCCCATTTTCAGGTAGGGCGTCAATTGGGCGTCGATATTCGTCCGCACCGTGTACCGGTCGATGCCCGAGCGTTTGACTACGCCATCCTGCTTCAGGTAATTTCCCGAAACCATGTACTGCATTTTCTCGCTTCCCCCCGACGCGCTTAGCTGGTAGCTGCTAATCGGCGCATTCTGAAAAATCATGTCCTGATAATCGTAGTTCGGCAAGCTGCCCGGATTGTCGAAGTTGACACCTGCAATCTCCCCGCGCGGATACCGGTAGCGTTGTCCGGCCGGACGAACGCTGTTGGGATCGTCGATTCTGGCTCCGGTGACCCGTTCGAGATAGGCATTGTTGAAGGCCTCTTTCGAAAATTCAGCAAACTGCTGCGCATTCAGCATGTCCATTTTCTTGGTAATCTGCTGAATGCCGGTGTAGTAATCGAAGTTTAGCCGCGACTGGCCCGACTTCCCGCGCTTCGTCGTCACCACCACAACCCCGTTGGCCCCCCGCGATCCGTAAATAGCCGTCGCCGAGGCATCTTTCAGAATGTCAATTTTATCAATATCGTTTGGGTTCAACAGGTTAAGCCCTCCTCCGTTGGCTAGCTCACCCGAGCTCAACGGCTGTCCGTCGATCACGACCAGCGGTCCGTTTCCGGCGCTGATCGACCCTAGCCCCCGGATTTTGATGGAGGGACTATTGCCCGGCGCACCGGTATTTTGTTGAATCAGTACGCCCGGCAGTCGTCCGGTCAGGCCCTCTACAATGTTTGGAACCGGCTGATCTTTAATGGTTTTGGTGCTGATGGACGCGATGGAACCGGTCACGTCGCGTTTTTGCTGCGTTCCGTACCCAACCACCACCACTTCGCTCAGCGTCTGGTCGGACTGTTTCAGGCTCACATTCACCGTCGACTGGCTCCCCACCGGCACTTCCTGCGACAGGTAGCCGATAAAACTAAATACAAGCGTCCCGCCTTCGTTTGGAATCGTCAGGCTGTAATTACCTGAAGGATCGGTGGTCGTCCCGCGCGTGGTTCCTTTCAGGGCCACACTCACCCCCGGCAGACCATCGGCGTTTTCTTCGGCCGTCACCCGTCCCGACACCCGGCGTTCCTGAACGGTCATTTCCGCCGTGTGTCGCATGACCAAAGCCGCCGGAAGGGCCAGGTTCATGCGATCGTCGGACAACGTCACCGACCGGGTTTGTAACGACGGGCTTTCCTGCAGGGGTGACAGGCTGTGCTGAAGCTGGCTTGTTCCGTTGTCGGCTTCAACAATCACGTAATACTGCTCATCCACTTTTCGGAACGTCAGGTTATTTGGTTTCAGGACGGCGTTCAGAACCGCTTCCCGATCAGCGAGTTCCGGCAGCGGCAACGTTACGGTTTTGTCGCGCAGGGTTTTCCGCTGAAACGTAAACCGGATGTTGTATTTCCGTTCGAGGTCCTGCAAAACAGCACTAAGCGAACGAACGGTCGGATTTGCACTCTGGAGCGGCCGAAATAAGGCATGTACAGGTTGATGCGGGTGGCGAATCGCCGACGACGCCATCATTTGGGCCTGGGCCGTGGTGGTCAGGCACCACGCGCCCAACATGGCCAGATGGATAACGAATGGTAGGGATTTATTCATGGGTTTAACGGGATAAAACAATCTGATTTTTCTGTTTGTGGATTTGTAAGTGGAAAGTTTCGGCCAGCAGACGCAACAGTAAATCCGGGTTGTCGGCCGGTGCCGACAGGGAGATGCGCTCGGTCAGCAGTTTTGAATCGGACACCCGAACGGTCAAATCGTACTGGTCCTTTAACCGCTGTACAATTTCACTAACCGATTCATCATCAAACACCAGCAGGTTTTCACGCCAGGCCACGTACCGGTCGGCATTCACCCGTGTCCGGCGAACGATGGGTTGGCCATTCGTCGTTTCCACCAGATCACCCGGCTGCATCAGCAAATCGGGCTGTTTTGGCAAATCGATCTTTACCTTTCCCTCCTGCAAGACCACCTGCATGCGTGCCCGACGGGTGTTCACGTTAAAGCGCGTGCCCAATACCACCACATCGGCCGCTCCGGTATGCACAACAAACGGCATGCGCCGACCAAGCGGTTTTTTGTTGACATCAAAAAAAGCCTCCCCTGTCAGCCGCACTTCGCGCTGGTTTTCGGTTTGCCAGTCGGCCGCCATCGTTAGTAATGAGTTGGCGTTCAGGGTCACGACGGTTCCATCAGGCAGCGTGATGGTCTGAATCTGTCCGTAAGCCGTCCGGTATTCGATGGGCGTTTCTGTGTGGGTCGAATACCACCATCCCAAACCAGCCAGCAGTACGGCGGCCACCGCTGCGGCATACCGGTAAAAAACCGGCGGAAAAACCGTGCGTCGGGGGGCCGGTTGCCGAACCTGTTGCTTCTGCCGAAGCCGTTGGAACGAGGCCGTAACGGCTGGTTCGGGAATTTCCTGCCAGGTGGCTTCCAGCCCTAACACCAGCCAGCGAGCCTGCTCAAGGGTGGGTTGTTGCCGGGGAAAAAGCGTTTTCATCGATTCCCAAAACCGATCTTGTTCGGGAGTGGGCTGCGTGACCCAGGCCCGGAAATCCGGGTCGCGGGCGAGTTCAAGGGCGTCGAGTGTAGCGTAATAGTCCAGCGGTTTCATGCCGTGTTGGGAAGTCAATCAACGGTAAGAGTGGAAACCGGGCGTTTTGTAGTATGCCAGCAGGAAAAATTTGCAAAAAATTTCGATCTGCCGACTCAAAGGTCTTTTGTCAGGCCGAAAAACCACAGCAACACCGGCCAGTTGGTTTCGAGTCGTTTTCGGAGGGCGGTCAGAGCCTGATAAAGTTGGGTTCGGGCGGTGTTGTAGGTGATGCCCATGACGGCGCAGATTTCGTCGTAGTCCAGATCGGTAAAATAGCGGAGGTACAGGATTTCCTGCTGACGGGGCGACAGGGTTTTCAGTGCTCCCTGCATCTGTTGCTGTTGTTCCCAACTTATGTTGTCTTCCACCAGCCGGTCCTCGGCCGACGGTTCGGTCGGCAACAGGCCAAACTGCTCTTCCACCTCGACGTGAGCAAACCGACGCTGCCGCTCCGTAAGCTGGCTGATCAGGCGGTTCCGAAAGGTTTTCAGCAGGTAAGACTGTACGGATTGGGGTTGAGTCAACGTCCGGCGGTAATTCCAGAGGTCAACAAATACATCGTGAATGGCATCCTCGGCAGTGGCTGCATCCGCGCCAAACCGTCGCCCGTAGTTCATTAGGTGCCGGTAATGTGCTGAATATAAAGCCGCAAACGCCGATTCACTTCCCTCGCGGAAAGCCTTCCAGTAGGCCAGGTCGTTGGTGGAGTCGGGTCGGGCGTTCATACGCAATACGGTCGTTCAACAGTAAAGGGCTCAACCTGACAAACTTACCTGATTCCCTTAAATATTGGTATTATTTACGGAATAATTTGCGTTGGCAGTTCCCGGTATAACGCGTTATTCACGAAAACAATAGCTTTGCAGGCTTAACTTTGGAGAATAATGACACTACGCGAAGCGCAGGATACCGTCGATGCCTGGATCAAAACCGTCGGCGTCCGGTATTTCAATGAACTGACGAATATGGCGATGCTGACCGAGGAGGTCGGCGAAGTAGCCCGGATCATCGCCCGGCGCTACGGCGAACAATCGGAGAAAGAGTCGGATAAAAACAAGGATTTGGGCGACGAAATGGCCGATGTGCTGTGGGTCCTGCTCTGCCTCGCCAACCAAACCGGTGTGGATCTGACGGCGGCTTTTCAGAAAAACCTGGAGAAAAAAAACGTCCGGGATGCGACGCGGCATCTGAATAATGAGAAGTTGAAGGGAGGTTGATTATTACACAGGGTTTATCAGAGGATCGGAGGGTATCAGAGAAAACCCTAATCAACTCTGATTTCCTCTGATAAACCCTGTGTAACCACCTAGCCTTAAAGTCCATAGCGATCCAGCAAATAGACCAAAGCCGCCATCGACGCGGCTCCGAGTTCGAGTTCGCGCTTGTTGACGCCCTCGAACCGGTCGATACCCGTGTGGTGGAAATCGAAATACCGCTGTGAGTCGGGTTTAAAACCAAACAACACCGTACCGAGCTGTGCCAGCGGCCCAATATCCGCCCCACCCGAACCAGCCCCGATCTCGTGCAGGCCGTACGGTGCCAGTAATGGTTTCCAGGCCATCGCCTTCGCCCGTTGTTCCGCTGTGCCAACGATGCCAAAACCGCGTGGTGTAAAACCGCCGTTGTCCGACTCGACGGCCGCGATATGTTTTTCGTTGTTTTTTTTGGCGTAATCCGCATAGCCGACTCCGCCCCGCAGTCCGTTTTCCTCGTTCATGAACATCACCGCCCGAATTGTCCGTTTCGGCTTGATGCCCAGGGCTTTCAGCGCGCGCAGCACTTCAATGGACTGAACGCAGCCCGCACCGTCGTCGTGGGCACCCTGTCCCAAATCCCAGGAATCGAGGTGGCCGCCGACCACGATGATCTCATCCGGTTTTTCCGATCCTTTGATTTCGCCGACAACGTTGTAGGATTTGGCATCCGGCAGGCTTTCGCAGCTTTGTTTGAAGTAAAAGGTCAGATTCGGGTTTTCTTTCAGCGCTTTGCTAAGCCGTTCGGCGCCGTTGGTGCTGATGGCCGCAGCCGGAATCAGCGGCACGCCGGTCGCGTAACGCATGCTGCCGGTGTGCGGATTATCGTCCATCGCCGTCGTCATGGAGCGGATGATAGCACCTACCGCCCCGAGTCGGCTGGCTTCCGAGGCTCCGTTGCCCCGCTGGTCAACCGCTCCGGCGTAGGCTTCAAACGTGTTCAGTTTGGTGGGGTCCATCGGGCGGTTAAAGAAAACAATCTTACCCTTTACTTTTTCCGCACCCAACTCCCGCAATTCCTGGAAGTTTTTGACTTCAACAACCTGCGCTTCGATGCCTTTAGACGGTGTGGCGACGGAACCGCCCAAAGCCGCAATCGGTACTGTCGTCTTTTGCTTTCCGTTCTGAATATACGCCATTTCCTTCGCCCCGCGAACCCAGTGTGGTACCATCACTTCCTGCAAAAACACCCGGTCGAAGCCTTGTTTTTCCATCAATTGCTTCGTCCAGTCGACGGCTTTCTGCGCGCCTTCCGATCCACTCAATCGGGGACCGATCTGTTGGGTCAAATACCGCAGCCATTCATACGACGGGCTGTTGCTCAGAATTTCGTTGTAGATTTTGCGAATAGTCACCGAGTCGGCGCTCGATTGCGCCCGGGCGACCGGAGATAGAAGGCAAAAGAGAAGTAGCAGTTTTTTCATCGGATGAAATTGTTACATACCCACGGACTTTAGTCCGTGTGAGCTATGATAACCTTTGAGTTGGTATCAACTACTGGATGAAATAGACTCACACGGACTAAAGTCCGTGGGTATACGTGGGTACGGTTACATATGAATCGCCCGGTTTTCGGTCGCGGCCAGACAGGCTTCTTTGATGGCTTCCGTGTAGGTCGGGTGAGCGTGCGAAATCCGGGCGATGTCCTCGGCGGAGGCCCGGTACTCCATCGCGACCACGCACTCGGCGATCATATCAGCCGCCCGAGCACCGATGATATGCATGCCCAGAATCTCGTCGGTTTGCTTATCGGCCAGCACTTTTACCAAACCGTCCACGTCCATCGACGCCCGGGCGCGGCCCAGCGCCTTGTACGGAAACGACCCGACTTTGTATGCTTTTCCATCCTGCTTCAGTTCTTCTTCTGTGAAGCCCACACTCGCCACTTCCGGCCAGGTGTAGACCACCCCCGGAATCAGCCGGTAATTAATGTGCGGTTTTTGTCCGGCCAGCGTTTCGGCCACGAATACGCCTTCCTCTTCGGCTTTGTGGGCCAGCATCGCCCCGCGAATGACGTCGCCGATGGCGTAGATGTTCGGCACCTTCGTTTGCAGGTGGTTGTTCACCTCAATGCGCCCCCGGTTATCGGTCGCCAAGCCGGCCGCTTCCAGGTTCAGGCCATCGGTGTACGGCCGCCGACCGACCGACACCAGGCAGTAGTCTCCTTCAAGTGCAATTTGGTCACCTTTGGGCGTATCGGCTTTCACGACCACGCCTTCGCCGGTATTTTCGACGCTGGTTACCTTGTGGCTGAAATAGAAATCGGCCCCCAGCTTTTTAATGGCTTTTTGCAGTTCCTTGCCCATCGTCTTGTCCATCGTCGGAATCATCGAATCCGCAAATTCCACGAACGAGACTTTCGAACCGATGCGGGCGTAAACAGAACCCAGTTCTGCACCAATAACCCCGGCCCCGATCACGATCAGGTGTTTCGGTACTTCCTGCAAGGTCAGCGCTTCAGTGGAGGTGATGATGCGTTTTTTGTCGATCGGCATCGACGGGAACGAGGACGGTTTTGAGCCCGTGGCAATGATGAAGTTCTTCGTCGTAAGCTGTTCTTCGCTGCCGTCGTCCTTTTTGACTTTCAGCGTATTGGCATCAACGAACGAACCAAAGCCCTGATGAACCGTGATTTTGTTTTTCTTCATCAGGAACGAAATACCGGTCACATTGGCTTCCACAACGCCTTCCTTGCGTTTGATCATCTGCGGCAGATCGACCTGCAGATCAGCCAGTTTGATGCCGTGTTCGGCGAAGGTATGGGCCGCGTTGTAGAAATGTTCCGAAGAATCGAGCAGGGCTTTCGACGGAATACAGCCGACATTGAGGCAGGTACCGCCCAATGTTTTGTATTTTTCCACGATGGCCGTTTTCATGCCCAGTTGAGCGCAGCGAATCGCGGCTACGTAGCCACCCGGCCCGGAGCCGATGACGATAACGTCGTATTGCATAGTTATTCGAGTTAGCTATTGAGTAAGCGTTGTAAATGTAGGATAGCTGGAGACTTTATATCCACCAAATAATCAATTAAGTCTTCAAATTTTTGAAGACGGGTTGTTATAATGTCGTGTAACTTATTTGCCTTATCCGGCAATCCGAATTGGCTGATTTTAACTGCGTGTTGGCTAGTAATACCGAGAATCCATTCTTCCAATCGGGGACAGACAACAATAACTTTGTTTTTCGATTGCTCGTCAACGTACACCGCCAAGTTATATAATGATTCTTCATTCAACCGGGTTAGTGTGGTTAGATACCGGGGTTGAGTTGTATTAGGATCTTCATCAACCATACCGATTGTTGCCTCAGTTTTCGTTAACACATTGCAAACTTTGCCCTTGTCATTATGATGCTTTACGAGTCTGCGTGGAAAGCCTAAACGCCGGACTAATGCTTCATCGGGCTTACATTCCAGGAAAATTTGTCTCATTCGGGCAATAATCTTTCCAAATTATAAAACACATCAGATCCATAATCAAACAATTCAGAAAAGCGGTTTTCTGGTAGTTGATAAACATAAGTTTTATAATCTTTCATAAAAACTACATTAATCGATAGCTCATCAATGGGTGTTTTTTCAAGTATAGATGCCCGCAAGTAGGGGTTATGAGTAGCAATAAAAAATTGGTTCGAATACTCATCTAGAGCGATCTTCTCGGCTAAATACTTGGTGTAAAAAGGAAACATCTTGGCTTCCGGTTCTTCAAGCAAAATCACAGAATCTCGATTACTTTCCAGAACCGCTGTATAGAAAATAGCCCGTTGTAGCGTATCTGATAGTAACTGATACGGATACGTATATAAAACGCTATCTTGCTCTTTAACGAAATTGATTTCCCGGCGGGAAGCATTCAGGTTTAATTTATAACCTTTTTCTAAGAAAATACCAGCAATTATTTCCCGAAGAGCTTTGTTGGTTTGTACCACTTCAAATAGATTTTTCCCATCAGGAGGAGAAAGTGAAGACCACCCATCGCTGTTGTTTTCACCGAAAGAATAAGGAGAAAAATTATAGGGCTTATATTTATCAAACCTCCCTCTTAAGTCAAAGTCCACACCGTATGTAGTATTCCATTGAAACTTACCTTTTTCAATATTGATAAAAAAATCAAAAGATTCTTGGCTATTTTTCAGCTTAACCTTGCCGTCTTTATTTTGAATAGAGAACTCTACAGAATCACTATCAGCCTGCACCTTGATCGATTTATAAGTATCATTATCAAAAAAGATATTCTGTATATTTTCAAAGCGGATGTACGATGGCAAATCCAAATGTTCTGCAATTCCGAACAAACTCAACGCTTCCAACAAATTCGATTTTCCCGAATTTGGTTCGCCAATAAACACATTAACCCGCTTCGTCGGAAACGATAAATCAAGAATCGATTTGAAATTTTGGATGGATACTTGTTTTATCACGGCGTTGGTTTCCCTTTATAAAATAGGGAGACGCGCCGTTAGACACGTCTCCTTGATTAACAATAGCACAATGAAGCGAATATTAAACGCCCAGTAAAATCCGCGCCGGATCTTCCAGCAACTGCTTCACCCGAACAAGGAAGCTGACCGAATCCTTGCCGTCGATGATGCGGTGGTCGTACGAAAGCGCTACGTACATGATCGGGCGAATGACGATCTCGCCGTTGATCACTACCGGCCGCTCCACGATGTTGTGCATCCCGAGAATGGCCGACTGGGGTGCGTTGATGATCGGCGTCGACAGCATCGAACCAAACACCCCGCCGTTGGTGATCGTGAACGTTCCGCCCGACATCTGCTCGATGGTCAGTTTGTTGTCGCGGGCCAGACCAGCCAGGCGAATGATTTCTTTTTCGATCCCGGCAAAGTCCATGCTCTCGGCATTGCGAACAACGGGTACAACCAGGCCACGCTCCGTCGAAACGGCGATGGAAATATCGCAGAAATCGTTATAGACAATTGAATCGCCGTCAATCGACGCATTCACGTTCGGGAAGTCCTGGAGGGCAATGCAAACCGCCTTTGCGAAGAACGACATGAAGCCCAGGCCCACGGCATGTTTCTCCTTGAACTTGTCTTTGTATTTCGCCCGCAGGTCCATGATCGGCTTCATATCGACCTCGTTGAAGGTCGTCAGCATGGCGGTTTCGTTTTTCACGGCCACCAGCCGCCGGGCGATGGTTTTCCGCAAAGAGGTCATCCGTTCGCGCCGTTGAACCCGGTTGCCACTGCCCGACGATGCGGGAGCGGGAGCAGCCGGGGCAGGAGCCGGTTTCGGGGCCGGAGCAGGCTGGGGAGCCGCTGCCGGTTTTTCGGCTTTCACCGCATCCTCTTTCGTAATGCGGCCACCAATGCCGGTGCCGTTCACTTCTTTCGGATCGATGCCTTTTTCAGCCAGGATCTTGGCCGCCACCGGCGACGGATGATTGGCCGCATAGCCTTGCTCGGCGGGTTGAGCCGCTGCGGGTTGGGCAGCAGGCTTCGCAACCGGAGCCGCTGGTTGCTCGGCGGGTTGAGCCGCTCCGGCGCCGACTTCAATCCGGCAGATCACCGCACCGATTGCCAGGGTTGCTCCGGCTTCGGCCACAATCCGGAGGGTTCCGGCCGCTTCAGAAGGTAATTCGAAGGTGGCTTTATCGGATTCGAGTTCGCACAAAACTTCGTCGAGTTCCACGCGGTCGCCGTCTTTTTTATTCCAGGAGGCAATCGTTACTTCGGTAATGGATTCGCCCACCGGGGGTACTTTCATTTCTACCACTTTTGATTCCGAAGCTGCCGCCGGGGCAGGAGCCGGTTGCGGTTCGGATTTGGCCGGTTCTGGTTGCGGAGCCGCCGGTTGTTCGGCCGGTTTGGGAGCTTCGGCCGGAGCAGCCTGAGGGGCAGGAGCCGCGCCGTTGGAGGCACCGGCGGGTTCGATGGTACACAAAACCGCTCCAATCGGCAACACATCGCCTTCCTGAGCCATGATGTGCAGAACGCCGTCGGCTTCGGCCGGAAACTCGAACGAGGCTTTGTCCGACTCCAGCTCACACAACACTTCGTCCCGCTTGACCGAATCACCCTCTTTCTTGTGCCACGCGCCAACGGTTACCTCCGTAATCGACTCCCCAACCGGGGGAACTTTCATTTCTATTGCCATTTTCTCTTCGTTTTCAGTGGTCAGTTACCGGTCGTTCCTGGTAAGTGGTAACTGGTAAGCCTTATTCAAAAGCCCGACGGATGATGTCGGCCTGTTCCTGACTATGTACTTTGGAATAACCGGTTGCGGGCGACGCACTGTTTTTCCGGGTTACACCCTGCAGTTTCAGATCCAGTCCGGAGCGCAGCAGGTACGTCCACGCACCCATGTTCGACGGTTCTTCCTGCACCCACACCGTTTCAACGTTCTTGCTGTAGTGGGCCAGAATCGCATCAAGTTGTTTTTGCGGGAACGGATGCAATTGCTCCAGCCGAATGATGGCCACATCTTCACGTTTATCGGCCTGCTGTTTTTCGAGCAGTTCGTAATAAATTTTACCCGTACACAGCAAAATCCGTTTCACTTTCTTGCCTATGGCGTACGGATCGGGCAGTACTTCTTTGAACGTTCCTTTGGTAAGGTCTTCCAGCGGAGAAACTACTTGCGGATGGCGTAACAACGATTTGGGCGACATTACGATCAGCGGTTTGCGGAACGGCCAGGCCAACTGCCGACGCAGCAGGTGGAAGAAGTTGGCCGGGGTCGTTACGTTGGCCACCACCATGTTGTATTCGGCCGACAGTTGCAGGTAGCGTTCCGGCCGGGCGTTGGAGTGTTCGGGGCCCTGGCCTTCGTAGCCGTGTGGAAGCAGCATCACCAACCCGTTCATCAGGCCCCACTTCGATTCGCAGGACGAGACAAACTGGTCGATGATCACCTGTGCCCCATTCGAAAAGTCACCGAACTGGGCTTCCCAGATGACCAGCGCGTGAGGGGCCGCCATCGAGTAGCCAAACTCAAAACCCAATACACCGTATTCCGACAGCAGTGAGTTATAAATCTGCATTTTCTGCTGGTTGCCCTCGATGTAATCCAGCGAGTTGTAGGCTTCGTTGGTTTCAGAGTCGTGCAAAACCGCGTGCCGGTGCGAGAACGTGCCCCTTTGAACGTCCTGACCACTCAGGCGAACCACTTTATTTTCCGACAGAATCGACCCGTAGGCCAGCAGTTCGGCCGTGCCCCAGTTGACCTGTTTGGTTTCAAATATCATCTGCCGCCGGTCTTTCAGCAGCTTGTCGATCTGCTTCAGCGGCTTGAAGCCGTTCGGAATCGTAACCAGCGCCTGGCCGACTTTTTCGAGTGTTTCCAGCGGCACGCCGGTTTCGGGCGACTGCTCGAAGTCTTCCGGTTTGCTCACCCGCAACTCCGCCCACTCGCGGTCGAGCCGTAGCGGTTTGTACGGAATCTCGGCTTTCTGTTTCACCATATCCAGCCGGTCCTGCAACTCCTTCTTGAACGCCGTGTCCATTTTGGAAGCCAGTTCGGCATCCACCTCGCCCCGCTCAATCAGCTTTTTGTTGTAGATCTCGCGCGGGTTGGCGTGTTTCTCGATGACGTTGTACAGCGTTGGCTGGGTGAACTTCGGTTCGTCCGATTCGTTGTGGCCGTACCGGCGGTAGCAAACCATGTCAATGAATACATCCCGGTTGAATTTCTCCCGGAATTCGACCGCCAGTTTGGCGCAAAAAATGACGGCTTCCGGATCGTCACCGTTGACGTGGAAAACCGGTGCATCGATGATCTTGGCAATATCCGAGCAATAAATTGACGAACGGGCATCTTCAAAATCCGTGGTAAAACCGACCTGGTTGTTGATCACGAAGTGCAGCGTTCCACCGGTCTGATAGCCCTCCAGCTTCGCCATCTGGGTCACTTCGTACACAATGCCCTGTCCGGCTACGGCGGCATCGCCGTGGATCAGAATGGGCAGAATTTTGTCGAAATTCCCGGCGTATTCTTCATCGGCCTGCGCCCGAACAAACCCTTCGATGATCGGGTTGACGGCTTCCAGGTGCGAGGGGTTCGGGGCCAGTTTCAGGCTGACTTGTTTGCCCGATGAGGTTTCGATGAGGCTGGAATACCCCAGGTGGTATTTCACATCACCGTCGCCAAACACCTGGTCGGGCACATTGCCTTCAAACCCGCTGAACACGTCTTCGTACGACTTGCCCAGGATGTTCACCAGCACGTTCAGACGGCCCCGGTGGGCCATCCCGATCATTACCTCTTCAACACCCAGTTCGCCCGCGCGATTGATGATGGCATCCAGCGCCGGAATGGTGGTTTCTCCCCCTTCGAGCGAAAACCGTTTCTGGCCTAAGTATTTGGTATGCAGAAAGTTTTCAAAAACCGTAGCCTCGTTCAGCTTCTCCAGAATCCGCTTTTTCTCGTCCAGCGATGGATTGAATTCAAGTGCTTCTTTTTCAATTTTGTTCCGCAACCAGTTTTTAACGTCGATTTCGCGGATGTACATGTACTCGAAACCGATGGTGCCAGCGTAGATTTTCTCCAGCGACTCCATGATTTTACGGAGCGAACTCGGCCCGATTCCGAGCAGGGTTCCCGCTTCAAAAATCGTGTCAAGATCGGCTTCCGACAGGGCGTAGTCTTCCAAACCTATGCGTGGGTTCCGGTCTTTCCGGCTGCGGATGGGGTTAGTTTTGGCCAGCAAATGCCCCCGTGACCGGTATGCTTTAATCAAACTGGCAACGGAAACTTCTTTTTCAGCGTGTTTGGTATCAATAACGGGCTTTGTAGTCGTCGTCTCGGTGGTGTGGCCGTTGGCACCGTTCCCATTTTCGCCGTACGATTGGGAGAACTCAAAACCTTCAAAAAATTTCTGCCAACTTCCATCCACCGAGCCGGGGTCCTGCTTGTAGGCCCGGTATAAGTCGTCGATGTAAGCGGCTTCAGAGTTAGCTATATACGAAAATCTGTCCATAATTCGGGATCACCCATGTTCGAGGGGCAAAGTTAAAGGATGTAATAGAAAGTTTATCTTCTATTTATTCAATTCTTTAGGATTCGACCGGGTTTTATTTTTGGTAACAAAGGTGATCCGGAATTAGTTGAAAAAAAGAAGAGAGGAGGAAGGAAGCAGAGGACGAAAGGAGCTGTGCCAGCGCCTGTTGAATCCTCTGCTTCCTTCCTCCTCTCTTCGGTTCGCCCTCTTTCGCCCTCTATTGCTTTATACTAAATTATTCTTGAAAGCATAGGCGACCATGCCAGCGGTATTTTTCGTCCCGGTTTTTTCCAGAATCCGTAGCCGGTGCCCTTCAACAGTGCGGGGGCTAAGGAAAATCTTCTCACTGATCTCGGCCGTCGATAAGCCTTCACAGATTAGTTTGAGCACTTCTTTTTCGCGCTCCGACAGCAGCACTTTACTATTATATAAGGTAGCGGTCGCTGTCGGTTTAATGACGGTGGTTTTGTTCACCATCTTCCGGTGCATAACTTTCGACACAAAATCGTTCAGGTATACGCCGTCGTCCATAACCCGGTGGACGGCCTTTTCGACCTCATCCAGGTCGGCATCCTTCAGCACATACCCGCTGACGCCTTTTTCGAGCAGGTGCAATACAAAGCGGTCTTCGTCGTGCATCGTCAGCATGATGATCTTCACATCGGGATGGTTTTCACGGATATATTCCGTGGTCGCAATCCCGTCCATGACGGGCATTTCCAGGTCCAGCAAGACCACATCCGGCAACCGACGGGTCAGCTTGTCGATCAGTTCCTGGCCGTTGCTGGCTTCCAGCACCAGTTCAAAATCCGGCACCTGGCTCAACACCGACGCCATGCCTTTGCGGAACAGATTATGATCGTCGGCTAATGCAATCTTGATCTTTTTCATGGTTTGGGTTAGCTGGTTTCTACGCGTGTTCCACTTCGACCTCTACTTCCGGTTTCAGGTTTCGCACCTGAATGTGAATGCGCGAACCGCGCCCTTCTTCCACATCGAACGTTACATGGCCGTCGATCACGTTCAGGCGGCTTTCGATATTCCGCAGTCCCAGGCCGCGTTTGCGGTCTTTCATCACTTCGTCCAGGTCGAAGCCCTGGCCGTCGTCGATCACCGATAGCAAAATACCGTTGGACTGGCAGTGCAGGTCGATGATAATGTTTTGGGCGTTGGCGTGCTTGATGGCGTTATTAATCAGTTCCTGCGCAATCCGAAAAAGCGTCAGGTCCAGTTGCGGCAGCAAGGTCGGCAGTTTGTCGGAACAGGACAACTCAACGTGGACCTCGCCATTGCTGGCTTTTTCGGCCAGTTCTTCCAGGGCCGACACCAGCCCAAAGCGTTCGAGCGTCGTCGGCACCAGATCGCGACTGATGCGCCGGACGTTGGCGATGGTTTCGTCGAGCAGCGAGCGGGTTTTCTGTACCAGCACCGGCGAATTCGGATCGTGGTTTTCGACCGACCGGCTCAACTGGTTCAAACTCAATTTCGTAACGGAAAGCATGGTACCAATTTCATCGTGCAGGTCCTGCGCAATGCGCCGACGTTCGTGTTCCTGCGCCTGGAGGGTTGCAGCCAGCAGTCCTTTCCGGTATTTTTCCTGCCACTCTTTCAGAATAAGTTGTTGACGAATTTGTTTTTGCTGGTAATAGGCGACAAAGACGATAATGAAAATCGCCATCACTAGCAAAACGGCCGTTCCTACGGCAATGTATAATTTCATGTCCTCGTTCACAGCGAGTCAGCAGCGAAGTACGTTCCCATACACGGGGGATTTAATCAATCAATGGGTCGAAATATAAAACTCTGCTGCCACATCCGCAAGAACCTTGTATTAAACGGTCAACTGGTTCGTCAACTTAACCTCCCGCCGACGGAGCCAAAAGCTCACCAGCAAAATGATGTAAAAAAAGGCCGAGAATGTACGGACAATGGTGATGTACAAAGCATAACTGCCGTTCGAACTTAGATCACCCAGGGTTACTTTCACAAATAGAAAGACAAACAACGTTCCGGCTGCGTGGACAATGGCGCCGGCGCTTACCCAGAACATCGAATGAATCAGCAGGTTTTGCACCTGCATCCGTGACAGAATGTGGTGAAAATAGATCAGCGCGTAAAAGATCATGATCAGCCGCTGCACACCCAGGGTCACGCCCGCTAGCTGGGTCCAACTGAAGTCATACAGGAAAACCAGCACATACATGATCAGCCCCGCCAGAATAAGCCCCTGATTTTTTCGGGATTTCAATTCGATGCGGTACGCGGTGGCGAAACAGCACATTTCGACCAGCGAATTCAGATTATGTAAATACGTATTGTTCTGCCGATAGGCCGCATCGTGCAGTTGAATGAGGCTAATGATCAACGATAAGACCAGCATCCGGAACAACCAGCGGCTGGGCTTATCCAGAAAAGAATAATTGACCAGACCTGCCCCGATCGCCAGGATCAGGAACAGTTCTGGCAAGAATGAATCCGGGTACTTCAGAATTAACGTGATGTACGGATGATCAAGCATAAAATTTCCCTTCTCCCCTTACCCTCCTGTGTTACACTCCGGCGGACAGATCGGCCCATCGGCTAGCTGTCCTTCTTTTCCGCCAGGCATATCTTTCATCCCGGCTTCGGTCGGAACGGTCAGTTGCAGAATTTCCTTTCCGGTTTTATCGATGCCGACCAGTACTACGCGCGGCACCAGATGCTCGCGCCCGTTGATGGTTTCGCGCCGTTTGGCGTGGTACACCCGGATACCGATGCAACCCGGCTCATTAAGTATTTGCTGCAAATTATCGCTGCCAAAAAACTCGGACCGAACCGTATCTTCATCCGGAATCTGCTGTTCCTTCTTCCGTTTCTGGTAAGCGCCTTTGAATTCGTTGGCTTCTTCTTCGGAAATGAAGCGCCCGGCGCCACTGGTAATTCTACTCATGGTCAAAAAGAGGTTTGTTGTTCCCCAAAGTTGCACAACCTTGTCCGGGAAAGCAATGAGCTTTGAGTAAACGGAAAAAAGAGTGACTAACGGTCGTTAACTGGTAACTGTCAAATTAACCCTGCAATTTGCACAAGTTTCATGCAAATTGCAGGGTTAATGAAAATTGATCGAAATCACTAAGCCTCCTCGTCAGCAAGTAAACATTTGGGTAACAGACATTCAAACGATTTGGGACCACCTGATGCAGCTTGGGGTTTTGGTGACTCTGTGACCGGTTACAAAACCGTATTCATGCCAATAAGCCGATTGAAACGAAATTAAACGTAGTTATCTTTGTCATATTTGCTAACCCAAAGACCTATAGAAGAGAAAATACAAAAAACTATGTACATAACCAAAATGAAGTTCCAATAAGGAAAATAAATATCAGGAGACGTTCTGGTCGACAATACTATTTTTGAGAATAAAAAAATAAATATAGTTCCTGTAGACTGAATAATTATTCCACTACTAATCCAGAACAGAGGATGTAGGAGAATATTTTTTACTCTCATTTCAGCTAGTAAATGAATAAAATATACAAAAACTAAGAAAAGGTCGTAAATCCTCGTTACTGTAAGTATACCTGGCGAGAATTCTCTATCATCCCAAAAAAATAAATTAAAAATAAAAATTATACTACTAGTGATAAGGATTAGGAATTTAAATTTCCTATTGTCAACACTGTGATAGTATATTAGTCCGATTAATAAGACTTCTACAAATCCAAATAGATTATATAAGTACAAATTATTAATCTTTCTGATTGCGTAAAAATTAGAAATAAGGTTCCTGATGAATAATAATATATAAAATATTAACAAGAACCTTAAATCTTTCTTATTGGATACAGAATAGAATAATCCTAGAATGATTGGTACTAATGTGGCTGCATCATGAATAAATTCTAGTGGATGTTGCCTATATAATTCTAGGAGTCTTTCTAACATTTCATTTTTAAAGTATCATGATTAGCATGATTGCGGACATGGCATTCCATTCGCCAGCGCATCCCGTCCGGCGGGCATGTCTTTTAAACCGGTCGGATCATCACTGGTTGCTTCTTTTCCGGCTTCAGCATCACGCGTCAAACTGCCGAGGAAGATGTCTTTGCCTTTGGAGTTGACAGCGGCCAGGACCAGTTTGGGCTGCAGTTCCCCGCTTTCGTCTTTGTTGCTTCCCAGACCATAATAAATCCGGATGCCGACGCAATCGTCGAAACCGAGCAGCTCGTTGATGCGGTTGATGCCAAAGAATTCGGCGCGGGTGAAGGTGTCTTTCTTTAGGCCCTGTTTCTCCCGGCTTTGGCGGAAACGCCGGGTCAGCATTTCAGCATCCCGGTTCCGGATGAAGTCGCCCACATCGCCCCGGTAGGGTTCTTTTGAATCGTCTGTCATGATTTTTTGGAAGAGCGTTTACGTTTCGTTCTTCCAAAATAGACAGGAGGAGAAGAAATAACAAGGAAAGAGCTTTATAGCAATTGAACTAACATATTGACATTCAAAGAATTAATAAACTAAATCAAGTAAAACTACGCAGTCGAATACGGAAAAGTCCGTATTTACCCCTTTTACACGTTTTTTTTACAAATGAGGGATTTCTTCTCTATTTTTCTTAGTATCTTCCCTGCACATTTGCAGAGAGTTGGCGAGTCCTCACCCTGAGGATGAGCCGATTTTCTCATCTCATAGGTTAGGTTTGGAAAAGGCCAGGACGTTGTCCGGGCTTTTTTTTCTACCCCCACCCCCAACCCCCTGAAGGAGGCTCTCAAATCCGGATGCATAAGCCCGGCACCGGCCGCCCGGCCTTCAGGGGGTTGGAGGTGAAAGGCGTCGATTATTTCAACAAATTCAACAAATACTGTCCATAGCCGCTTTTCACCAGCGGCTGGGCGATGGCCTTGAGCTGATCGGCATCGATATAGCCCATCCGGTACGCCACTTCTTCAATCGACCCAATTTTCATGCCCTGACGCTCCTCGATCACCTGCACAAACTGACCCGCCTGCATCAGCGACGCAAACGTCCCCGTGTCCAGCCAGGCCGTGCCCCGGTCCAGGATCCCCACTTTCAGCTTCCCCCGCTCCAGATAGACTTTGTTCACGTCCGTGATTTCGTATTCACCCCTCGGGCTCGGCTGCAAGTCTTTGGCAATCTGAACCACCTCATTGTCATAGAAATACAAACCCGGCACCGCGTAGTTCGACTTCGGCTGGGCCGGTTTTTCTTCAATCGACAAGGCGTTTTTATCGCCATCGAACTCCACGACGCCATACCGCTCCGGGTCGTTCACCTTGTAGGCAAACACCACGCCCCCGTCGGGGTCGTTGTTGGCTTGCAGCAGCCGCGACAGGCCCGAACCGTAGAAGATGTTGTCGCCCAGAATCAAGGCCACTTTGTCGGTGCCGATAAACTCTTCGCCGATCACAAAGGCCTGTGCGAGTCCGTTCGGCAGCGGCTGCTCGGCATACGCGAACGTACAGCCGACCTGTGAACCGTCCCCCAGCAGCTTTTTAAAGTTAGGCAGATCGTGGGGCGTCGAAATAATCAGAATCTCGCGGATTCCGGCCAGCATCAGAATCGACAGTGGGTAATAAATCATCGGCTTGTCGTAAACCGGCATGAGTTGCTTGCTGACGGCCAGCGTCAACGGATGCAGACGAGTGCCGGACCCACCGGCCAGAATGATACCTTTCATAGTGTTCAATGAGTGAGTGAGCGAATGAGTGATTGAGTGAATAGCTTCGCAATTTTCTGCTTCGTGCGAAGCTATTCACTCAATCGCTCATTCACTCATTCACAATTGTCATCGATTTTCGTACATCGAATCGTAATAACTTTGGTAAGCGCCGGAGGTCACGTTGTCGAGCCACTCCTGGTTGGCCAAAAACCAGTCGACGGTTTTTTCCAGGCCTTCGGCAAATTGCAGCGACGGTTGCCAGCCCAGCTCGTTCATCAGCTTGCGGGCGTCGATGGCGTAGCGCAGGTCGTGGCCCGCCCGGTCGGTGACGTAGGTGATCAACTGGGCCGAGGTGCCTTCCGGGCGACCGAGTTTGCGATCCATGATGTTGCACAGCAAATGCACCAGGTCGATGTTTTTCCACTCATTGAAACCGCCGATGTTATACGTCTCGCCATTTCGGCCATCGTGGAAGATCGTATCGATGGCCCGGGCGTGGTCGATCACATACAGCCAGTCACGCACGTTTTCGCCTTTGCCATATACCGGCAGCGGCTTGTTGGTCTGGATGTTGTGAATCATCAACGGAATCAGCTTCTCGGGAAAATGGTTGGGGCCGTAGTTGTTCGAGCAGTTCGACAGGACGATCGGCAGCTTGTAGGTGTTGCCGTAAGCCCGCACGAAGTGGTCGGAAGCAGCTTTGGAAGCCGAGTAGGGCGACTGCGGATCGTAGGGAGTCGTTTCTACGAAGAAATCCTCCGGGTTGTGCAGCGAACCGTAGACTTCGTCAGTCGAGACATGGTAAAACCGCTTGCCGGTAAAGTCGGCTTTCCAACTGTTTTTGGCCGCATTGAGCAGGTTGACGGTGCCGACGACGTTGGTCAGCACAAAAGCCATCGGATCGGTAATCGAGCGGTCGACGTGCGACTCGGCCGCCAGGTGAATGACGCCATCGAAGGCCTGTTCCTGAAAGAGTTGATCCAGAAACGGGGCGTCGGTAATATCGCCTTTGACAAAGGAGTAGTTGGGCGCGTCTTCGATATCGGTCAGATTGGCCAGATTTCCGGCGTAGGTCAGCTTATCGAGGTTGACGATCTGATAGTCGGGATACTTGGTGACAAACAACCGAACCACGTGTGAACCAATGAATCCGGCTCCGCCGGTAATCAGAATTTTCTTCGACATACTCCTTATTCCGAAACGGAAGTTTTCTGCTTTTGTAAATTTTGCTCCCAGCGCCAGGCATCCTGGAGGCTTTCGGCCAGCGTTTTTTCGGCCCGCCAGCCCATGACGTTATTAACTTTATCGACCTGCGCGTAGATTTTTTCCACATCGCCTGGCCGACGCGGCCCAATCGAATAGTTCAGTTTCAGTTGATTTACTTCTTCAAAAGTCTTGATTACCTCCAGCACCGTGTTGCCGTGGCCGGTTCCGACATTGAAGATATCGTAATAGCTGGTTTCCTCACGTGAATCGAGCAGCCGCAGGGCCTGAACGTGTGCCTTTGCCAGATCGACGACATGAATGAAATCACGCACGCACGTCCCGTCGGGCGTGTTGTAATCATTGCCAAAGACGGTCAGCTTTTCGCGAAGCCCGGCCGCCGTCTGCGTAATAAACGGAACCAGATTGCCCGGTACGCCCAGCGGCAGTTCGCCGATCAGCCCCGATGGGTGCGCGCCGATGGGATTGAAATACCGCAAGGCAATGGATTTGATCGGTGCTTTGGCATACACCGCATCCCGAATGATGTCTTCGCAGATGGCTTTCGTGTTTCCGTAGGGCGACTGCGCTGGTAGCCGGGGCGTATCCTCCGTGACGGGCAAGTGTTCGGGCTGGCCATACACCGTGCAGGACGACGAGAATACCAGGTTCGGAACGCCGTGCTGCTGCATCGTTTCCAGCAACAACAGCGTCGAATCGAGGTTGTTGCGGTAGTACATCAGCGGCTTGGCCACCGACTCGCCGACGGCTTTGTGAGCCGCAAAATGAATCGCTCCCCCAAAATTCTCTTTTTCAAAGATGGCATTCAGCGCTTCGGGGTCATTGCAGTCGGCTTCGTAGAAAGGAACGTCGTGGCCTAGGATCTGCCGCAGGCCAGCCAGCACCGAGCGGTTCGAATTAGAAAAGTTATCAAGGATAACAGGCTCATATCCAGCACCCAGTAATTCAATGACTGTATGCGAACCAATGAACCCGGCTCCGCCAGTGACTAAAATTTTCATGAAAGGTTGTATGATAAGAGATTTTTACAAACGTTGAGATTCCATTGAAGCGAGCAAAAAACCTGCCGATGTGTCTGTTAATTTGATATTTTATTCCGTTTGAATTCAAAAAATCATTTTTAACAAAATCGTGTTACCAATTTGGCGGTGCCCGTCTTCTGCCTAACGGACAAAAGTATAAAATTCAGTAGGTTTCTAAAAATAAGTTTTTATCTTCGGGTCAGGCCGTCGCAACCGTATCCGGCACCTTTACCAGAACAACCGAAGCGCCGGGCCATAACCCACAGAAGTGGCATGATCAACGATAACGAAATTAAAGCACTTATATCTTTGCTCGATGACGATGATCAGGAAATTACCGAGCATGTCGAGCAGAAAATCCGCGAATTGGGCGGCCAGTTGATTCCGTATCTGGAGAGCGAATGGGAAGATAGTTTTAATCCGATTCATCAGAAGAAGATTGAGGAATTGATTCACGATCTGCAATATCAGTCGGTGCTTGACCGGATCCGGATCTGGAAGGAAACCGGCGGTTTGGACCTGCTGGAAGGACTGTGGATCATTGCTACGTATCAATATCCCGATTTGTCGCTCGACAAACTTCGTCAGGAAATCAAGCAGCTGTACCTGGATGTGTGGCTGGAAGGCAAAACCGACATGCATCCGATCGACCAGATCAAGACCCTCAACAGTGTGTTTTTCAACAAGTTAAAGTTTGCCGCCAACACCAAGCATTTCCATTCGCCCTCCAACTCGATGATCAACGTCGTGCTGGAAAGTCGGCGCGGCAATCCGATTTCGCTGTGCGTCATTTACATGATGATTGCCCAGCAACTCGATTTGCCGGTTTACGGTGTGAATCTGCCCAGTCTGTTCGTGCTGACGTATAAGAAAGATCACACGCAGTTTTACATTAACGTCTTCAACCGGGGGCTGGTTTTTTCCAAATCAGACATCGATCATTACATCGGCCAGTTGAACCTGAAACCGGCTGATACGTATTACCAGCCGTGTACGAATGTGGACATCATCCGGCGCGTGCTGCGGAACCTGATGCTGGCGTTTGAAAAAATCGGCGATACCGGCCGCATGAAGGAAGTCGAGCAATTGCTCAATGCGGTTTACGACGAAGACGCCACCCCGCCCCTGTCGGATTACACCAACAAGTGACGTACCCACGGGCTTTAGCCCGTGTGAGCTTCTGTTATCTATTAGTTTGTACCAACTTAAGGTGATACTATCTTACACGGACTAAAGTCCGCGGGTACGTTAGAACGCAATGGCCAGCAGGCCCGGGCCGGTTTCGAAATAGTGAATGGTCAGCTCCCGCACATCGTCCGGCAAGCGAACGTGGCCGGTCAGCAGCCCCGCGCCATCGGCAAACGGTTCGATGTGCAGGTGTTCGCGGAAGGTGAGTTGGCGTTTGCCGTACAGTTTGTACAAAGCTTCTTTGGCACACCAGTATACGGCCAACCGGCGCAAATCCCCGGCCGCATGGCGGGTTTCGTCTTCGGATAACACGCGCGGCACCACCCGCACGAACTGGTCCCGAAAGGGTTCAATATCAATCCCGACGGCTTTGGAATGGTGGAGCACGGCAGCGGCCCAGCCCGCCGTGTGGGAAATCGACACCTGCGCATCCAGCCCGATTAGGTGCGGTTTTCCGTATTCATCCTTGTATAGGCCCGCATAAGGCCAGTAGGGTTGTACCAGTGCCTGAATAGCCGCCCGGCACGCCAGCCACTCGACCCGCTGAGCCGGGTGCGTAATCTCCAGCAACTCCAGTTGCTCCGGCATCGTGAGCGTCAGCCGGGCGCGCAGATCGTCTTCACTTTCCTCGATTTTCCACAAAACCGCCGTACAGTCGGCCCCGAGCCGGTGGGTTTGATACACGGACATATCCCGAATTTCTGGTTAATTTGGTGCGAAATTATAAAATAGCGGCAGGCATACTGCCATTAATAACGAATAATGAATATTGAATAACGAAAGGGACGGCAATTTCAAAATTCGCTATTCGTTATTCAATATTCGTTATTTTTTGTCTCTAATTTTTGCTCATGCAAGTCCAAAAAATTGACACCTTTGCCGGTCACCGCGACTGTGTGTATACGCTGGAAACCGGAGCAACGCCGACGGAGTTTTTTTCGGCCGGGGCCGACGGGCTGGTGGTGCGCTGGCAATTGGATAAACCCGACCTGGGAACGCTGCTGGCCCGCATTCCAGCTTCCGTGTATGCCTTGGCGTTCGACCGCGAGCGGCAGCAGTTGTGGGTGGGGCAGAATTACGACGGCATTCACGTCATTGACCCGGTACAGAAACAGGAAATCCGATCGGCCCAGATCACGTCGGCGGCTATCTTTGACATCAAATTCGTCGAAACCTCCGCCTGGATCGCCCTTTCCGACGGGGTGCTGGCGGTGATGGATGTCCAGGAATTTGCGGTTCGGAAACACCTGAAAGTGTCCGACAAAAGCGCCCGCAGCATTGCCTTCAACCCGGCCAGCCGGGAAGTAGCCGTGGGCTACAGCGACCACGGCATCCGAATTTTCGACGCCGATACGCTGGTGCTGAAACGAACGATTCCCGCGCATAACAACTCGGTCTTCATCGTACAATACTCGCCCGACGGCCGATTTTTGCTTTCGGCGGGTCGGGATGCGCACCTGAAAGTCTGGAATGTGGCCGGTGATTACACACCGCAAAACGACATTGCCGCGCATCTGTTCGCCGTCAATCACATTTGCTTTAGCCCCGATGGCGCGTTATTTGCTACGTGTAGTCTGGACAAATCCGTGAAAGTCTGGGATGCCGACACTTTCAAACTGCTGAAGGTAATCGACCGTGCCCGACACGCCGGGCACGGCACCTCAGTCAATAAATTGCTCTGGAGTTCGTACCAGCAGCAACTGGTTTCGGCCAGCGACGACCGGTTGATTTCCGTTTGGCAGATTACCCGCTAGCTAAATGATTTGCCTACTTTTTGGATATTTCACAAATTTCAGCCCAAAAAATTGATATTTTCGGTCGGATAACTTTACATTTAGCAGGCAAGTGCCCCTTTGACACCATGTAACCCTTTCCAGTTATGAAAATCACGCCCATCGAGATACGGCAACATACATTTGAAAAGAAAGGATTCGGCGGTTACCGCCCCGACGAAGTGGATGCTTTCCTGGCATCGCTCTCACAGGAATGGGAACGCGTTACGAGCGAGAGCAAGATGTTGAAGATGCAACTCGAACTGGCCGAGAAAGAGCTCAACAAGTTCAAGGATATTGAAATGACGTTGTTCAAAACGTTAAAAACCGCCGACGACACCAGCAGCCAGATTACCGAACAAGCCAATAAAGCTGCCGAAAAATACCTCAGCGAATCGAAACAGAAAGCCGACGAAATTCTGGCCGACGCCCGCAAACGCTCCACCCTGATGGTGCAGGACGCTGAAAACCAGGCCCGTTATATCAAAGAAAATATTCTCAACGACCTGAAGGCGATGGAACACGACTTCAAGGCGATGGAGAAATACAAGGAAGGGCTCATTAAACAAATCCGGACGCTGGCCAACAACGCCATCGACAGCGTCGACCGGTTTGAGAAAAAATTCAACCAGCAATCGCTCCAGGCCAAGATCGACGAAGTGACCGCCCAGCATACCGAACCCGAACCGGCTACTTCGGAGGCTGAACCCACCGAAAATCTGGCCGAGACCGATCTGACCATGGTGAGTGCTGAAGACCGGGGCGTCGATACGACCGATGACGCGTTGCGACGGGCCGAAGAGTCGGAACCAGAACCGGTTTCCGCCCGAGTGGTCGCAGAAGACCCGGTGGTTGCCCAGGGCGCGGAAGCCGCCGAAGCCGGTTTTCCCGTGACGGAACCCGAAGAAGAAGTAACCGATCCGCAGGCGGTTCATGAAGAACCCCAGCCCGAAGAAAAGAAAAAAGAAGCCGGATCATTCTTCGATCAGATTTAACCCGAAGCGGACCGCGAGTCCGCTTTTTTGTTCTACTTTTGGGCGAACAATTAACCGGTTGAAAAGGCGGCTACGAACCGCCGATTCGCACCTATGGGAACCATTTCGCTTGAAGGGCTCGAATTCTTCGCCTACCACGGCTTCTACGACGAGGAACAAAAAATCGGCAATAAATACTCAGTCGATATCACCGTGACCGCCGACCTCTCTGAACCTGCCCGGCTTGATCGGCTGAGCACTACGGTCAATTACGGAGAGTTATATACAATCACACATGAAGCCATGCAGCGCCCCGCCCGGCTACTCGAACACATCGCCCACAACATCATCGAAGAAATCCGGAAACGGTATCCGCAGGTCGAAACCGTCGAAGTGAGTGTATCCAAATTCAACCCGCCCATCGGCGGGGTTTGCCACCGGGCCAAGATTACGCTGCGTGGCTAAATACAGCACGTCAGGTCCTAATCTGGCAAATCGCATTCCGGCGAACTTAGTTAATGATCGTAGAGAACGGTTGCTCGTAGGCTTCGCCGTACAGCGCTTTGTAGTCACGGGCGAATTTCTCGAAGGCATTTTTCGCCAGCGTGTGTTTTCCCATCAGGGCCAGCGTCTTGCACTTCAAAACAATCGCGTCTTCGTTCACCGGATCGTAATAAAAGATAAAATTCGTAATCTGAATCAGAAGCTCCGGATCTTCGTGAAGATCCGGATTGTCAGCGTATTGAAGAAAGGTATTGATAATCCGGTTGGAAATATCCGACTTAAAATCATCCAGCCAGTAATACTCCGTATTCAGCAGAAAAGGGCCGCGTTGAGTGATTTCGCCCAGTTCGATAATAGTCTGTTTCGTCAATGCCTTTTTGGTGTTGATGATGGCGACGTACCGCTCGTAATCGACGTAAATCTGGCTGAAATCAAACTCAACTTTCCAGTAACCGGATTCTTTCGAAAGCGAACAACCGCCCACTTTTTCCAGCAGATTGCGCAACTTGGTCATGTTGACGGACCGGTTGTTGCCGGCGTCCCGACCCGACTTATCGGGCCAGAGTAACTCATTGAGCTTTTCGGACGGCACCCCCCGCTGTTTGCCGATGCTGTTCAGGGCCAGCAACAGAAAAAGCTCTTTGAGCAAGGGCGTGAACGACTTCGTTACGTCGGTGCCGACCCGATCCACAACCTGGAAATTACCAAAGAAAAAAATGCGGGCGTTCACCGTTGATGCGGTTGCCGGGCCTGCCATTACGGACTGAATTTCAGCGGGTTCCAGCGATAACCCGCCCGGAAGCGCTTCGTCCACCCGTACCGACTGCTCTTCGAACGGACGGGGGGCAAGCGGTATTTCGAGCGCTCCGACGCCGGGCCGACGGCGGAAATAAACCAGCAGCAACGCGCCAATGATCAAACCGCCCAGCCCCAGCAACCAAAAACTGTAGGTCTGAACCAACGGTTTTTCGGAAGCCCGCGGCCCCTCGAGCGCATTCGGCGGAAACGAAATTGTGTAGAGTTTAACGTCCGTCTTCCCGGCATTTTCGTTCCAATACAGCGTCACGGCCAGTAGCTTCCGACTGACGGGGCAAAAAAACAAATCCGCAAACGAATGCACGTCATGGAACGGGTACGGAATCGCATTCCCGACAGCTTCGTACGATGGCTCCGACAACGAGCCCCGAATCAGTTGCAGATTCGATTTGAACTGCTGATTCGGAAAAATCAGCCCGTAAAACCGGTTTGACTGTGGGTCGATCACCAGGGAGTTAGCAAACGCAAAATCGGTTTTCGGAATTTCCAGTTCGTAAAGCTTCCGGAACCGGTTTTCGGAGACGATGTACTGCAAAAAATCGTAGGAACTCTTGGGATTCAGAATCTGCTCGCCGGTCAGGCTGCCGTAACCGCCAATCAGGTAAGCGGTGTCTGCCTGGGCCGTCGTACCCAGAGCCGCCAAGTAACGCGGTGTATATACGTCACCGGATGTCGGAACGGTTTCCCATTGGCGGGTGCCAAAATGATACCGTTCAATGCTGTTTTTATACTTCAACTGACCATAACCGCCCAAAACGTACAAAGCCGTGTCGAAGCGGGCGATGAATTTGTTGGCGTGCCAGTACTCGGTGATTGTGATCGGATTGGGCGTAATGGCGTCGGCCGACCAACCTCCGGCGACCGGATCGTAAACCGATACGGCTTTCTGATCCACGTAGACATTGTAAAGCTTGCGGGTCAATGGATTGAAAACTGCCTGACTGCCCCGAAAAAAGCCCGGTGGCGGATTTTTTTGTGGCAGCACCTTCCCGGTCTGATTCCGGACCGAGTAACTGTAGAGTTGGTCGGCGGCAACGAGGTAAACGGTTTCGGACAACGGATCGAACGCGACGTTGGCAATCCCGTTCAACACCCGCTGCCCAGCCACGCGCCACTCGTTGTGCAACGACCGAATCCAGACGGCGTTTTTGATGGTCGCCACCCGCCCGCCGATCTCATCGCGGGTCGTGCTGCCGCTCATCTCCTGCAAAGGCCAGCGGTAACTCGGCTCGCCATCTTCGGTAATGAGAATATCCTTCACCTTCATCGGCGGTAAATCCTTCGATCTGAACTCCCGGAATTCATTCCCGCCGAAGAAAATCTTAAAACAACCCGTCACCGTAAAAGGTGTTTTATCGTTGATAATCAACTCATTATTAACATGAACCTGCAAGGTATTCTGCTGTCGGTCAAACCGGATGTTGAAATGATTCCACTGATTGAACAGGTGCGCGGTATCGAGCCGGATAACGGAGGACGAAAACCGCTCTCCAATGATCATCTTGAAACACAGGGCTTTCTGATCGTAAAGCAGATCGAGGTTGTGTTTTTCGTCCTGAATGATTCGGAACACATAGCCGAAGTATGTCTTATAACTCGGCACCAGCGCCATGTCGAACGACAGGTCAACCACGCCGTCGAGACACAGCGGTTTTTCCGGAGTCAGATCCAGGGAAGTGCGGGCATCCTGAATTTCTTCGTGGCCCACAAAGCGTAAGCCGTACGACTGCGCCCTCAGAATAACCGGGGTTAACAGCAGCGCTGCGAAATAAAAACTGATTCGTACGATTCGACGATACATAGATTTTTTGAGAACCAAAACCGTCAAGCCCACCCCGTTCTGGTGAACGGGCCAATCCGATTGGGTTATCTGAGCATTGGCTTTCATTGCATTGCTAACTCTGGAGAGCGACCTGTGTCTTTCCCTGCTTCGAAGTTAACCAGGTTTCCCCACCGATCAAACCCATCGTTCTTTTCTTCCATGCTGAAGACACCTGATTAAATTAGAAAAAATCGATAATAAAATTAACAAAATATAGACAACAACCCGCCTTATTAAGCATTTATTAAGATTTTTTTAAGCCCTGCCGCCGTACTTCGCTACCCTATTTAATCCAATAAAATCAGGGTTTATGCAAAAATTTATCTCTACCTTACCAACACGGCGGTTTTTCGTCAGGCCACTTGTCTGGGTGTGCGTGCTGACCGGAGTAGCCGCTTCACCGCCTGTGTGTGCCCAGGAAGTACTGGCGCGCCAAACCCACCTGAATACCGCACTCACCGCCCGTTCGCAGGCGGCAACGACCAGCCGAGTTGTTCAGGAGCGTACGGTTACGGGCAAAGTTTCCGACGAAAAAGGAGCCTCCTTACCGGGCGTGAGCGTCGTTCTGAAAGGGTCAACCCGGGGTACAACCACCAACGAAAAAGGCGCGTATTCGTTGAATGTACCCGACGGACAGGCCACGCTGGTTTTTTCCTTCGTCGGCTACGTTTCCCAAGAACTGGTGGTCGGCAACCGGAGCACGATGGACATCACGCTCGCCGAAGACGCCAAGGCCCTGAGCGAGATCGTGGTCGTCGGCTACGGAACCCAGAAGAAAGTGAACGTCACGGGGGCCATCGCCACCGTTGCCAGCAAGGACATCGTCATCAACTCGAACAACGACGTGACCAACACGCTGACCGGCCGCGCGCCGGGCGTCCGGGTCGTGCAGCTATCGAGCCAGCCCGGTAAATACGATTCGCAGATCGACATTCGCGGGTTCAGTTATACCGACCCGAACGACATCAACGGCAACCAGTCCGGCGGGCCGCTGATCATCGTGGACGGCGTGCAGCGCGACAAAGCCGGTTTCGACCGCCTGGACCCGAACGAGATCGAAAGCGTCTCAATTCTGAAAGACGCGACGGCGGCCATCTACGGGGTCAAAGCCGCCAATGGTGTGGTGCTGGTTACGACCAAAAAAGGAACGCAGGGCAAGGTGCAGGTCAACTACACGGCGCACTTCGGGCAGCAGATCATCACCAAATACCCGGAACTGTCGAACGCCTACCAGTATGCCACCCTGTTCAACGAACAGCACGTCAACAACAACATCAGCAACCGGCTGGAGTTTACGCCACCGAAATACTCCGCGCAGCAACTGGCCGATTTTCAGAGCGGAAAAGCGCCGAGCACCGACTTTCTGAAAGCCGTCATGCGCGACCGGGCACCCCAGCAGCAGCACAACCTGACCATCAACGGCGGGACCGAAAAACTGCGGTATTTTGCCTCCGCCGGTTTTTTCGGGGAAGAGGGGTTGTTCAACTCGAACATCATGATCGGGAAAAAGTACAACCTTCGGCTGAACGTCGATGCCGAATTGACCAAAGGATTGACGATGGGTGCCAACATCGCCCTGATTAACTCGATCAGCCGGGAACCCAGTCAGGCCATCTGGGCACTGCTGAAAAACACTTGGCAGTGGGACCCGACCGAACCGCTCTATTCCAACAACGATCCGGCGTTTCTGCGCCAGCCGTTGAGCGCCCTGAGCCACCCGATTGCCGACTTTTCGGAAGCCTACAGCGGCTATAACCGCAACAACGAAAAATTCCTAACCTCCACGTTTCAGTTGACCTACCAGGTGCCGTTCGTCAAAGGCCTGAGTGCCAAGGCCCAATACGCCTATGACAACAACTACAATTTCCGGAAGCAGTTCACCAAAAAGTACAACCAGTACGAGTACCTGTTCGACGCGGCCACCCAGACGTACTACCAGAAAGCCTACGCGCACCTCGCGCCATCGCGGCTGACGGAAGCCTTCGGGCAGGGCAAGCGGAATGACATCCAGTTGTCGCTCAACTACCAGAATGCGTTCGGCAAACACAACGTCGGGGCGCTGTTGCTGTACGAGCAAATCGACCGCGAAAACACGAGCAACAACGCCAACACGCAGTTTATCATCGACGCCGTGGATCAGCTCGTGGCCGGAAACCGCAAAACCGACGCCATTGGCTCCGGTTACAGTTCGAGCGCCAACATGAGCTACGTGGGCCGGGTCAATTACGACTACAACGGCAAGTACCTGATCGAAGGCGGTTTCCGTTACGACGGTTCGTCGAGTTTCCCGAAAAACAGCCGCTGGGGTTTTTTCCCGTACGTGTCGGCGGGTTGGCGGCTGTCGGAAGAAGCCTTCGTGCGGGATAACCTGCCCTTCGTTTCGAACCTGAAATTACGCGGTTCCTACGGGATACTGGGCGACGACGGGATTTCCGGTGCGTCGTTCCAGTTCCTGACCGGCTACACCTACCCGAGCAGCGGCTACCAGTTCGGCACCACCTTCGTCGGCGGACTCGGTTTCAAAAATTCGGCCAACCCGGACATCACCTGGTACACCTCCACCACCACCGACTTCGGCCTGGAAGGCACGTTATGGAACGGTTTGCTCTCGTTCGAAGCCGACGTGTTCCGCCGGGACCGCGACGGTTTGCTCGGCGACCGGATTTCGACCATTCCGGCAACCTACGGCGTGAACCTGCCGCAGGTAAACCTGAACCAGGACCGGACGCAGGGCTTTGAAATCGTGCTGGGCCACCGCCACAAGTTCCGGGGCATCAACTATTCGATTTCCTCGAACCTCAGTTACGCCCGGACGCAATACCGCTACCGCGAAGAAACGCCCGCCAACAGCGATTATGATTTCTGGCGGAACCGCAACGCCGGTCGGTTCAACGACATCGTCTGGGGCTACAAAACCGACGGACAATTCACCAGCCTGGAAGAAATCCGGAGCTGGCCGATCATGGACGGCGCCGGCAACCGGACCATCCTGCCCGGCGACATCCGCTACGTGGACCTGAACGGCGACGGCCTCATCAACAACCTCGACGAAACCGTCATCGGACGCGGGCAGAGTAAACCGGCCATTTATTTCGGGACGAATGTTTCGCTTTCGTGGAAGGGTTTCGACGTGTCGGTATTGTTTCAGGGCGCAACGATGTACCAGGTGGCCTACCAGGATCAGCTTTCCCGGCCGTTCTACTTTGCGACCGCCAACCCGATCAGCGCGTTCAACGACCGCTGGCACCGCACCGACGTGGTGGATGCCGCCAGCGAGTGGATTCCGGGCAAATACCCCTCCACTGGTCAGCGGCAGAATTACAAAAGCAACGAATTCTGGCGGTTCGACGCCACCTACCTGCGGGTGAAAAGCCTGGAGATCGGGTACAGCCTGCCCAAAACGCTGCTGAGCAAGGCGAAAGTCAGCGGTTTGCGGGTGTTCGCCAACGGCTACAACCTCTACACCTGGTCGAAAGGGCTGGATTTTGTCGATCCCGAATACACCGACGACCGCTTGTACAGCTACAACTACCCGCTGACCATGAACGTGAACCTGGGCCTCCAACTTTCTTTTTAACGCATTGACAATGAATCGATTTAAAACCTATATTTCTCTTTTGGCGCTGGCCGTTTTGTCCGCTTGCAGCGACAGCCTGCTGGACAAAAAACCGGTGGATTTGCTGACCGCCGAGCAGGTGTACAGCAGCCCGGAAGCCGTGGAAGCCTATTTCGCGACGCTCTACAAAGACCTGCCCGTCGAAGATTTCAGCTACTGCAACGGCCGGTTTGGAGAGTTTCCGGGCAACGGCGATGGCTACACCGCCAACTGGACCTGGGAAGCCACCAGCTCGACCAACGCGCAGAACAACGACGAAAACTGGGGCAAACTTTACCGCGCCATCCGCAACGTCAACACGTTCATCAAGGAAATCGCGACGGTGAACATTGCAGAGGCTACCAAGAAAGCCTACGTGGCCGAAGCCCGGTTTGTGCGGGCGTACTACTACCAGGAGCTGGTCAAATACTGGGGCGGGGTGCCGATTCTGCTGGAACCGCAAACCGTGGACGGCAGCAACACCCAGGCCCTGAACCTGCCGCGCAGCAAGGAAGCCGAAGTCTGGGATCTGGTCAAATCGGATCTGGATTTTGCGGCCGCCAACCTGCCCGCGACCAGCGTTTACGGACGTGCCAACAAATACGTCGCCCTGGCGCTCCTCTCCCGGACGATGCTCCACGCGGGTTCCATCGCCAAATTCGGAACCGTGCAGCTCGACGGTTTGGTCGGGATTGATGCGTCGAAGGCCAATGCGTACCTACAGGCGGCTTACGATGCGTCCAAAACCATCATCGCCGACGGCAAATACAGTCTGTTCAACAAGTACCCAACCGACAAGGCCCAGAACTTTCAGTTGCTGTTTTACGAATTGCAGGGCAATCCCGAAGCGATTTTCTGCAAAGGCTGGGATTACGAATCGACCCGCCGGACGCACTCGCAGGATTTGATGGCCCTGCCGGAAGCCATTCGCTCACCCATCGGCTACGCCAACCGCCTGACGCCGAGCCTGGAGATGGTCGAGCGGTTTGACTACGTGGACGGCACGCCCGGCACGCTGAACATCGGTACCCCCGGCGCGTATGTCCACTACAAAAACCCGCAGGATGTCTTCAAAAACAAAGATCCCCGGTTTTTCGGCTCCGTTATTTCCACCGGCAGTTCGTTCAAAGGCGTCGAGATTACCGGCCAGCGGGGCGTCATTGCCAACGGTGTAAAATACAACGGCACGGCGCTCAACCAGTATTTCGACATCGACAAAAAGCAGATTGTCGCCAACCCGACGGCCAATTCGGTGCGGGCCACGGGCAACTCCAACAACGGAGCCGTGACGTTCTGGCTGAAAAAGTGGCTCGATCCCCTCCGCCCCGCCAACCTTTGCGTGGACTGGACTTCGGAAACCGACTGGCTCGACATGCGGCTGGGCGAAGTCCTGCTGAATTACGCCGAAGCCTCCTTTGAATTGGGCAAACCAGCCAGCGAAGCCCTGGATGCCATCAACCAGCTCCGCACCCGGGCGGGCGTTGCCAAACACACGACCATCGACCGCGACAAAATCCGCCGGGAACGGACTGTCGAGCTGGCTTTTGAAAACCGCACGTTCTGGGATCTGCGTCGCTGGCGCACCCTGACGACCGAGTTCAGCGGCTGGATTCCGAGCGGTTTGTACATTTATTACGATGTCGACGCCAAAGATTACGTCTTCGAACGGACGCCCAACGGGGGCGGAAAAACCTACCAGGAACGCGATTATTACTTCCAGATTCCCGGTTCGGAACGCAGCAAAGCGGGCTCTTTATTAGGCAGTGGCAACCCCGGTTATTAACAGCAACAACTCATGAAATCAATCAAAGTAGCATTTCTCCTTCCCATTCTGCTCGGTACGGTTTTCAGTGGCTGCAAGAACTGGGACAACTTTGTGGCCCCGGATTCGGGCGTCTACGGCAAGCTCACCGATGCCGAAAACAACCAGCCGCTGCAACTCCGGCAGCCCGGTGGCGGAACCGTCCGGTTTATTCAGTGGGACAAGGTCAAATACCCAAATCCCGGCACGACGGACATCGAGATCAAGGCCAACGGCGAGTTCTCAGCGACCCAGTTTTTTGCCGGAACGTATAAAGCCTTCCCGCGCGACGGGGCGTTTCTGTACCAACCCGCCGACTCGGCCACGATTCAGCTGAACGCCGGTGACCGGACGGAGCTGAACTTCAAAGTCACGCCGTTCTACCGGATTGCCGCCAATGTGACCGACAGCACGTTTACGTACACGATCACGAAACCAGCCGCCAACACGACGACCAAGATTTCGCAGATCATTTTCATGGTCAACGATTATGAGATTGTGAACGAAAGCGTCAGTTCGAACACCTCGGGGTATTTCATCAACCTCTGGCGGCAGGACATTCCCGGCAGCACCACCGACGCCAGCCTCGTCGGCGTTCCCCGCACGTTCACGTTCAAATGGTCCGATACCCATTTGCCGAAAGGCGAATACTATTTCCGGGTTGGTGTCCGGACGACTGCCGTCGCCAAGTATAACTACAGCCCGGTCGTCAAAGCCACGGTTCGCTGACGGTTTTTACAAATTGGATGGAAGACGTTCAAATAGCCCCCGGTTTAAACCGGGGGTTAAATCAGGATCGGTCATTTTCCAAAACCGTTAAAACGGTTTAAATCCTGGCGAAACTGTTAAAACGGTTCATGGAAATTATCGATTCTCCATGTCCCACGGTTAAAACCCTGGGTTGGGATTAATTTCTTCATTAAAGCGAAATTCGGCGTCCATTAAGCATTTATTAAGATTTTTTTAAGCGCGACCGGTTTTCTTCGTATCACGTTTAATCCGAGTCGAATCGGGTTAAGCCAGAGCGTATTCCTAAACCCTTATTTTGTTTGCCTTCATCCAATGATTCGCGGTAATTTAGGCTGGATGAACTGATTACTATGAAAACCGTCTTTACCTGTCTATTCCTAGTCACTATTTCCTTAACCGGTTTGGCCCAGTCGGCGGCTCCGCTGAAACTCTGGTACAACCAGCCCGCTGGCAAAACCTGGACCAATGCGCTGCCGGTCGGCAACGGCCGACTGGGCGGCATGGTTTACGGCAACCCCGAGCAGGAAATCATCAAACTGAACGAAGCCTCGGTCTGGTCGGGCGGCCCAAACCGCAACGACAATCCCGACGCGCTGGCGGCTCTGCCGACGATCCGCCAACTGATTTTTGAGGGCAAACACGCCGAAGCACAGAAGCTGGCCGCCCAGAAAGTCGAATCGAAGAAAGCGCAGGGCATGATGTTCCAGCCCGTCGGCAACCTGAACCTGGCGTTCCCCGGCCACGAAACCTTCACGGAGTATTACCGCGAACTGGACCTGGAAAAAGCCGTCACGACGACCTCCTACACCGTCGATGGCGTCAAGTACACCCGGCAGGTCATCGCTTCGGTGCCCGATCAGGTCATTGCCGTCCGGCTGACGGCCAGCCAACCCGGCAAACTAACCTTCACGGCCTTCCTGACCAGTCCGCAGAAGTCGGAACGCAAAACCGAAGGCACAAATAAACTAGTGCTGACCGGCCTTACCAGCGACCACGAAGGCGTCAAAGGGCAGGTGCGGTTCAACGCCCACGTCCGAATTTTGCCCGAAGGTGGCCAATTGAGTAAAACCGATACGTCTATGGTGCTGACCGGGGCCAATGCCGCCACCTTGTACGTGTCCATCGGCACCAACTTTGTCGATTACCAAACGCTGACGGCCAACCCGCAGGCCCGCGCCGATGAGTACCTGAACAAAGCCGCCGGAAAACCGTTCAAAACCGTTCTGGCGGCCCACACCGCCAATTACCAAACGTATTTCAAGCGCGTCAAACTGGATTTGGGCATAACGGAAGCAGCCAAACTCCCCACCGACGAGCGCGTCCGGCAGTTTGCGTCGGGCAACGATCCGCAACTGGTTTCGCTGTATTTTCAGTTCGGACGGTACCTGCTGATTTCCTGCTCGCAACCGAAAGGAACCGGTTATCCGAACCAGCCCGCGACGCTCCAGGGACTCTGGAACCAGCAAATGAGCCCGCCCTGGGACAGCAAATACACGATCAACATCAACACCGAAATGAACTACTGGCCCGCCGAAGTCACCAACCTGACCGAGATGCACGAGCCACTGGTTCAGATGGTGAAAGACCTCTCGCAAACCGGCCAGGAAACCGCAAAAGTCATGTACGGCGCGGGCGGCTGGCTGGCCCACCACAACACGGATTTGTGGCGCATCACCGGCCCCGTCGATCCGATTTTTTACGCCCTCTGGCCGATGGGGGGCGCGTGGCTGAGCCAGCACGCCTGGGAAAAATACCGGTATTCCGGTGATAAAACCTACCTGAAAACCGTGTATCCGGCCATTAAGGGCGCGGCCCGGTTTTTCGTCGATTACCTGATCGAAGAACCGACGCACCACTGGCTGGTCGTCAGTCCCAGCATGTCGCCCGAAAATGCCCCGACCAGCCGTCCGAACACGACGATTGGCGCGGGCCATACGATGGACAACCAGATCGTTTTCGACATTCTGACGAGCGCCCTGCGAGCCGCCGAAGCGTTGAATACTGACGCGGACTTCGTCAAAATTCTGAAAGAAAAACGCGCCCGGCTGGCACCCATGCAGGTCGGGCAATTCGGCCAGTTGCAGGAGTGGCTCGAAGACCTCGACAACCCGAACGACAAACACCGGCACATTTCACACCTCTACGGTTTGTACCCGTCGGGGCAACTGTCGGCCTACCGCACGCCCGAACTCTTCAGCGCGGCCCGCACCTCGCTCGAACACCGGGGCGACGTGTCAACGGGCTGGTCGATGGGCTGGAAAGTCAACTGGTGGGCGCGGCTGCTCGACGGAAACCGGGCGTATAAACTCATCACCGACCAGCTGTCACCCGTCGATGCCCCGGGCAAAAAAGGCGGGGGCGGCACCTACAAAAACCTGTTCGACGCCCACCCGCCGTTCCAGATCGACGGCAATTTTGGCTGCACCGCCGGGATTGCCGAAATGTTGATGCAAAGCTACGACGACGCCATTCATTTGTTACCGGCCCTGCCGGACGTCTGGCAGTCGGGCAGCATCAGCGGGTTGCGGGCGCGGGGCGGTTTTGAACTGGTGTCGATGGAGTGGAAAAACGGCCAAGTCGCGAAGTTGGTCGTCAAATCGAACCTCGGCGGCAACTGCCGGATTCGGGTTCCAAACGCCCTGAAAGCGAATGGGTTGGCAACAAAACCGGCGCAGGGCCAAAACCCGAATCCATTCTACCAGCCGGAAGAAACCGCCAAACCGCTCATTTCGGCTCAGGCAACCGTCCAACCATTGAGCTTGAAAGAAACGATGGTGTATGATTTCCCGACGCAGAAAGGGAAAACGTACACGTTTACACTGTAATTTACGGGTAAAATTGTCATTCCTGAACCCATGAAAAACCGAATCTGGATTGCCAGTATGCTGGCCGCGTCCGCGCTGGTGGTGACCTGCCAGGTTTCCCGCCAAACGTCCACCTCGCAAACCGCCAGCACGGAGAGCATTCCCCGCAGTTCGAACGAAACCGCCGTTCCCGCGTTCACGGAAAATCCGTCGCCGGCCCACCTGACGCCCGAACAAAGTCTGAAATCGTTTCGCCTACCGAAAGGCTACCACCTCGAACTGGTCGCCAGCGAACCGATGATTCACGAACCGGTCGCCATCGCCTGGGACGGCAACGCCCGCATGTACGTCGCCGAAATGGACACCTACATGCAGGACGTGGACGCCACCAACGAACACGCACCCATCAGCCGGGTCAAACTGCTGGAAGACACCAACGGCGACGGCAAGATGGACAAAAGCACGGTGTTTATCGACAAACTGCTGCTGCCCCGGATGTTGCTGTGCGTCGGCCACGAACTGCTCGTCAACGAAACCGATACCTACGACATTTTTAGTTACAAGGACACCAACGGCGACGGCGTGGCCGACGAGAAAAAACCGGTGTTTGTGTTGGGCAAAAAAGCGCCCGGCAACCTCGAACACCAGCGCAGCGGCCTGGACTGGAACCTCGACAACTGGATTTACGTCACCGTCGATCCGATCCGGTTTCGCTACACGAACGGTGTCCTGAAAGCCGATTCGATTCCGAGCGGTTCGGGCGGGCAGTGGGGCCTCACGCACGACAATTACGGACGGCTTTTCTTTTCGTCGGCGGGGGGCGAAGTTCCGGCGCTGGGGTTCCAGATCAACCCGATTTACGGCCGCATGGAACTGCCCGACCAGTATTCGCAGGAATTCAACGCGGTGTGGCCGATCATCAAAACCCCGGATATTCAGGGCGGTGTGCAGCGCATCCGGCCCGCCGACACCACGCTCAACCACTTCACGGCCAGTTGTGGTCAGGTAGTTTTTCGCGGGGACCGGTTGCCCGCCGATTTGAGCGGTGATTTGCTAATCTCTGAACCCGTCGGACGGTTGATTCGCCGGGCTAAAGTCATCAACAAAGCGGGCAAAACGACGCTGGAAAACGCGTACCAGAAAGAAGAATTCATTGCCTCGACGGACATGAATTTCCGGGTGGTCAACATGTACACCGGCCCGGACGGCTGTCTGTATTTGGTGGACATGAACCGGGGCATCATTCAGGAAGGCAACTGGACGAAGCCCGACAGCTACCTCCGCCCGCAGATTACACGGTTGGGGCTGGATAAAAACATTCAGCACGGCCGGATATACCGGCTGGTCCACGACGACCTGAAACCGGGGCCGATGCCCAAACTGCTCGACGAACCGGGCAGCAAGTTGGTAACGTACCTGAGCCATCCGAACGGCTGGTGGCGCGATAACGCCCAGAAAGAGTTGATTGTGCGCAATGATCAATCCGTGGTTCCGGCCCTGAAAGCCCTGGCCGCCGATCCGAAGAACACCGCCCTGGGCCGCATTCACGCGCTCTGGACGCTTGAAGGCCTGAACGCGCTGGACAAAACCGTTATTCTGAACGCTTTGACGGATTCCGATGAGCAGGTTCGGCGGACGGCCGTTCGGCTAACGGAACCGTACCTGAAGCAAAACGACGGCCAACTCCTTGCCCGACTGGGGGAACTGAAAACCGATCCGAGCGCCGATGTCCGGACGCAGTTGATTCTGTCGCTGTCGTACAGCGCTGCGCCCCAGGCCAAAACGCTGGCCCAGGAAACCATCGCGGCTGCTCCTACCATCGACATGCTGGCGCGAGCCCAACGCAGTCTCGACAAAAATGAGGACGTGAAAAAATTCGGGCGGAAACTGGGTAGCCTGGACGAACTGGATCGGAAACTGGTACTCAACGGATCGAACATTTACAAATCGCTCTGCACGACCTGCCACGGCCCGGAAGGCAAGGGACTGGACAGCAAAGTAGCCCCCCCGCTGGTCAATTCGCAACGACTTCGGGGCCGAAACCGGGAAGTGCCCATCCGGATTCTGCTGCACGGGTTGTCCGGTCCGATCGACGGCCATACGTACCCGGACATGATGCCGCCGATGGGCGCCAACGACGACGAGTGGATTGCGTCCGTGCTGAGCTACATCCGGTACGAATTTGCGCCCTCCAACAGCCCCGCCATCCGGCCCGCCGAAGTAAAAGCCGTGCGCGACAAAACCGCCGGTCGGGACAAAACCTGGACGCTGGACGAACTGATCAAACCGGGTGCCAATGGACGGTAAACAGTTTTTCCTGTGAGCCCTGGCGTGCCTAACCTGACAACCTCAACTCACTAAACAGCACTTTTTACGGACAACCTTTCCCCTTCATGGGTTGGGTGCTTATTGACCAAATTTTACCAAAACGACCGTATGAAAAACCGTTCGCTCTTATTCCTCCCCTTCTTTATCCTACTGACACTGAGCCTGAAAAGCCGGGCGCAATCGGTCGCCGAAGTCAACTACGACGAAAAAGGCTGTTTGTACACCAGCTACAAAGGCTTGGTCATGGCGGGCTACCAGGGCTGGTTTGCGGCCCAGGGCGACGCGTCCGAGCGGGGCTGGCATCACTACCAGAAGCGCGGCAAGTTCGAGCCCGGCTTCGCATCCATCGACTTTTGGCCCGACGTGAAAGAATACAAGTCCACCTACAAAACCGCCTTTCAGTACGCCAACGGCGACGCGGCTTACGTCTACAGCCCGTACGACGAATCCACCGTCGATCTGCATTTCAAGTGGATGAAAGACTACGGCATCGACGGCGTGTTCATGCAGCGGTTTCTGTCCGAAATCAAGTCGGAGAAGGGTAAACGGCATTTCAACAAGGTGCTGGAAAATGCGCTGAAAGCGTCCAGAAAATACGGGCGGGCCGTCAGCATCATGTATGACCTGAGCGGTTCCAACTCCGCTGACATGGAGTTGCTGGTGAAAGACTGGGAGGAATTGCAGCAGCTTTTTTCGCTCTTCGACAACAAAAAGCACCCGGGCTACCTGCGGCACAACGGCAAACCGCTGCTGGCGATCTGGGGTGTCGGGTTCAACGACGGGCGGAAATACACCGTCGCCGACATTCAGACGCTGGTCGAAAAGGTGAAAGGTCCGACGAAAAAAACATCCATTCTACTGGGCGTACCCTATTACTGGCGGACGATGACGAAGGATACCGAACCGTCCGAACAGCTTCACCCCCTCATCAAAAGCGCCGACGTGATCATGCCCTGGGCCGTGGGACGCTACAACCCGAACACCTACGCAACGGTTTCGGGCAACACGCTGGCGGGCGATGTGGCGTGGTGTAAAACCAACAACATTACCTACGTCCCGCTGGTATTTCCCGGTTTTAGCTGGGGGAATTTGAAGAACGCCCCGACCGTCTACAACCAGATTCCACGGCTGAAAGGTGACTTTTTGTGGCAGCAGGTAGCCGGGGCCAAACAGGCCGGAGCCGAAAGCCTCTACGTGGCGATGTTCGACGAAGTGGACGAAGGCACGGCCATTTTTAAGACAAAAAAAGAAGGCGAGTTACCGCTTAACGGCGACGGTAAATTTGTTGGCATCGAAGCCGATCTGGACTCGGATTATTACCTCTGGCTCACCGGTCAGGCAGCCCGCTGGTTTCACGGCAAGAAAGGATACGGACCCCAAAAACCGGCCCGCTAAGTGCGTCTTTGCAACATTCACCGAAGCCTGAATTGACCATGAACGGATTTTTTGCCTACGGGATACCCCCTCAAAAACAGCCGGGCAATGCACCAAAAACGAAAGCGCTGCTGGCGGTACCTATGGCCGTTTTCCTGGCGGTACTGGTGTTCCAGGGTTGTTCGCGTCCGCGAAAAAAGCCGGATTCGGTAAGCGGACCGGTTTCCCAAACGGGCGATTCCCGGAACTGGCCCGAATACGGGGGTCGCCCGGATCAGTCGAAATTCGTCGAACTGACGCAGATCACGAAGGAAAACGTGAGTCAGTTGCAGGTCGCCTGGCATTACCCGACGGCGGACAAGGTCGAGTACCTGTTCAACCCGATCATCGTCGATAACATGATGTACGTACTGGCGAAAAACAACTCGCTGGTGGCCCTCGACGCGGCTACGGGTCAGGAACGCTGGATTCACGCCAACCTGAACGGCATCACCTGGCGGGGCATCAATTACTGGGAGAGCAAGGATCGGAAAGACCGTCGGCTGCTTTTTTGCCTGAACAACACGCTCCAGGCCATCGACGCCCAAACCGGGAAGTCGATTCTGACCTTTGGCAATAACGGCTCGGTGTCGTTGCGGGAAGGGCTGGACCGCGACCCGGCGACGCTTGGGCGCGTTCAGTCCACCACGCCGGGGCGGATTTTCGAAAACCTGATTCTGCTCGGTTCGTCGCCCGGCGAAAACCTGTTTTCGGCCCCCGGCCACCTGCGGGCGTTCGATGTCATTACCGGGAAACAGGTCTGGATTTTTCACACGATCCCGCACCCGGGCGAGTTTGGCTACGACACCTGGCCGAAAGAAGCTTATAAATACGTCGGAGGTGCCAATACCTGGGGCGAAATCTCGCTCGACGAAAAGCGCGGGATTGCCTACTTCCCGGTCGGTTCGCCGACCTACGATTACTACGGGGCCGACCGAGCAGGCACCAACCTCTTTGGCAACTGCCTGCTGGCCCTCGACGCCCGAACCGGCAAACGGCTCTGGCATTTTCAAACCGTCCACCACGACCTCTGGGATTACGACCTGACGGCGGCTCCGCAACTGATTACGGTGAAACACAACGGCAAACCCATCGACGCCGTGGCCATTGCGACGAAACAGGGCTTTCTGTTTGCCTTCAACCGCGTGACGGGCGAACCGCTCTGGCCCATCGAAGAACGTCCCGTTCCGGCCAGCGACATGCCGGAAGAAAAATCCTGGCCCACGCAACCGTTCCCGACGGTCTTGCCGCCCTTCAACCGGCAGAACGTCACGGCCAACGACCTGAACCCGTACATGACGGCGGAGGAACAGGCCAGTTGGAAAAAACGGATTGCCGAAGCCAAAACCGGGTTGTTTACCCCGCTGTCCGACCAGCACGAAACCATTGCCATGCCGGGCGCGGTGGGCGGGGCCAATTTCGGCAATACGGCGGCCAATCCGTCAAAAGGGCTGGTATACGTAGCCGCTCAAGAATACCCGTCGGTGTACCGGCTGTCGAAAACCGAGTTAGGACAAGCTCCGCTCTCGGCGGACCAGGTGACGCGGGCCAAAACGACGTATTCGACCTACTGCCAGTCGTGCCACGGGGCCGACCGGGCCGGTATTGTTGGGCCATCACTGGTGGACATTGGCACGCGGGTCAACTTCGACGGTTTCAAAACCGTGGTGGCGGTGGGCAAAGGCCAAATGCCCGGTTTTCAGCACATCGACGAGCAAACGCTGAGTGCCTTGTACCGGTTTCTGGGCGGCACCGTCGAGTCGGCCAACCGTCGCCCGCAGGGTGGGCCGGGCGGTACAACGACGATGCCGACCGGGCCAGTGGTGGCCTCGGGCGGAGCACCGGGTGTCGCGTCAGGGATGGCGGCCATGCGTTCGGTCAACGCGTTGCGGGCGTATCCGGAGGGAATTCCCAGTCCGGCGAATAAGTACACGACGGGCTACGGGCTGGAATATTCCAACTTGCTGAGTCCGCCCTGGTCGTTCATTGTTGCGTATGATTTGAATACCGGCACGATCCAATGGAAAAAGATCATCGGGCAGGACATTCGGGTGCTGAAACAGGGCGGGAAAGACACCGGAACGCCGATCGGTTCGCAGCGGAAAGGCATGATCGTCACCGCGAACGGCTTGTTGTTTGCCACGTCCAAAGGCGGGAAAATCTACGCCTTCGACGCCGACAACGGCACTACGCTCTGGACGGCGGAACTGCCGAAAGAAACCCAGGGGCTGCTGTCGATGTACGAAGCCAAAGGCCGTCAATACCTCGTCGTCAGCTCCACCGCCAACCTGACCGTGGAGAGCGTCGAAAAAGGCGACAACACCGTCCGCGCCAACGGCTTACCGCCGGGGTATGTGGTGTTTGCGTTGCCGGAAAAAAAGTAGAGAATTGGTTTACGGTTTTCAGCGTACCCACGGACTTTAGTCCGTGTTTTTATTCACTCAATGAGTTATTAAAATCTCACGGACTAAAGTCCGTGGGTACGCTGAAAACCGTAAACTATAAACCATACACTTTCTATGAACAGAAGAAATTTCGTGCGGCAATCCTCCGGGCTGGTGCTGTCGGTTTGGGTGTCGTCGGCGTTCAAACCGGTTTTCAAAGACAAAATGGACCGGATTGCGCTCGGGACGGTCTTGTTCCGCTACCGGTTTAAACAGACCAAACCGAAGGAAATTCCCACGATCACCAACGAACTCAAGTTGGAAGACGTCCCAGCGTATTACAAAAAACGGTTCGGCATCCGGAACCTTGAATTCTGGAGCAACCACGTCGAATCGCTCGAAAAACCGTACCTCAGTCAGTTGAAAGCGGCCATCAAAGCCAGCGGGTCGAAGCTGGTGAACGTGCAGGTGGACAGTTCGTACGACCTGGCCGCGCCCGACGAAACCGAGCGGCAACGGAGCCTGACGCACGTCAGGGAATGGATCGACGCGGTAGCGTTTCTGGGCTCCGAATGCGTGCGGATCAATCCCGGACGGGCCAACGGCTCGATTGAAAAAAGCATCGAGTCGATGAAGGACGTGAACCAGTACGCCAAAAGCAAAAAGCTGATTCTGCTGACGGAAAACCACTTCGGCATCGAAATGAACCCCGATTTGCACCTGCGAATTGTGCAGGAAGCCGGTCTGGATGGGCCCGGCCCCAAAAATATTTACACGCTGCCTGATTTCGGCAATTATTCGCAGGCTGTCCGGTACGATGCGCTGGAAAAAATCATGCCGTACGCGTACCTCATTTCGGCGAAGGCCGACGGTTTCAACGAAAATCTGGAACACATTTCCTACGATTTTGATCGGTGTGTACAAATCGCCGAAAAACACGGCTTTAAGGGCATTTATTCGCTCGAACAGTGGAGCGGTAAATACCAGGATCTCGATTACGAAAAAGTAACCGACTGGCTGATTCAGCACGTTACGCGGAACATCTAGACCTTTCCAAAACCCTTTCCCTAACCTCATGAAAGCGTTTTTGCCCCTGCTTTTTATCTTCATTACGCTTCGCTCTTTCGGCCAATCGCCGGCTCCGGCCAAACCAGGTACGGGCTGGACGTTTCGACCGGAAGCCACCTTCAAAGGCTCGAGCCTGGCCGGTTTCCAGCCCATCGGCGGGGCCGACTGGCGGGCGCAGAACGGCGAAATCATTGCCACGTTAAAATCGGGAAACGGCTGGCTGCTGCTCGATCGAGGCTACCAGGACGTTGGGTTTCACGCGGCTTTTCAGTGCACCGGCGGCAGCGAAACCGGGGTGTTGTTTCGCGTCGAGAAAACCGCCGGCGGGCTGAAAGGCGTCCTGGTTTCGATCACCGACAAAGAGGTGGGTTCGTACCGCGTAACGCTCGACGCGCAGGGCAAGGAACTGACGCGGGAAAAACTCCGGTCGGCGGGCAGCATCGTCCGGCTGGCGCCACCCCCGAATCCGAATGCCCCTGCGGGCGGTGGGGGCAACAATGCCAACCGCCGTCCGTCGTACTTTGGGCTCAAATTGCCCATTTCACGCGTCGAGAGCACTTACCGCCCGGACGACTGGAACCAGGTGGAGATTTTTCTGGACAACAACATCATCCGGACCTTCCTGAACGACAGCGGGGAAATGGCGGGCGGTGCCGCCGACGAAGACGCCGGTCGGTACGGTTCGATTGCCCTGTACGCGGGTGGAACCGGCGAGGTGCGGTTTCGGGATCTGGGGTATAAAGATGCGTCGCTGCGCGTCACACCCGAGGAAAAAACGTCGGCCCTGTTTCGGGTGCAGCGCATCAACGACATGTACTATTCCTGGGGTGCCGGGGCCGGTGACTTCAATAACGATGGCAACCCGGACATTGTGGCCGGGCCTTACATTTACTACGGACCGGATTTTACGAAATCGCGGGAGATTTTTCCGGCCATTCCATTCAATCCGTCGAAGGAGTTTACGGACGTCAATTGCCAGTATACCTACGATTTCAACGGCGACGGCTGGCTCGACATTCTGACCGGGCCACCCCGCGCGACGGTTTACCTCAACCCGAAAGGCGAATCGCGTCGCTGGGACAAATTCGAGGTGGTAGTGCCCGTACAAACCGAAATAACCTTGTTCAAAGACATCGACGGCGACGGCAAACCGGAACTGATTTACGGGGCGGAGGGCGAACTCCGGTACGCCAAACCAGACCCGGCGGACCCGACGAAAAAGTGGATTGTGCATCCGGTTTCGGAAAAAGGCTACTCGCTGGCCCACGGCATCGGCGTCGGCGACATCAACGGCGACGGCAAACTGGACATCGTCAACCCGAACGGCTGGTGGGAACAACCCGCGACCACGACCGGCGGACTCTGGGCGTACCATTCGGAAGCATTGGCTCGTTACGGTCATCGTGGAGGTGGCGTTGGCGGCAGCACGATGGCGGTTTACGACGTGAACGGTGACAAGTTGAACGACGTGGTGACTGGCCTGAACGCCCACGGTTTTGGCCTGGGTTGGTACGAACAAAAACGCGATGCTGACGGAAAAATCTCGTTTGCCGAACACATCATCAGCGACGATTTTTCGACCAAAAACGCCGGAGACGTTACGTTTTCGCAACCCCACGGTTCGACGCAGGCCGATGTGGACGGTGATGGGATTCCGGATTTTGTGGTCGGTAAACGGTACTGGTCGCACCTCGACAATTACTTCGATCCGGACCCGTACGGGGCACCGGTGTTGTACTGGTACCGGACGGTGCGCAATCCGAAGGCTCCCGGTGGGGCTGAGTTTGTCCCAGAACTGGTGCACAACCGCTCGGGGGCTGGTTCCGACGTGCTGGCGGCCGATCTCAACAAAGACGGCGCGATCGACCTTGTGACGTCGACCGATCGCGGCACATTTATTTTCTGGAATCAGGTCCCGCCCACCCGAACGAAAAAATAACCCATCACCCATCCCACTCAGGCTGGTTTCCAGGCACCCTAATTGGATTCCTGCAATTAATTTAAAAAAAAGTACTACCGACCCTTGATTTTCTCATCAAGGCGCTTCTATCTTTGTCTAACCTAACTTAGTGCGTTAAGTCAACAAAGTAACAACCTAAGATTTCGGAATATCGTCCGGTTTACGTCGCTTTGCTCACCCCTTATCACCTACTTCATGCAACGGAACATCCGCTGGCTGATCGTCGTCCTGCTTTTCGTGGCAACCGGTCTGAGTTTTCTGGATCGGCAGGTGCTTTCGATCGCCATCATCAAAATTCAGGAGGAATTCGGCATCACCGATGTGCAATACGGCATGGTCAACACCAGCTTTCTGATCAGCTACGCCCTGATGTTTACGCTCGGCGGCTGGCTGATCGACCGCGTAGGTGGTAAAATCGGGCTCGCGCTATCGGTGGGGCTGTGGTCGGTGGCCAACAGCCTGCACGCGGTGATGACCAGTTTTGCGCAGTTGCTGACGTTCCGGTTTTTGCTCGGCATGGGCGAAGGCGGTTGTTTTCCGGGGGCCGCCTGGACGGTTTACCGCTGGTTCGACAAAAAGGAACGGGCCCTGGCCAACGGCATCGCCATCGGCGGTTCGGCCATTGGTGCGGTGGTCGCTCCTCCCCTGACCATCTGGTTGTCGGCCCACTACGGCTGGCGGGGCGGTTTTCTGATTCCCGGTCTGATCGGCATTGCCTGGGTCGTGATCTGGGTGTTGATTCCGTGGAAAAAAAGCGCACTGACTGAAGTACCGGCTCCGGTACAACGGGAAAAAGTATCGTTTCTGGACTTGTTCCGGAAACAACCCACCTGGGTGTTTATCCTGGTGCGCTTCCTGCTCGACCCGGTTTTTTATTTCATGATGTTCTGGATTCCGAAATACCTGAGTTCGGTCCGAAACGTCTCATTTGAGCAAATTGGTAGCCTTTTCTGGATTCCTTTTCTGGCGTTGGGCATTTCCAACATCATTGGCGGCTGGTTTTCGGGGCGATTGATTGAACGCGGTTTTTCCGTCAACAAAGCCCGGAAAACCGTCATGGGCATTGCGGCCGCGTTAACCCTTTCAACCCCCTTGATCGAATGGGTTTCTTCGGTATCCGTGGCGATTTCGCTGATGGCGGTGTTCATGTTTGCGCACGGATTCTGGATCACGAATTACATCACGGCCATTTCGGATATGTTCGGTCAGAAAGCCACTTCAACGGTGGTGGGGCTGTCCGGCACGGCGGGGGCGGTTTCGGGGCTGCTGCTCAATCCGCTCATGGGTGTCGTCATTCAGCAGTATTCCTACCGGCCCTTGTGGATTGCCTCCGGTTTGCTGTATCCGGTGGCCTTTGGTCTGTTCATCTGGCTCATTCCCAAAATCAAACCGTTGTTTGAAGACGGGACGCCAACCCGAATTTCGGCAGAACCAATTGGTAATGGCAGCCCACGGTTAAAGCCGCGGGTTATTAAAAAGTAATTTGTATCAACGACTATTCTATCACGGTTCAAGCCGTGAGTAGGAATCAATTGGCTCATTTATCTTAGTGCGTTAACTAATCAAAAAAGAGACATAAATTGACCATCATGACCAACAACCTACTGAATGAAGTGGCTTCGGCAAACGGGGCGGTATACAGCAAACGAAAAAAGACCCGGCCCCGCATCGGCGTCTTCGGCGTGGGCTATTTTAAATACTGGGGACAGTTCGACGGCTTACTCGACGATATGATGCGGAAACAGGCGGTTTTCATCGGGAAGCTCGAAGCGCTCGATTCCGTTGAAATCGTTGATTTTGGGCTGGTGGATGACGCTACGAAAGCCTACGAGATGGTGCCGAAGCTCAACGCAGCCAACCTCGATCTGATTTTCTGCGACATGCTGACGTACGCGACGTCGAGCACCTTTGGCGTGATTATCAAAAGCATCGACGTGCCGATTGTCCTCGTTGCGCTTCAGCCCGACCAGGCGATGGATTACAGCCGGGCTTCCACGTACCTGCAACTCTACAACGACGACATTTGCTCCCTGCCCGAGTTTGCCGGTGTAGCCGTCCGGATGGGTAAAAAAGTGCCCGAGATGATCATTGGAACGCTGCACGACGACCCGGCTGCCGACGCCGAAATTGAAGAATACTGCCGGATTGCCGCCGTGTTGCACGACCTGAAAACCTCCCGCATCGGACACATTGGCCACCCCATCGAAGCCATGCTCGACATGCATTCCGACTCGACGATGCTGACCGCCCACTTCGGCCCGCACATTGTGCAGTGCGAAGCGCACGAGATTGTGTCCCAGTACCACCAGGCCACGGATGAAGAAATCGACGCGGTGAAAGAGCGGATTCTGGCCTATTTCGACACGCCCGACCCGGTTTCCGATCCGATCTCCGAAAAACTGCGGGATTCGGACCTGCATATTGCCGCCCAAGCGGCTGTGGCCCTGGAAAAATTTATTCAGGTAAAAAAATTAGACGGCCTGGCCTATTACTACGACGGCCCGGACGAGAGCGACACGCGCGTGGTGATGTCGAACCTGATTGTCGGCAACTCGCTGCTCCAGGGTGCCGGTTTTCCGATGTGCGGTGAATCGGACCTGAAAACCTGCATCGCCATGCTGATCATGGAGCGGCTGGGCATCGGCGGTAGTTTTGCCGAATTCCACCCGGTCGATTTCAGGGAAGATTTTGTGCTGGTGGGCCACGACGGACCGCACAACATTGCCATCGCCGACGGGCAACCCGTATTGCGCAGTCTGAAAAAATACCACGGCAAACCCGGTTTTGGCGCGGGCGTCGAATTCAAGATCAAACAGGGACCGATTACGATGCTGAGTATTAACTCCACCTTCGAGGGAAAAATGAAATTCATTATTGCCGAAGGGGAATCGCTGGCCGGACCGATTCCGCCGACGGGCAACACCAACACGCGCGGTTTTTTCAAACCGGACGTCCGGACGTTCCTGAAACGCTGGATCAAGGAGGGGCCGACGCACCATTTTGCGCTGGGCGTCGGTCACCACGCCGAAACGATCCGAAAAATTGCCGATTACCTCAAAGTCGAATCCGTCATTATCAAGTAGTTAATTGGTTTTTAGTTCATTGTTTATAGTTAAAATTAACTAACTGATTGTCAATAGTTTAAACTAAAAACTATAAACCTTAAACAAATTTCAACCAACCCCTTCTAAATCCCTTTCCTATGAAGTGTTATCTCTTCCACCGCCTGCGGTTGCTGGTGATTGCCACTCTATTGAGTATTCTCACACTCCCGGCTTTCGCCCAAACGACCAGTAAAACCACGATTAGCGGCAAAGTGACCGCCGAAGAAGACGGCCAGCCCCTGGTGGGCGCCACCGTCACCGAAAAAGGAACCACCAACGGAACGACTTCCGACGCGGAGGGCGCGTTCCGGCTGGCGGTTTCGCCGAATGCCACCGTCGTCGTCAGCTTTATCGGCTACGCTCCGCAGGAACTAGCCATCGGAAACCGCTCGACCCTCAATATTGCGCTGAAAACCGATCAGCTGACCTTACAGGATGTCGTGGTAGTCGGTTACGGGACCCAGCGGAAAAAAGACCTGACGGGTTCGATCGTCAACCTGTCCAGCAAAGACCTGGTGCCGGTGCCCTCGGCCACGAGCGTCGATCAGATGATGCAGGGCAAGGTCGCGGGCGTGCAGATTACGCAGACTTCGGGCGCGCCGGGCGGTAATGTCAACGTCGTCATTCGCGGCATCAGTTCCATTACGGGCGGTAACTCCCCGCTGTACGTTGTCGACGGCTACGCCATCGGTACGGGCGGGGGCGGTTCGGACCTGAGTTCGTTTTCGTCCAGTTCGTACTCCGCCAGCAACATCGCCAGCAGCAGCAGCACCAACCGGATCAACCCGCTCAGCACGATTAACCCATCCGACATCGAATCCATTCAGGTGTTGAAAGATGCCTCAGCGACAGCGATTTACGGCTCACGCGGGGCCAACGGGGTGGTGATCATTACGACCAAACGCGGCAAACAAGGCAAACCGACCATCAGCTTCGAGCATTCGACCGGTATTCAGCAACTAGCCAAGAAACTGGAACTGCTGACACCCCGCGAATACGCCGAATTTGTGGCCGAAGGCCGCGACAACGCCTGGGTGTTTGCGGGCGGCAAAGCCAGTGACCCCAACAACGTTCGCAGCACGGCCACGCAGGTGAAACCCGGTTTTCGGAATCCGGAGCAGTTTGCCAATTCCGGTTACGGCACCGACTGGCAGGACGTTATTTTCCGAACCGGCATGGTCCAGAATTATCAGTTGTCGGCCAGTGGCACCAGTCGGGATGTGGGCTACTATGTTTCCGGCGGTTTTTACGACCAGAAAGGCATCATCATTGGTTCGGATTTCAAGAAATTCACCCTCCGCACCAACATCGACGCCCAACTGAGTCCGCGACTGAAACTGGGGGCTTCGTTTTCCGGGGCGCATTCGTACGGAGATTTCGCGCGGGCCGAAGGTCACCTGCAATTCCGGGGCCTGATTTCGGCGGCCCTTGCCAGCGACCCCACTATCCCAATCTACGACGCCAACGGCAATTACTACTCGGAATTCTCCGATCCGACCGGAATACCCGTCGAACACCCGTTGATCATTGCCGACGAGTTTACGGACAAACGCAACAACACCAACGTGTTCACCAACAATTACTTGCAATACGAAATCGCTAATGGCCTGGTGTTTAAAACCTCGATTGGGGTCAATTATTCCAACAACATTACGCGTTTGTGGAAATCCTCAAAAGTCGGTTTGGCCACCAGCCGCACGGGAGCCGCGACGGCCGGAGTCACCGAAGTCAAAAGCCTGAACTGGCTGAACGAGAACACGTTGAATTACCGCCATCGCTACGGCGACAAACACGAACTCGACGCCCTGGTTGGGTACACCATCCAGAAAAATACCGACGAAGTGTTACAGGCCGGTGCCTCCGACTTCCCGACGGATTACGTGCCGTACCTAGCTGCCGGGGCCGTCACCTCCGGGACCAACTACAAAAGTGAATGGGCGATGCTCTCGTGGCTGGCGCGGGTCAATTACACGCTAGCCGGCAAATACCTCTTTACGGCGACGATCCGGCAGGATGGCAGTTCGCGGTTTGGCCGCGAAAACCGCTGGGGTACCTTCCCCTCGTTTTCGGCCGCCTACCGCCTGTCCGACGAGTCGTTCATGAAACCGTTTTCGTTCATCAGCGACCTGAAAATCCGGGCGAGTTACGGGATTTCGGGCAACAACCTGATTCCGAACTACGCCAGCCAGGGGTTGCTGAGCATTTCCCGCAACGTGTCGGGCGGCAACGTCATTTCGGGTGTTGTGCCGAGCAGTCTGGCCAACGACGTGCTGACCTGGGAACAATCGGTGCAAACCAACCTGGGGCTGGATCTGGGTTTGTTCAACAACCGGCTTTCGCTGGTCGTCGATGCGTACCGCAGCCACAAGAAAGATTTGCTGCTGAACGTGATTCTGCCAGCCGCATCCGGTTTCAGCAGTTCGCTCCAGAACATCGGCGAGGTCGAAAACAAAGGGCTGGAACTGACCATCAATTCGGAGAATATCCGCAAGGGCGGTTTTCAGTGGAACACGGATTTCAACATTAGCTGGAACCGCAATAAAGTGCTGGCGCTCAACTCCGAAACCGCCCGCATCCAAACCTCCGACTACCAGGTGGCGCAGGTCGGCTACCCGATTTCGAGCTTCCGGCTGCTGAACATTCAGGGCGTTTTCCGGACGCAGGAAGAAGTCAATGCCAGCCCGAAACAGCACCCGCGCGTGCAGCCCGGCGACTTCCGCTACGAGGATGCCGACGGCAACGGCACCATCACCCAGGCCGACCGTACCATTGTCGGAACGCCCTGGCCGGATTTTACCTGGGGATTCGGCAACCGGTTCTCGTACAAAGGATTCTCATTGAATATCAGCCTGAATGGGTCGCAGGGCAATGACATTTACTTTCAGGGCGGGGAAGTTTCCCTGAACGGCGCGGGGGTGCAGAATCAGTTGCGTGTGATGGCGGATCGCTGGCGGTCGGAGGCCAATCCGGGCGCGGGAGCGTATTCGCGGGCCATCCGCAACGACTACGCTTTCGGTTTCAGCGCCGGAACCACCAAGTACCTGTTCGACGGTTCGTACGTCCGCATCCGGAACGTCAACCTGGCCTACTCCTTTCCGCAGGTGCTGGTCAGCAAGCTGAAGTTGCAGGCGATTTCGGTGTACCTCGACGCGACGAACCTGTACACGTTTACGAAATACCCCGGTTACGATCCGGAAGGTACCACCACCGGCGACAACATCGCCCGGAGTGGCATCGACTTCTTTGCCTATCCGAACCCGCGCACCTACACCATCGGTTTACGAGCGACCTTCTAAACCCGCCTATCACCATGAAAAAGAAACTCTTTTTTCTCCTGATCCTGGCCACGACCGTCACTTCCTGCAAGGACTTTCTGGCCCTCAGCCCCGAATACCAGATCAGCGACCAGACGTTCTACAAAAACCAGAACGACTTTGAAACCGCCCTGGTCGGCGTCTACAGTACGTTTCGCGGCTTGTTCAGTTCCAGCACCGTTCTGTACATGACCGAGCTGGCGACCGACAACACCGAAATCCAGTGGTCGTCGCCCTCCACCAACGAGATGCAGATGGACCAGAATGCGGTCACTTCCACGAACGGTTTTATTCAGGGTGTCTGGAGTACCTGTTTGTACACAATTTCACGGAGCAACGCCATCATCAACCGGATCGACGGGGCCAATTTCGATCCCGCCACCAAAGACCGGATCAAGGGGGAAGCCAAATTTTTGCGGGCCTACAGCTATTTTTATTTGGTTCGGCTGTTTGGGAATGTCCCCCTCATCGATCAGGAGTTCAGCAGCCCGGCCCAGGTAGCAGCCGCTGACCTTTCTCTCAAACCGAGCGCGCAGGTCTATGAGGTGATCCTTAAGGATCTGACCGAAGCCGAAACCCTGTTGCCAGCCGCCCTCAATACCGACCGGACCAAAGCCTCCCGCTCGACGGTCAAAGCCGTGCTGGGGAAAGTGTATCTGACCCTGAAAAACTACGACCAGGCGGCTACCAAGCTGAAAGAGGTGATCGATGCCAAGCAATATTCGCTGGTCGCGGATTATAAAACGCTCTTCACCAACGGCAACAACAATTTATCCGAGTCGATTTTTGAAATCGAATACGTGTCCGGGCGGAGCATGGGTAACAACTATTCGTCGCTGTTCACCCCCGCGATTACGAGCATGGCGATCTTCCCGAACAACCTGCAAGGGTCCGGGCGAATTGTTCCGACCAAAGACCTGATCCGGGCCTACGAACCCGGCGACGCCCGCAAAGCCGTCTCCGTCAGCGATTCCGTGACCTTGATTGGGGGTAAAAAATCGTACAGCCCCTACGGCCTGAAGTTCGTGGATTTTAAAGCCATCGACCTCTCCGACGGCAGCGTGACCTTCACGGTTTTGCGGTATGCCGACGTACTCCTGATGTACGCGGAAGTATTGAATGAACAGGGTAAACCCGCCGACGCCCTGCCTTACCTCAATCAGGTGCGGAAACGGGCCAATTTGCCGGATTTGAGCGGCTTGAGTCAGGCGGCTTTGCGGCTCGCGATTGAAAAGGAACGGCGGGTCGAGTTTCTGTTCGAAGGCCAGCGCTGGTTCGATCTGGTGCGGACGGGCCGGGCGCAAGCCGTCCTGAACGCGCACTACGCCAGCCTGAATCTGTCGTTCAAAGTCGATGATTTCGAGCTCATTTTCCCAATCCCGCAGAACGAAGTCGACCTCAACCCGGCGATGGTCAAGCAAAATCCGGGGTATTAATAATTATTACACAGAGCTTATCAGAGAATATCAGAGGTTATCAGGGAAAACTCTGATATTCTCTGATAAGCTCTGTGTAACAACCCACGAAAACTATGCGCTTACTCACCCTCCTAACCCTGCTCCTGTTCAGCTTCGACACCCCGAATCTGGACAACTCCACGCTGAAAGGAAAACCGTTCCACAACATCACCCTGGAAGCCTCACTCAAACCGTTCAAGAAAAACGACAAGGCGTACATTCAGCAGGTTGCGACCGAGATGTTCACGCAGTGGCAGGCCTTGCTGCGGCACACCGACACCGTTTCGGTGATGCTCTGGACGTCCGACGGTTCGGAGATTCTGGATTATAAAGGCGATCTGAAGCAGCCGCTGGAGTGGGCGCGCTACATCGGCAACCCGAACACCGCGCACGAAGTCGGCTCCGGTCCGAAAGAACTCTCGCTGCACGAACGCGCGTACCTGTACATCGACAACCCGCCCGCGTTTACGTACGGCGACCTGAAATACATCATTCAAACGTTAAAAGAAACCGGAAAACGCATTACCGGCAAACCGGTTCGGATTGGCGCGACCTTCGATCCGGGACCCGAGTTTGCCAAATCGGAATTCAAGTACAAAAAACACCCCGAAATTCTGGGCGGCAATGCGATGGGCCACAAAACGATGGTCAGTTGCTACTCGACGCTCAATGCCGATACCGATGCTTATGCCGGTTTCCCGAAGGGCATTCCGGCCAAAACGCCGTTTGGGACGTTTCTGGGCCGACAAAGTCAGCATTTTCTGACCGATTTGGGCTACGACTACATCTGGCTCAGCAACGGTTTTGGGTTTGGCGTCGAAGGTTGGTCCTCGACGGGCGCGACGTTTACCGGAAAGGCATTTTTGCCGGAAAAACTGGCGAATACAAAAGCCCTGATCGCCGATTTCTGGAAACTCTTCCGGAAGGAATGCCCGGATTTTCAGATCCAGACGCGCGGTACGAACCTCTCCACCGGGGCCGATCTGGCGCGCGATGGCGTCGATTTGAAGCAGATTTACAACGGTCATTACAACATGCTGCCCCCGCCCAACTCGCCCTGGGCGGCTTTGGACGGCGATTTTGGACTGGAAATGGTCGGCTACATGTCGCGGATGGCCGAACTGCCCGACGAACGGTATCTGTTCCGGTATTACACCCACGATCCGTGGTGGGTCAACAGCCCGTGGCTCGATCGCTACGGCCGCGAACCGCACGATATTTACCTGCCCATGTCGGTGGCCCGCATCAACGCGAAGGGCGAAATCCGGCTGCCAACACACCTGAATTTTCTGACCATCGACAACTCGTTTGGCGAAATGCCGACGCAGGTGCCCGATGAGGTAACGCCCCACATCCTGAAAGCCCGCTACGATTCGCCGACGGCACCGGGGCCGCTGGTCTGGGTGTATCCGTTCGACGAATACCATACCTGGGCGTATAAACAACCCGACCGACTCCCCGAAATTTATTACGGCGACTGGCTCATCCGGCAGGCCATCAACAACGGCTTTCCACTGAACACCATCGTTTCGACGGGCTCGTTTCAGTCCGTCGTCGCGGCCAAACCGGCGTTTTTCAACGAATCCATTCTGGTATCCATCGTGCCGGAAGCCGGTTCGAAACTTGAAAAATCATTGATCGATTTTGTGCAGAATGGCGGAAAATTGCTCGTCTACGGCCCCACCGACCACGCCGGAGCGGCTTTTCTGAACCTGCTGAATTTGCAGAATTCGACGGCACTAGAAGGTGAGTTTCAGGTCAATTCGTCGATCACGGTCGATCAGCTTACCAAACCGTATCCCACCAAAATCATGCATCAGGCGCTGTTTTCGGGCGGGGGCGTGACATCACAGGTGAAGAATAAAGCGGAAAAAGAGACAAAGGTTCTGGCGAAAATGACGCAGGGCAGCCAGGAACGGGATGTCGTCTGGGTGCGCGAAAAACCGGACTGGAAAGGCGGCAAAGTGGCTTACGTGCGGGGTACCAATTCGAGCAAGTTCACCGGCGGCAAACTGCTCACGCCCGACAATCCGGAGCAACTGTTCACCGGGCCGCTCCTGATGCGGTACGTGTTGAAGGAATTCGGACTGGATTACCGGATCGACAAGAAAAATCCGTCGGTCAAAAATCCGGTGTTGACCATCGCCCGCAGCGACAACGGTTTTTTCTTTTCCGGCTATTGCCCCAATACGACGATTACGCAGCGGTTTAAGCTGGCGCAGGGTGCTCCGCTCCTGATCGGCTACGAAACCGAATTGGCGAACGGTTTTTCGGTGTATGCGATGCCCAAAGCCTGGCACCGCGAAAGCCGGATTTTTGTCGAGCAGCCGGACGGTATCGTGTCGTGCCAGGAAATTCATTCGGGCGAAAAAGGCATCGACCGGCGCATCCAGGTGACGGGGCTAAAAAATGCCACGGTGCGGATTTACCCCGATGCCGACGTGACCGAAAAAGACCTGCACGTATACGTCAATTCGGGGTATCCGTGGAAAAAAGGGCATACGACCTTCAAAACCGGTGACCCGCAATACGGCAAACATTACGTGGTGGAAAATGTGACCGGCGATCTGGTCGCGGCCTGGTAATAAACCCCAACCCCCTAAAGGCCGGTGCCGGACTGAAACATCCGGATTCAAAAGCCCGGCAGCGGCCGACCGTCCTTTAGGGGGGTTGGGGGTAAATTTTAGCAGCACTTAACAGCCCTGTCCTTTAGGGGATTTAGAGGCAATGTCGTTAGTTCCTAAACCTCTGATTTTCATGAAATTCTTATCCTACTTTCTGGGATTCGGATTAGCGGTTTTATTGCTTTCCTGCCATAACCGCGAAACCGAAACCGTCAGCTATGCGACCTTAAAAGAAGGTTTCAAAAACCCACCGATCACGGCCCGGCCTAAAGTCTACTGGTGGTGGCTGAACGGGTATGTGGATACGCTCCGGTTAAAGGAAGAATTAGTGGCCATCAAAAACGCCGGCATGGGTGGCGTCGATCTGTTCGAGATTGGGTTGCCGTCCGCCAGCGATCCCAACCAGATCATTCCGGCGGGTCCGGCTTTTATGAGTGACGAGTCCGTTAAAAATATCCATTTGGCGATTCGGGAAGCGGGCAAACTGGGGCTGGAAGTTGGCCTGAACTTAGCCAGTAGCTGGAACGCGGGCGGCAGTTGGGTCAAACCGCAGCACGCAGCCAAAACCATTTATTATTCCCAAACAACGCTCCAAGGAGGGGGTGATCAAGCGGTTAAAATACCGTTTCCCACCATTACGCCCGCCAAAAACGGCCAGCTCCGTCCCATTGTGTACCGAACCGACGGCAAACCGGCGTACTATGAAGAAATCGCCGTTCTAGCGTTGCCCGCTGGGCAACAATCGCAATTGGACACGACAAAAATCATCAACGTAACGGCTTTTTTCGATCCCAAAACCGAGCACCTGACCTGGAAAGCGCCCGCCGGTGCGTGGGACATTTACCGCTACATCTGCTCCAATTCGGGCGAACAACTGATCCGGCCCACACCCAATTCCGTTGGCCCCATCATCGACCATTTCGACTCGACGGCCACGCGGATGCACGTCATGTACTTCATCGACCGGCTGAAACCGTTGATCGGCGATTTCAGCCAGAGTGCGTTAAAAAACTTATACCTAGCGAGTTATGAAGCCAAGGAGTTCACCTGGACGCCTACGCTGCCGGCGGCTTTCCACCAACTGCACGGCTATGACCTCTACAAATTTCTGCCCGCTGTTTTCAACAAAGACTGGTATCAGCCCAACCTGGCGGAACGTTTTCAGTTCGATTTCGACAAAACCTTGTCGGAATTGATGATCAACAACCATTACCGCAAATCGAAGGAAATCTGCAACGCCCACGGTTTGCAGATCATCTCGGAATCGGGCGGACCGGGGCATTTGCACCACATTCCGGTCGAGACACTGAAAGCATTGGGGGCGCTGGACGTGCCCCGGGGTGAGTATTGGTACAACCGCACGTTTTTCCTGGAAAACGATAAGGACAGCGTGGTGGATATGATCTGGCTGGTAAAGGAAATTGCGGCAGCATCGCATATTTACAAGCGCGGGATCGTGGAGGAAGAGTCGTTTACGAGTTACTGGGACTGGCAGGAAGGACCCTCCGACCTCAAACCGCTGGCCGACCGGGCGTTTTGCGAAGGCATGAACCGGCTCGTGATCCACGGTTTTCCGCACAATCCGGCCGAAATGGGGCATCCGGGTATTGCCTACTTTGCCGGCACGCACTACAACGACCGCAACACCTGGTGGCCGAAAATCAAACCGTTCAACGATTACCTGGGCCGGATTTCGTACATCCTGCAAAAAACCGAGTTCGTGGCCGACGTCCTGCATTATTACGGCGACAATGTCCCGAACCTGATTCCGCCCAAAAACACCCGGTTTGCAGTCGGGCCGGGGTACGATTATGAGGTTGTCAATACGGAGGTTTTGCTGCGCGACCTGACCGTCGAAAACGGCGAGTGGGTGCTGCCGGGCGTCGGGCGCTACAAAGTCCTGAGCATTGGCACTGAGGGGCGAACCCCGCCGGAAGTGCGGGAAAAACTGGAAAAGTTAGCCGCTCAGGGCGCTAAACTGGTGGATCAAAAACCGGCGTTGCCTGCCTTGCAAGCCCTGAACCTGTTGCCCGATTTCAGTTACACCGACCAGAAAGCCGATCAGCGCGAAACGCCCCTGGACCACATTCACTACCGAAGCGGTGAGGTCGATTTTTACCTGATCCGCAACACGACGAACCAGTGGGTTTCACGAACTTGTTCGTTCCGACAGCAGGACAAAACGCCCGAAATCTGGGACCCGGTTTCGGGGGAAACCGCCCCAATAACCGTTTACAAACAGGAGAATGGTCGGATTCAGTTGCCGGTTTCGTTACCGCCGTACGGTACGTATTTTGTCGTTTTCTCGAAAGAAACCGCGCCCGCCCACGCGAATGAACTGGTGGGGAACGGCCCGAATCCACCCGCTTTGGCCTTTACCCCCAATGGGTTAGCGTTTTTTCAGGCCGGAAATTTTGAGGTTCGAAACGAGAGCGGTTTCGAACAGATCGACACGGATTTGCCCACCGTACCGCTGGATGGCCCGTGGCAGTTGACGTTTCCGAAAGGCTGGGGCGCGCCCGAATCGGTGACCTTTCCGAAGCTGATTTCCTGGACCGAATCCGACCAGAAAGGCATCCGGTTTTTCTCAGGAACGGCCACCTACCAAAAAACTTTTCAATACAAACCGGTTTCCAGCACGACTGACAACCAACGGATTTATCTCGATCTGGGCAAGCTGTCGAAAGTGGCTGAAGTCTGGCTCAACAACCAGCCGCTGGGCATCGCCTGGACTCCACCGTACCGTTTTGACATCACGGATCTGGTAAAAACCGGTGACAATACGCTGAAAGTCGAAGTGGCCAACACCTGGTCGAACCGGCTCACGGGCGATGCCCTCACCGGCGAAAAATTCACCAAAACCAACATTACGAAGGCCAACAAAAACCTGGTTCCGTGGGGCGACTTGCCGCTGATCGAGTCGGGTTTGCTGGGGCCGGTAACCATTCAGACGGTAAAAACCGTTCGGCCCTGACAGCCGACCAACGGCCATAAAAATCCACAAAATAGCTGTATGAAACCGTTGTTGCTCCTTTTTCTCCTGAGCGTTCTTGCAGGAAACCTGCCCGCTCAGCAACCGTCGGATCAGTTTATTCGCGACGGTTTCAAAAATCCGCCGATCCCGGCCCGGCCAAAAACCTATTGGTGGTGGCTGAACGGTTCCGTCGATACAGTTCGGCTGAAGGAAGAATTGCGGGCCATGCAAAAGGCGGGCCTTGGCGGTGTCGATATTTTTGAAATCGGCGTTCCGGCCTACAACAATCCCAATGGCATGGTGAAAGCGGGGCCTCCCTTCATGGGGACCGAATCGTTGAAAGCCATCGAAATTGCCCTCCGCGAAGCGACCCGGCTGCACCTCGAAGTCGGGCTGAACCTGGCCAGTAGCTGGAATGCGGGCGGCAGTTGGGTTAAACCGCAGCACGCGGCCAAGTCGATCTATGTTTCCAAAACAACCGTGAATGGTTCCACGGCAAAACCGATCCGGTTGCCGTTTCCGGACATTGCCAAAACCGATGCCAAAGGGAAGCCGTTGCTGATCGAATTCGGCGCGGACGGCAAACCGGTTTTTCACCAGGAAATTGCCGTTGTCGCCCTGCCCGTTCGGGACCAGACCGGGTTTCTGGATACCACCAAAATTATGGCGGTTTCCCGGTATTTTGACGCCGAAAAGGAAGTGCTAAACTGGACTCCTCCGCCCGGAAAGTGGGACATTTACCGCTACGTCTGTTCGAATTCGGGCGAACCCTTGAAACTGCCCAGCCCCAACTCGGTCGGCCCGATTATCGATCATTTTGATTCGACGGCCACACGCGCCCATTTTCAGTATTTTATCGACCGGCTGAAACCACTCGTCGGTGATTTTTCCAAAACCGCTTTAAAAACGTTGTATCTGGCCAGTTACGAAGCCACCGGTTTCGTCTGGACGCCTTCCTTACCGGCCGAATTCCGGAAACTAAACGGCTATTCGATCGACAAGTTGCTGCCGGTACTATTCGACAAAACCGTCCTGAATCCGGAGCAAACCGCTCAGTTTCAGCAGGATTTTAAACGTACTTTGTCGGAACTGATGATCCAGAATCATTACCGGAAGGGCAAGGAAATCGCGAACCAATACGGCCTTTTGCTGGCGTCGGAAGCGGGCGGCCCCGGCCCTCCGCTGCACAACGTGCCGGTCGAAACGCTGAAGGCGCTGGGTTCGCTGGACGTACCACGCGGGGAATTCTGGAGCCGGTATCAGTATTACGACTCCGACAGCGTAGACATCATGTGGCTGGTGAAGGAAGTGGCGGCTGCTGCGCACATCTACAAACGCAAAATGATTGAGGAAGAGTCGTTTACGAGTTTTCACCACTGGCAGGAAGGGCCGTTCGACCTCAAATCCATCGCTGACCGGGCGTTCTGCGAGGGCATGAACCGCGTGGTGATTCACGGGTTCAGCCACAACCCCGAAGGCACCGGTTTTCCCGGCATCGTGTACGGGGCCGGGACGCATTTCAACACGAAACGGACGTGGTGGCCGAAAGTAAAACCGTTTACGGAGTATCTGGGCCGGATCTCGCACGTCCTGCAAAACACGAGTTTCGTGGCCGATGTGCTGTATTATTACGGCGATCAGGTACCGAATTTTGTGCCGCCCAAAAACACGCGGTTTGCGGTCGGGCCGGGCTACGATTACGAGATCATCAATACGGAAATCCTGCTGAACGATCTGACGGTTAAAAACGGAAAACTGGCGTTGTCGAACGGCGCGACGTTTCGTGTGCTGGCGTTGGGAAACATGGAAAATGTTACGCCCGTTATTTTGGATAAACTGAAAAACTTAGCCAAACAGGGTGCCGTGATCAGCGGAAAATACTTCTCGTCGGAATCGCCGGTAGCTTTGCTAAATAAGCAAAATATTGGCCCAGATTTTAGCCATTCGGGTCCGGTTTCGACCGTTTTTGATTTTATTCATTACCAGCACCAGGGAGCGGATTATTACCTCGTTCGGAACACCACCGATCAGTGGATTTCAAGCCGGTTTTCGTTCCGGCAACCGGGCAAAACACCGGAGCTCTGGAACCCGGTCACGGGCGAAATCGTGCCGGTTTCCGTTTTTAATCAGGCCAACCAACAACTGAATCTGCCGCTCACGCTGCCGCCATACGGTTCGTATTTTGTCGTTTTCAAAAAAGCGGTTTCGCCAGCCCGTTATACTGGTTTTGTGTCTGCAACGCCCCCGCCCCAATTTGAATACACTCCGACCGGTCTGCGGTTTTTACAGGCCGGACTCGTTGAATTATCAGGCAAGAATAAAGCCGTGCCGGAGCGGATAAAGAGCGAGATCACAACGCAGGAGCTAACCGGTTCGTGGCAACTATCCTTTCCGAAAAACTGGGGCGCCCCGGCTTCCGTGACACTTCCAAAACTCATTTCGTGGACCGAATCCACCGAACCCGGTATTAAATACTTTTCGGGTATCGGCACGTACGAAAAAACGTTCCGGTTTTCGACGCCAGTCAATACCTCGCGCAACGAACGGGTTTTCCTGGATTTGGGAAAGATTTCGGAACTTGCCGACGTCTGGCTGAACGGCCAGCACCTGGGCATTGCCTGGGCCGAACCGTACCGGTTCGACATTACTACTTTTGTAAAAACCGGTGACAATACGTTGAAAGTGGAGATCGCCAACACCTGGTCGAACCGGCTGACGGGCGACGCCCTGACCGGCGAAAAATTCACGAATACCAACATTTCGATTGGCTACCGGGGGACGCCCTGGAAACAGGTTCCGCTCATCGAGTCGGGTTTGTTGGGGCCAGTGATTATTCAGACGATTAAACAACAACCCGTAAAATGAAGAAAATCAGCGGTTTATTTTTTTTATTGTGGCTAAGCGTTGCCTTTACGGTCAACGCCCAAATTCCCGCCATCGCCGATTCGAAGACGTACCTGGCCGATCTGAAAAAAGAGCTGGACGTTCAATGGCCCAAAAACCGCACGATCAATCTGGTTTTTCACGGGCATTCGGTCCCCGCCGGGTATTGGCACAACCACGAAGTTCATACCCTGGAATCGTACCCGAACCTGCTGCTCGCCGAATTGAAAAAACAGTATCCGTACGCGGTCATCAACGTGATTGTGACGGCCATCGGCGGGGAAAATTCCCTGAAGGGGCAGGAACGGTTTGAGCGGGATGCGCTCGTTCATCAACCGGATGTGCTGTTCATCGACTACGCCCTGAACGACCGGGGCGCGGGGCTGGAAAAAGCCAAAGAAGCCTGGGAGAAAATGATTCAGTCGGCGCTTTCCAAAAATATAAAAGTGATTTTGCTGACGCCTTCCACGGATCAGCGCGTCGATATTTTAGCCGCCGGAAATCCGCTCGAACAGCATACGAATCAGATTATCAAACTGGCCGAAACGCACCATATCGGACTGGTGGATTCGTATGCCCAATTTAAAAAAGTGGCCGCTCAGGGCCAATTAACCGACTACATGTCGCACGTCAACCACCCGAATCTGGCCGGCCACAAACTGATTGTCGGTGAGTTACTAAAATGGTTTACGAAGTAATCGGGTTGGCGGGCCGGTAATCGTGGTCGGGGCTGGCAATGACGGCGAATTTGTATTTATCACCGTGGTAATACGACCGTTCAATTTCCACCACTTTCTCGCCCGTACAAATCACGGCACTGTCTAAAACAAAAGCCGGTGTGGGTTTACTAATCTCAAAATTATTCGTATTTGGTTGCATAATCGTGACGCTCAGCGTTTGCTGCACCTCATCGATTTTCAGGTGGTAGGTGTTTTCGTAGACTTTAAAATACGACACTTCCGTCGGCATTTTGTTGATCTTCGGGCACAGATTCAGCGAAATGTATTTCACCTCATCCTTGATCAATAACTCATCGGCATACCGGAGTTGGTGCAGCTTCATAACTGGCCCCTCAATGATGAAATGCCGCCCGTTTATTTCCGACGAAATACCGTCTTCCAGAATTGTTTTTTCCAGCACAATATTTTTGGGCGTAAACCCTTCGGCAATCAGGCTATCATGAAAACCGCGTCGGGTGGCGTAAATGGAACCCAGCGTCCGGATTAAATGGTGGTCTTCGGTGCGGTTCAGGACGTAGGTTCCCTTGCCTTTGATGCGCTTGGCCCAGCCTTTTGATTCGATTTCGAGCAGGGCTTTGCGCGCCGTGGTATTGCTGATGTTGAAATGCTTGATCAACTCATTTTCGGAAGGAATCTGGTCGCCGGGCTGCAATTCGCCGGTTTTAATCTTTTCGATAATGCTCTCACTGATCGAAATGAATTTTGATTTCATTGTTGCTGGTGCCTGGTCAAAACGCTTGCCGATCGGTGGCAACCCGACGACAAATCAGTACCTAATTACGGCAGTCTTGACCAAAGCGCCAAACGTCGGCTTATCTATCTATGCAGGGGAAAGCACGATTTTAATTATCGAAGCTGTCTAAAGTTTTAGTTTTTGTAATAGCACGCAACAAAACGCTAAGGAATGAAAGGCTAACCAGTTGCTGGCTTTGGTTTCAAAACGGTTCAACAAGGTCTTGTAACCATCCAACCAA
>NZ_JBMSDT010000013.1:0-97269 GCF_049445795.1 Larkinella sp. VNQ87
GCCGGGCGGCCCCGTTTAGTCCGTGTTTTGGAGTTTATTCTCTCAAATTGGTCATTCTAACTCACACGGACTAAACGGGGCCGCCCGGCGGTCCGTGGGTACGGTATGCCGACATTTTTTGCAACGCCCGCCGAATTTCGCCAGTGGTTGGCGGAGAACCACGAAACCGAGAAAGAAATCTACGTCGGTTTCTACAAAGTCGGATCGGGCAAACCGAGTGTGACCTGGCCGCAGTCGGTCGATGAAGCCCTGTGTTTTGGCTGGATTGATGGCATCCGGAAATCCATCGACGAAACCAGCTACCAGATCCGGTTTACGCCCCGCAAACCCAAAAGCATCTGGAGCGCCGTCAACATCAAACGCATCGGCGAACTCGCTGAACAGGGGCTGGTGCATCCGGCCGGTCTGAAGGTATTTGAGGAGCGGGATTTAAAAAGAGCCGGGCTGTATTCGCACGAGAACGAGGCCAAAGAGCTGGATGCGGTTTCGGAAGCCCGGTTGAAAGCCAACGAAAAAGCATGGGCATTCTTTCTGAAACAGGCCGGTTCATACCGAAAAGCGGTGGTGTACTGGCTGTTGAACGCCAAACAGGAAGCGACCCGCCAGAAGCGCCTGGCCCAGCTAATCGAAGATTCCGCGAATGGCCGGAAAGTCACACCCTTCCGGCGTCCCGGTGAGTAAGTGCCTGTCAAAATTTCAGCCCCAAATCCAGCGAAACCGTGTGGTTTTTTGATACCAGATCCCGCGCCCGGGCCACGTCGGTCAGGCCACGCTGGTAGCTGACGCCCAGGATCAGCGCCTGGCTCTGGTTCAGACGATATTGGATGCCTGTGCCAAGCAGCAAACTGAGGCTGCCCCGGCTATACTGGCGGCTGTAAGTGCCGTTGTCTTCGGCGTACTGAAACAGGCCATTATGGTCGGAGTCCAGCGGTTTTTCGGCCAGTTTGATGTTGATCAGCCCGCCGGTCTGGATGTAAAACCGGGCGTTCGGGAACAGGTTGTTGGCGTACATTTTGACCGAAGCCGGAAGTTGCAGATACTGAAGGTTATACACCGAGCGTTGCAGTTTAGCGCCGGGGTCCCAGACGGGCTGGCCAAACTGCCCCGGAATCAGGTAGCCCGACCGGTGAATGGTGTACCAAATCCCCGAACTGAATGAATACCGGTCTTTGAAAAAGAAATAATCGATGCTGGGGCCGATACTCATGCGCAGGGCGGCCCCGTTTTTCCGAAAACCGGCGTACGAACCGAAGCCTTCGGCCGTGTTAAACGTCACGGAGGGAGCCACCCGGAAGCTCATCTCGATCAGCTTCTGCGGGGGCGCGTAGTCGATGTCCGGTTCCTGAATCCGGCGAAAAACCCGCTCGGTTTCGCGGCTGGTGCGTTCCTCGTCGTTGGTCCGGCGGGTGCGGTTGCGGGGGGGCGACTGCCCCCAGCCGTCGTCTTCATCAGCTGTTCGCTGCGATTTGCGGGGCTCCTGCACCGTGACGCGGCCCTGGCCGTGAGCGTTCGTCAGCGAGATCGCCAACAGGAGGATACCAGCGATTGCCGGTTTAGAAAGCCGGTAGAAACCCAACTTTTTCGTAAATTTGTATGTTTCCAAGAGAACGCTCATTAGTACGAATGAAAATCCGGTCTGTTGTTTTTGGTCTAGTAAGTATACTCATTTTCAATGCCTGTTCCAAAACGGAGGAACTGGTAACCATCGAACGGCCGGAACAGCAGCTTTTTGGCTCCCGAAAACCGGAACAGATCCGCCAGTGGCTGGACGAGCACAAAGCGGTTGCGCAGGCGTATTTCGGGACCACCCGCTTCGGGCAGGATACGGCGTTGGTGAATGAATTGCTCAAACGAGTTAACGATAAGGAGCTTGACGTATTGTACAAGCAGGTCAATGCCGAGTTTGGCACGATGGGCGACGTTCAGGATCAACTCTCGGAAGCTTTCAACCGTATTCACGAAAATTTCCCCGACTTCAAACCGCCGAAGGTCGCCACGATGGTGTCGGGCTTTATGGGGCCGGACCTGGTCATCACCGACAGCCTGATCGTGATTGGATTGGATTATTTTGCGGGACCAGCGGCCAAATACCGCCCCATCGGCGTGCCGGGCTACCTGCTGCGCCGGTACCAGAAAGAATACATCGTTCCGACGATTTTGTTTGCGGTTTCCGAACGATTCAACAAAACGAACGAACAGGACCAAACGTTGCTGGCCGACATGGTGTATTACGGTAAAGGCTACGTGTTCACGAAAGCCATGCTGCCCCAAACGCCCGACAGCCTGGTTATCGGATACACCGAAAAGCAATTGACGCAGACCTACAACGTGCAGGAAGACATCTGGGCGTATTTTATCGATGCCAAATTGTTGTACGAAGTGAGCCCGGCCATCAAAAACCGGTACCTCAGCGAACGCCCTTTCACGGCCGAAATCGGCAGCAAAAGCCCCGGTGCGCTTGGACGCTGGGTCGGCTGGCGGATTGTCGGGAAGTATTTTGACGAAAAAGAACCCGGCATCAAGGCGCTGATGGACAACGCCAACGCCCGGCAGATTTTCGAACAGTCGGGCTACAAGGGATTAAAAGACGAAGACTGATACAATAAACGAAGCGGTTGGCCGACCCTACTGAAAAAAGAATGGCAAAGCGAGGACGAAGTTCGGACGAAAACGAAGAAGATAAAAAAGTAAAAGTGACCCGGGATGCGCTGCAAAAATCGCTGCGGCTGTTCCGGTTTATCCGGCCCTACCGCTGGTATTTCATCGTCGGGCTGGTGTTTTTGCTGCTGTCGTCGGCCACCACGATGGTGTTCCCGAAACTGCTGGGCGATATTCTGAAGGTGGTCGAAGAAAAGGTGTCGACGGGTTCGCTCAACCAGTTGACGCTGGCGCTGTTTGGCCTGCTGGTGATTCAGTCGGGTTTTTCGTTTGCGCGGGTGTATCTGTTCGCGCAGGTCAGCGAGCGGTCGATGGCCGACGTTCGGCGGGCGGTTTACCAAAAAATCATCACGCTGCCGGTTTTCTTTTTTGAGCAACGGCGCGTAGGCGAACTGACGAGCCGCATTTCGTCGGACGTGACGCAGTTGCAGGACGTGCTGTCGACGACGCTGGCCGAGTTTCTGCGCCAGATCATCACGCTCTTTGCCGGGATTGCCCTGATTTCGTTTACCTCTCTGAAACTGACCGGTTTTATGCTGGCGACGGTGCCGGTGGTGGTCATCGCAGCCATTTTCTTCGGGCGGTTTATCCGGAAACTGTCGCGGAAAGCGCAGGACGAACTGGCCCAGGCCAACGTCGTGGTCGAAGAAACCTTGCAATCGGTGAGCGTCGTCAAGGCGTTTACGAACGAACCCTACGAAGTCCGGCGGTATTCGACGGCCCTCGATAAGGTGGTGATGAATGCCCTTCGCGTCGCTAATTACCGGGGCGGTTTTGTCTCGTTCATTGTGTTTGCCCTGTTTGGCGGCATTGTCGGCGTGGTCTGGTATGGCGCGCGGCTAATGCTGGCGGGCGAGCTGAGCTTTTCGCAACTCGTCACGTTCGTAATTTATACCATGTACATCGGCGGGGCCGTGGGCGGTTTGGGCGATCTGTACGCCCAGATTCAGCGGACCATCGGAGCCTCGGAGCGGATTCTGGACATTCTGGAAGAACCCTCCGAAGTGGACTTGCCCATGACCGAATCGACGGCATTGACGGTGCCGTTGCAGGGCGATGTGCGGTTCCAGAATGTGCAGTTCTCGTATCCCTCGCGGCCCGATGTGGAGGTGCTGAAAGGCATCTCGTTGCAGGTTCCGGCGGGGCATAAAATTGCGCTCGTCGGCCAGAGCGGGGCCGGAAAATCGACCATTGTGCAGTTGTTGCTGCGGTATTACGCCACGACGGGCGGTTCGATTACCGTCGACGGACGCCCGATTCAGGACATCGACATCCGGTATTTGCGCCAGAACATTGCCGTCGTGCCGCAGGAAGTGATCCTATTCGGCGGGACGATTCTGGAAAACATTGCCTACGGAAAACCGGGTGCCACCGAAGCCGAGGTGCTGGAAGCCGCCCGGAAAGCCAACGCGCTCGACTTTATCGAATCGTTCCCGGAGAAATTCCAGACGGTGGTGGGCGAGCGGGGCGTCAAGCTCTCGGGCGGTCAGCGGCAGCGGATTGCCATTGCCCGCGCCATTCTGAAAGACCCGGCCATCCTGATTCTGGACGAAGCCACCAGTTCGCTCGATGCCGAGTCGGAACGGCTGGTGCAGTCGGCGCTGGACGAGTTGATGCAAAACCGTACGACCATCATCATTGCCCACCGGCTGGCGACCATCCGGAAAGTCGACACGATTTACGTCATCCGCGAAGGCCAGATCAGCGAAACCGGCACGCACGACGAACTAAGTTTGCTGGAAGACGGTTTGTACGCGAATCTGGTTAAATTGCAATTTGAAACCACGGATCATTAAACGCCGTACCGGCTTTTGAGCCCATGAAAACAGCCATTAAACAGACCCTGGATGACTTCCATCTGCGGCACACAAGTTGTCGGGAAGGCGTACTGGATACGTTTTTCTCGGCCAATTACGCCCTGGCGCACCACGATATCGAAGAAAGCCTGAAAGCCGACTTCGATCGGGTGACCATTTACCGGACACTCAAAACGTTTGTCGATAAAGGCATTCTGCACAAAGTTCTCGACGACGAAGGCGGGTTAAAGTACGCCCTATGCCGCGAAACCTGCGCCCAGGATCACCACCAGCACGACCACGTTCACTTCAAATGCCAGCAGTGCGGCCAAACCACCTGCCTGGAAAATACGCTGATTCCGGCTGTCAGCCTGCCGGATGGGTACAGCCGCAAAGAAACCAATCTGCTGATTCAGGGCGTTTGTTCGCTTTGTAATAAAAACGTTGCGCACTGATGCCGGAGACGATTTTTTCGGAGCGCGAAACCCGGTTTTTGCAGGAAGAACTGAAAGCCCGGGCGGGCTACAACCGCCTGGCAATTTTGCGGGTCGTCTGGTTCGTCGGGGCGGTTTTTGGGCTTTATTTTCTGATCGACCGGGGGCAAACCGCCGGGGCCATTGGCCTGGGCTTGCTCGCGGTGGTCGGTTTTCTGGTGCTGCTGAAACGCCACCAGGCCGTACAGCGCCGACGGGACCGCGCCCGCTGGCTGGCCTTCATCAACCGCGACGAAACCAACCGGCTCGACCGTAAATTTCTCCGCCCCGAAACCGGCCTGAACTTCGCGGACCCGAACCATCCCTACGCGGGCGACCTCGACGTTTTTGGGAATCATTCGCTGTTCCGGCTGCTGAACCGGACGCATACCTACGCGGGAAGCCGCAAACTGGCCTCGTACCTGCTCTCGCCCGTGCCCCTCAGCCAGGTGCTGCTCCGGCAGGATGCCGTGGCTGAGTTAAAACCGCTGCTCGACTGGCGGCAGGAACTGGCGGCTTTGGCCTACCTGAACCCGACCGTCGGCGATTCCCCGCAGGAACTGAAAAGCTGGGCCACCAAACCGGCCGAACCGCTGCCGGGCTATCTGCTGATCCTGCGCTGGCTGCTGCCGACCCTGACGCTGGGGCTGATCGGTTTCTGGCTGGCCGGGCTGCTGCCGGGCTGGTCCGTGACGGTGTCGCTGCTGGTTCATGCGCTCGTACTGAGCCGCGTGGCCGAGCGGGCCAAAAACGTCAGCGAACAGACGTATGCGATGGTCGAAGCCCTGAAGACGTACCGGGATCTGCTCAAACACCTCGAAAATCCGGTTTTTCAATCCGCCCTGCTGCACCGGATTCAAACCGTAACGAAACTTGAAAACCGCTCGGCGGCTGATGCGATTGGCAGGCTGGGCCGCTTAGTCGAAAACCTGAATTTTCGCCGAAATCCGTATTTCTTTCTCCTGTTCGGGATTCTGACGCTCTGGGATGTGCATTACCTCCAGGCACTCGACCGCTGGAAGAACACCTACGGTCCGCATCTGGCCGACTGGCTCGACGCCCTGGCCGAAGCCGAAGCCCTCAACAGCCTGGCCGGTCTGGCCTACGCGCACCCCGACTACGCTGTGCCGGATTTTCAGGAAGAAACGCTGCACCTTGACGCCCGGCAGGCCCGGCATCCGATGCTGGTGACGGGCCGGAGCGTGGCCAATTCGCTCACGATCAACGGGAACGGCCAAACGGTTTTGATTACCGGTTCGAATATGTCGGGCAAAAGTACGTTTCTGCGGACCATCGGCACTAACTTGGTGCTGGCGCTGGCCGGGTCGGTGGTGGCCGCCGAACGGTTTGTCTGCTCGCCGGTGCAGGTGTTCACGAGCATGCGGACGCAGGATTCGCTGGAAGAAAACACCTCCTCGTTTTACGCGGAATTGAAACGCCTGAAAACGCTGATCGACCGCACGCGGCAAATCAGCAACTGGCCGGTTTTGTATTTTCTGGACGAAATTCTGAAAGGCACCAACTCCGCCGACCGGCATCGGGGGGCACGGGCACTGATTCTGCAACTGCACGAAACGACGGCTTCCGGTTTTGTCTCGACCCACGACGTGGAACTGGGCGAACTGGCCGCATCGCATCCCTTTGTGCACAACTACAGCTTCAATTCGGACGTGATTGAGGGCCAATTACACTTCGATTACCAACTGCGCCAGGGCGTTTGCCGCAGCTTCAACGCCAGCCAGTTGATGGAAAGCATTGGCATTGAAATGCATAAGTTTCAGGAGGGGTAGTTATTACTCGTACTTCAACGGAATCGAAGGAAGGTCTAAACGAGCCAGACTCCAGTTTAACCCCGTTAGGATGGAAGCCGGTGCCAGTTGCCATTCCCGCTCAGAGTGAACTTTCCAAACCACATCGATCTGGTGTTTCAGGAAATACGTTTCCGAAGTACCGTCCGTAAGATCATTTGTCCAGACTGGATTGATCTGGTATAGTTTTTTCCCTTTGGTAATTCGTAACGCAGACCCGCCCTGATCGGCTAAATCAAAAGGCAAATAGCACGTAGGCTGATCGGAAAGCAGCATATTTTTCCAGAGATGAATTAATAAAGCTACCTCGGTTTTCTTTTCGGTATTTTCGTCTTCTATTTTGAAGAAATCACCCAGCCAGGTTGTATCCGCTATAAATACGTGCGATATGGTTCCATCAATTTTGATGAACAGATCATTCGTGCAACCTCCATGTTCATCCAGCAAAATTCTTAGCATCACCTTTTTGGGGCATGGTTAATTCGTCGGTTTGTCCGGAACCGGGGCCGATGCGTGGTAGTCCCGGTAAATCCGCTCCATGTAGTCGTCCAGGAGGTGCAAAACCCGCTCCCTTGCAGGTGATTTGACGAGAAAACCGACGTGGTATTCCTTGTTGATGCGCCAGACGATTTCGGCGTCCGAAAAACCGTCGGTGTTCGGCCATTGCTGGCGGGCGAGCGAGATGATCAATCCGGCATAGTGGTTCTGCACGTCCGGCAATTCATACGCTTCGTCGCGGGCCAGGGAGGTTTCGAGCTGGGCCCATTCGCGCCAGAGGTTGATGCCTGACGAGGCTTCGACCAGTTCGGCGATGTTGGCCCCGCCCACGCGCGAAGAGGTTTCCAGAAAATAATATTCGCCGTCGTGGTCGCCCCGGATGTACTCGGAATGCGACGCGCTGGACTGCATCCGGAACGCCCGTAAAACCGCTTCATTCAGCGCGTACAAACTCCGCGCTTCGTCGGAATCGAACGGCAGAATGGCCGTCCGGAACACGCCCCCGCCGTGGGCCACTTCCATCGGCGTCGCCAGGTACTGACTGGCCCGGGTAAACAGCACCTGGCCGTTCAGCGACAGCGAATCGACGTGGAAAACCCGGCCCGGCCGGAACTGCTCGATCAGAAACTGGTGCCGGTGGTCGCCCAGCGAATGAATCACCTGCCAGGCTTCGTCCAGCGAATGAACTTTCTTGATGCCGGTCGCCGAGGCTTCCGAACGCGGTTTGATGAGCCAGGGCGCTTCCGTGCTGCGCAGAAATTCCGTAATGGTTTCGTCGTGAAACAAGCTGCTGAAGGCCGGAACCCGGATGCCTTCGGCGGCCGCCCGCATCCGCATCGCCAGCTTGTCGCGGAAAAACCGGGCTGTGGTCTGCCCCATGCCCGGAATCCGGAACGTCTCGCGCACGAGGGCGGCTTTTTCGACGTCGAAATCATCCAGCGCCACCACCCGGTCGATCCGGCAGGAACGCATCGTGTGGGCCAACCCAGTGATCATCACATCCAGATTCTGTGACGAGTTGTCCTGCGAGGGCAGGTAAAAGAATTCATCAACGGCATCGCGGGGCCAGGGCTGGTCGGCCAGCTTCTCGTAGGTGAGCAGATACACGGTATTGCCCGCTTCCTTGCAGGCTTTCAGAAAAGCTTCTCCCTTAAAATACGTCGAAATGCAAAGAAAGGACAACGGCTGAGTCATATCGATTGGAGGATTAATTTTTGATGGGAACACTGATCCAACGGATTGAACGGATTTAAACTGATTTATCCGTTTTTATCTGTTAAATCCGTCCAATCCGCGTTCCCATCCATCACAGATTTCGCAAAAAATCAAGTAATAACCGAATTCCAAAACCGGTGGCGTTCTTTTGTGTCCCGAATTCGGTGTCGGCGAAGGCCGTACCAGCAATGTCCAGGTGGGCCCAGGCCGGGTGCGATTCGGTGAACACTTCCAGAAACTTGGCCGCGCTGATAGCACCCGCCATCGGTTTTCCGCTGAAATTTTTCAGATCGGCCACATCCGACTGAATGTCTTCCTTGTACACATCCCAGAGCGGCAACGGCCAGAGCTGTTCGCCGGTTTGTTTAGCCGATCGCAGAAGTTGGGCCGTCAGATCGTCGTTGTTGCTGAACAACCCGGCGGCATGGTAGCCGAGCGTGGCAATAACGCTGCCCGTCAGCGTCGCGAGGTCGATCAGCACATCTGGTTTAAAATTGCGGACCATGTAGCCCAGCCCATCAGCCAGAATGATGCGGCCTTCCGCGTCGGTGTCGATCACTTCGATGGTTTTGCCGAGGTACGAGCCAATCACGTCGCCCGGTTTGGTGGCGTTGCCGTCGACCATGTTTTCCGTCGAGGGTACAATGCCGATCAGGTGCACCGGCAGCTTCAGTTTGGCGGCAATTTCGAGCGTACCGAGCACCGCAGCGGCCCCGCCCATGTCACTCTTCATCAGGTGCATACTGGCCGACGGTTTGATCGAAATCCCGCCCGTGTCGAACGTAATGCCTTTGCCGACCAAACCAACTTTTTTGGTAGCTGGCTGGCCTTCCGGTTTGTATTCGGCAATGATGAAAACCGGCGGATGAGCGCTGCCCTGATTGACGCTCAGGAGTGCCTGAAGGCCCTGCCGCTCAATCCCGGCCTGATCGAAAACCGTCACCGAATACCCATATTGCTGACCCGAAGCCACGGCCCAGTCGGCCAGCGTTTGCGGGGTTTTGTAATTCGAGGGCGAATTCATTAGGTCCAGCATCTGGCGGTGCGTGGTCGCCAGGGCGTCGGCACGGGCGAGAATGGGCTGAGCGGTTTCCTGCTGGTTTTCCGCAATGACGATCTCCAAGTGGCCTTCGTCGCCGTAGAACTCACCCGGCTGCGGTTTGTCGGTCACGTGCAGTTTGAGGTCGTAGCCGCCCCAGCGGATGCCCAGCACGACCGATTCGATGAACTCCGCATCAAAATCGCTCAGGTCGACGGACACGGTTTCGGTCAGCCGGTTTTTTTGCCGGAAAAACAGGTCACGAAACGCCCGCAGCCAGATCATCGCGCTGGGCTCTTTGCCCAAACCGAGCAGGTAAATCTTTCGGCCATCGGGCTGGTAAACCGGCAAGGCTTCCTTGAAATCGGCTTTAAAATCGTGTTGCAAGGCCGAAGCGGGCAGGTTCAGCCGACTCGCCAGGGCGTCGAGGACGTTGGCAAGTTCGTCGGTTTGCGCAACCGGAATGATCAGCGTTTGACCGGCTGGCTTTTGTCCGGCGGTGAGTTGAATTTGCATCGTTAAAAATACGATCAAATTGAAATGCTTACGACGTATTTCGCGGTTCTCGTACGCGATTTTTGTTGGCCGTTGTGAATCAGCTACTTTCGCTTTCCCGGTTGGAAAACAAGTAACAAAACTAAAATTTAACTAGCCACAAGCGGCTTGTTTTCGGAACTTTACGGGCCGAAATGTAATACGATGACGTACCAACCGCTACCCCAACCCGAAAAATACCGCCTGCTCGACCATTCGGTTCGCCTGGTGTGGGAGAATTTGACGCTGCCCCAGATCAACTGGCTAGTCAAACAGTCTTTCTATTTCAAGGAGTTTCTGTTTGCCGATCTTTCCTACTACGGCCAGGTCTTCTCGCTCGACATCAAGATTGGGCCGGACCAGTTGACGACGCTGTATTTTCCCAAGTCCGAGGTGGGCACGATGACCGACGAAATGATTCGGCAAATCATCGATGAACTGAGCCGGGTTCCGGTCGAAGCGCCCGACGTGATCGGAGCCGACTAGCCGCCGGTTGAGCCATCAGGCTCCCCAAGTTGGCGGAGTTGACTTAAAAAAACAACCATTCGACGGCTGGCGGAAATTCCCGGCCCCAACGACTCTCATTGTGTTCGCCCTGTGGATCGACCGCGAGCCGGATGTCGACGGTTTCGCTGCCCGGTCGTTGCAACAACGCTTTTTGCAACCGCTGGATGGCGGGCACCATGTATTTCGATTCCTGCTCCCCGCCGTACAAATAGACCTTCATTGCTTCCCGATGCGAAAACCGCAGCGCATCGCCGTACACCTTCGGCGTCGTCCAGAGCGACGGGGAGAAAATCAGCAGCCGTCCGAAAACCGTCGGGTGGAGCAAACCGGCGTACACGCTAATCAACCCGCCCATCGAACTGCCGCCCATGCCCGTCTGCGCCCGCTCCGGTTGGGTGCGGTAGGTCGCGTCGATGTACGGTTTTAGTGTCTGAACCACAAAATCGAGGTACGCGCGGCCCCGGCCCTCGGCCAGGCGGGTGTGGTACGGCTGGTATTCGGCAATGCGTTCGGTTTCGCCGTGGTCGATGGCAACGATAATTAGTTGATGGTGCTGCCGGTGGGCCAAAACCGCCAGTTTCTGGTCGATGGTCCAGTTGCCGAACGGCGAACCTTCCCCGAACAGATTTTGCCCATCGTTCAAATACAAAACCGGGTAGCGGGTGTTGGTCGAATCGTAATCGTGTGGCAACAACACCTGAATCCGGCGTGTGGTGTCGAGTTGCGGGATGGGAAAGGCATCGCTGAGCAGGTCGACGCGGGGCCGAAAAGCCGGGTTGAACGGCAGGCCCTGCCAGCGCCAGTGCGGCACCACGTCGTGAACGGTTCTGCTTTCGGGCTCAACGCGCCGGTTCGGCACGCTCTCCCCCGCATCGCTCAGTTCCACCGAATCCCAGCCACCGCGCGTGTATTTGTATTCCAGCGTCGACGGACTCGCCCCGTCGACCGGAAGCGCCAGTGTATACTGGCCGGGGCCGGTTTTTTGCATTCGAAAGGCTTCGACGTCGGGATACCACTGGCAAAACGGGCTAGAGACGAAAACCGGGCGGTCGTCGTCGGATGGCGTGGTCAGGAGCAGGCGGAGGGAGGCAGCCATATGTGCTGACAAAGGTTATGATTGTGTTGAAAGTACATATTGAAAATTGTCTTATCTTGTTGCAAAATTGGACATCCACGACCAAAAAGTTGGCAAACGGTCGTGCCGGGATAGTCAATTTGCCATTTTACACAAAATAAACCATGATGAAAACCCTGTTAACCTGGATGGCCTTGAGTAGTACGCTCCTGGCGTCGGTTGCGGAAGCGCAGTCGGGCAAAGCGCCACAAGTCAAAATTGCCAACGGGACGCTGGAAGGTGTTACCGAAGCCAGCGGCATCCGCGCGTTCAAAGGCATTCCGTTTGGTCAGCCGCCGGTGGGCGAGTTGCGCTGGAAAGAACCGCAGCCGGTCAAAAACTGGACGGGCGTCCGGAAAGCCGACCAGTTTGGCCCCCGCGCCATGCAACTCGCGGTGTTTGGCGACATGAATTTCCGCTCCAACGGCATGAGCGAAGACTGCCTTTACCTGAATGTATGGACGCCTGCCAAGTCGGCGAAGGAAAAGCTGCCGGTGCTGGTGTATTTCTACGGGGGCGGTTTTATCGCGGGTGATGGTTCGGAGGGCCGGTACGACGGCGAAAGCATGGCGACGAAAGGCATTGTGGCGCTGACGGTCAATTACCGGCTTGGCGTATTCGGTTTTATGGCGCACCCCGAATTGACGAAGGAATCTCCTCACCAGGCGTCGGGCAATTATGCGTACCACGACATGGCTGCGGCCCTGCGCTGGGTGAAGCAGAACATTGCCGCGTTCGGGGGCGACCCCAACCGGGTGACGATTGCCGGGGAGTCAGCGGGTTCGATTGCGGTGAGCGGCCTGATGGCATCGCCCCTGTCGAAAGGCCTGATCAACGGCGCGATTGGTGAAAGTGGGTCGCTGCTCGGCGGACTGCCGCCGGTTCCGCTGGCAAAAGGTGAGGAGGCCGGGGTGGCTTTTGCAAAAGCCGTCGGAGCCAATTCATTGGCCGACCTACGGGCCATTCCCGCGCAACAACTGCTCGAAGCGACCGGCAAACCGGGAATGCCCCGGTTCAGCGCGACGGTCGACGGGTATTTCTTCCCGAAAGCACCGTTGGAAATCTTTACGGCGGGCGAACAGGCTCACGTTCCGCTGCTCGTCGGCTGGAATTCGGAGGAAATGACCGGCCGGGCCATTCTGGGCAAGGAAGCACCCACGCCCGAAAATTACGCCAATGCCGTGAGAAAACTCTACGGTGACCGCGCCGAGGAAGTCCTGAAACTGTATCCGGCTACGAACGAAGAGGAAGTGCTGGAAGCGTCCACGGCGCTGGCGGGCGACCGGTTTTTGGGCTACAGTACCTGGAAATGGGCCGACGTGCAGAGCAAAACCGGCGGCAAACCGGTGTACCGCTACTATTACTCCCGGCCGCGTCCGCCGATGGTGCCCGAAATGGGCAATGCCACGCCCGGTCTGGCCGGTGGCGTTGTGAAGTCGACGGACCCGAACGCCGTGAAAGTGCCACCCGCCCGGGGTGCGGTTCACTCGGCCGAAATCGAGTACGCGATGGGCAATTTGCCGAAAAACAAGGTGTTTGCCTGGACGCCCGACGACTACAAAGTTTCCGAGGTGATGCAGCAGTTTTTCGCGAACTTCATCAAAACCGGCAATCCGAACGGCAATGGCTTACCCAACTGGCCCGCTGTCGACCCCAGCGGCCAGGCGGTTTCGTTCATGCAGATTGATGTGAACACCCGGCTGGAAACCGAGAAAAACCGGGGGCGTTACCTCTTCCTCGACCCGTATTACACGAAGCAGTGAGTAAAACCGGAAGCCCTGTCAGCGCCAAACCCCTGACAGGGGTATCGCTGACAGGGAATTCAACCAGAAAAACCAAACCCATTAACCATGAGTGAACTCAAAAAAGAAAACATCAAACAGGAGGTGTTTGACCTGTACGACGATTATGCGCACAACCGCATCGACCGGCGGGAGTTTGCGCAGCAGTTGTCGACCTATGCCGTGGGCGGCCTGACGGTGGCGTCGTTGATGAGCTTTCTGATGCCCGATTACAAAGGCAACATTCAGGTGAAAGCCGACGACCCGCGCCTGAAAACGGAAACCGTCACGTATCAGTCACCGAAAGGGGGCGGTAGCATCAAGGCGCAGTTGGCCATGCCCGCCGACGCGAAGAAAAAGCTGGGCGGGATTATTGTTGTCCACGAAAACCGGGGCCTAAATCCGTACATCGCCGACGTGGGCCGCCGGGCCGCGCTGGCCGGTTTTGTGTCGATTGCGCCGGATGCCCTGACGCCCCTGGGCGGTTATCCGGGCAACGACGACGAGGGCCGGGCGCTGCAAAGCAAGCGGAATCGCGACGAAATGCTCGAAGATTTTATTGCCGCCTACGATTTTCTGAAAACCAACAACAACTGCAACGGCAAAATCGGGGTGGTCGGGTTTTGCTTTGGCGGCTGGATTTCCAACATGATGGCAGTTCGGATTCCCGGTCTGGCGGCTGCGGTGCCGTTTTACGGGGGCCAACCGACGGCCGAAGATGTGCCCAAAATCAACGCTCCGCTGCTGCTGCATTACGGCGAACTCGATACCCGGGTGAACGAAGGCTGGCCCGCCTACGAAGCCGCCCTGAAGAAGAACAACAAAGTGTATCAGGCGTATATGTACCCGAATGCCAACCACGGTTTTCACAACGATACCACGCCCCGCTACGACAAAGCAGCCGCCGAACTAGCCTGGAAACGCACGATTGACTTTTTCAGCCAAAAACTGGCGTAACCGTTCGCGGGCTGAGTACTCAGTTAAAATAAGTTTAGAGTTTTTGGTTTATAGTCTATTGTTGCCTGGGATAAGTGTCTGACTAAGCCAGATGTGCTTTTTTTTCACTATAAACGATAGACTATCAACTACTTAACTCCTTACCCCTTCTCCCTCCTTGAATCATGAAACCGTCAAGACGTAATTTTTTGCAATCGCTGGGCGTCAGTGTGGCCGGTGTGGGCCTGGCGCAGGAAGCGGTGGCCGCTCCGGTGCGCCCGCCCAAAACCGCCAAACCGGCGGGCGACGATCAGGTGCTGTTTGTGGGCGATACCATCGCCATTGCCAACACGGAATACGGCAAAGTCCGGGGCTTTGTGCTGCGGGGCATCCATCAGTTTTTGGGCATTCCGTACGGGGCCGATACCTCGGGTAAAAACCGGTTTATGCCTCCGCAAAAACCGACGCCCTGGACCGACGTGCGGCCGACGCTCTGGTGGGGCAACTCGGCTCCGCAGATCATGGAAAAACGGTATTCTAACGTCTATGCCTCGTTTGTCGATCACTGGAACTACGACGATGTGTCGGAAGACTGCCTGAAACTGAACGTCTGGACGCCCGCGCCGGATGCCCAGAAACGGCCGGTGGTGGTCTGGCTGCACGGGGGCGGTTTTACCAACGGCAACGGCATCGAGCAGGATGGCTACCACGGCGAAAACCTGGCCCGGCTGGGCAACATCGTGTTCTGTTCGATTAACCATCGGCTGGGGGCGCTGGGCTACACGCACCTGAAAGCCGCCGGGGGGCATCCGGCCTCCGGGAACGTCGGGAATCTGGACATGGTGGCCGCGCTCGAATGGGTGAAAAACAACATTGCCAACTTCGGCGGAGATCCCAACAACGTCACGATCATCGGGCAGTCGGGGGGCGGGGCCAAAGTGACCACGCTGATGAACATGCCGTCGGCCAAAGGCTTGTTTCACAAGGCGGTGGCCCTGAGCGGCAGTTCGCTGTCGGGCGTCAATCCGGAATATGCCGAAAAACTGGGACTGAAAGTGATGGAGGAAGCGGGACTGAAACCGGGCGAAATCGACAAACTTCAGCAGATTCCGTGGCGGCAATACATCGACATTGCCAACCGGGCCGTCGACAAAATGGCCGATGAAGCCAAACGGCTCAACCTCCCGAGGGGCGGTTTTTCGCCGGTGGCCGATGGCGTCACGATGAACGGCGGGGCATTTTTCAGCGATCCGAACCATTTCTCGGCCGACATTCCGCTGCTAATCTGCTCGACCTTCCATGAGCAAAGCCCCAGCCGGACCGACGCGGCTCTGGAGAACATTTCGCTGGCGGAGGTGAAAGAACGGGTCAAACCGCGCTTTGGCGACAAAGCCGGGGAGGTGGTGGATGCCTACGCCAAAAACTTCCCGAAGGCCCGGCCGATCGAGATCTGGTCGCTGGTGGTGTCGAACCGCAAGAACGCCGTAGCAGCCGCGAATGCGAAGGCGTCACAGCAGAAAGCGCCCGTGTACGTGGCCTGGTTTGGCTGGCAGCCGCCCCTGTTCGACGGCCGGATGCGGGCGTTCCACTGCAACGACATTTGCTTCTGGTTTTACAACACCGACCTGATGCTGACGCACACGGGCGGGGGCAAACGACCCCGGGCGTTGTCGGAAAAGATGGCCCGGTCGTTCCTGAATTTTGCCAAAACCGGCAACCCCAACGGGGGCGGTTTACCGACCTGGAAACCGTATACCGTCCAGAACGGCGAAACGATGGTGCTGGACGACAGCCCCCTGCTGGTCAACGACCCCGACCGCGAAGCAAGGAAGGCGCTGGTGTGACCGGTTTTGTCGCCGAGTAAAGCTGAACGCCCCGATTGGTCCAATCGGGGCGTTTTTTGTTAGGAGGGAACCCATTCATCAATACCCGACTGGAATAACAAAAAGTCGGGAAGGGCCTGTCTTATAGCCCATTCGCCCGCGGGAGAAAAGAAAAGCCGAAGCGGTTTGATAAGGGCTGGGCAGTCGTTCGTTGATAAAATTAACATTCGAGACCGGGAACGACTTAAAAATCCGGATATTTGTTCATACTAAAATCGGAGCGGATTTATTTATCCTAAAAAAATGATACTTTCGCTTACCTGAATCACACGCTATGTCTATAAAAGTCCCCTTTATTGAAGCCGAAATTCAGGACCAGTACCTGCACGACGAAAACTCAGATAGACCCTGGATATTGGGTTTCAGCGGTGGCAAAGATTCTACCATGCTGCTGCAACTTGTTTGGAAGGCTCTGCTTAAAATTCCCCGCGAACTTCGCCGACGCGAAATCTGGGTGGTCTGTAACGATACTCTGGTTGAAAACCCGCATATTGTTAACTTCATCAACCGGACACTGGATACAATCAAGGTAGCCGCCGTTGAGCAGGATTTACCTATACTTGTACAAAAAACGACTCCGCGATTGGAGGATACGTTTTGGGTAAATTTAATCGGTCGGGGATATCCGGCACCCAATAACGTGTTTCGCTGGTGTACGGAACGGTTGAAGATTGACCCGACGACGCGCTTTATCAAAAGTAAAATTGCCGAAGACGGCGAGGTCATTATTCTGTTGGGAACCCGCTCGGCCGAAAGTGGCAACCGCGCCCGTTCTATCAAACGGCACGAGGTGAAAGGGCAACGGTTACGGAAGCATTTGCTTCCAAATGCCTATGTCTTTGCACCAATTAAAGACGTCGATACGAATGAGTTATGGCAGTACCTGATGCAGGTATCGCCACCCTGGGGCGGTACGCACAAAGAACTGATGACGCTCTATCGCAACGCCAACTCCGGCGACTGCCCGCTGGTGATCGACGAAACCACGCCTTCCTGTGGCAACAGCCGGTTTGGTTGCTGGGTTTGTACGGTGGTCAAGCGTGACAAGAGTATGGAGGGGCTGATTGGCAATGGTGAAGACTGGATGGAACCGCTCGTTGCGCTCCGCGACTATTTTGTGGAAACCCGGGATAACCCCGAACAATACCGCGAAAAGCGTCGTCGGGACGGAACCGAGAAAGAAGGCGTTTGGGGGCCGTATAAACCGTGGGTTCGGGCCGAATTTCTGAGACAGCTTCTGGAAGCCCAACGCGACATTCAGGCCGAGCAGGGGGAGTCGATGCAACTCATTTCGCACCAGGAGTTGGTAGCCATTCAGGTAACGTGGTATCGCGACAGTATTTTTAACGCGAAAGTGGCCGATATTTATAATTCCGTCTATAATGTTCAACTGGATATGCAAAAGCACGAAGAAAAATTCCGGCAGGAAGAAGAATTGCTGCGGGAGGTATGTGCCGACCAGCCTCAGGACTTTGACCTGATTCAACAATCGTTGAAGGTGCTGAAAACCAAAACGCTCATGGTGAAAAAACGCGGCCTGCAAAACGAAATCGAAAACCTGTTGGACCGTCACATCCGCACGGAGAAAGAAGCCGCTTTGAGTCATGCAGCGTAAAGATTTAGCATATTATATTGAAGCATTCACAACGCTAAAGCAAGACAGAGCGAGCATTAAAAAAAATGGGTTTGCTGCACCGCATATGCCCATATTAGTACTCAGCATTATTCAAGGGTTTGAGCGCAAGTTATTTTCAGACGAACGTATCTATTTGATACCAGAGCTTATAGATCTTTTTACCTCTAATTGGGCTTTGTTAGTTAAAACCGGCAACTATCACCCATTAATCGCTCAGCCATTTTATCATTTAAAAAGTGAAAGTAAAATCCCTCTATGGTGGCTGCTGATTCCTAATCCCGGTTGCGAGTTATGGCTTGAAAATGCGGGCTCTATGCGGTCATTGCGAAACCTCACAAGTGCTGTTGACCATGCTGAAATAGATGTAGAGCTATCAGTTATTCTAAATGACACAAACAGTCGTCAAGTTCTACGCTATGCTGTTTTGCAAAAGTATTTTCCTGAACATATAAACGTTAATCTGGACACCGCCGGTAATCATTTTGAAGAAATCAGTCGGCAGATTGTCAATGAAGATCCTGAGACGTATATAGCGTCCGTTAAGAATCTAAAAGAAGAAATGTCTGGCTCGGATGTACAACGCGAATTGTTTCAGCAAGAGATTATCATTAGGAGCGGGGCATTCAAGAAAGAGGTGCCGAAGCTTTACGGTTATCGTTGTTGTATCTCAGGGCTGAAGATTGATGCTACATTTAACGTGTCAATGATTGATGCCTGTCATATCGTCCCTTTTGCTAAAAGCTACAATGATACGATAACCAACGGTATCGTCTTGTGTCCGAATCTTCACCGAGCGTTTGACAGAGGAATGATTGGTGTAGACGAAAATTTTAAAGTAATTGTTAGTGAACGCTTTACAGAGAGTATAGATAGCTTATATTCAATTAAGCAATTAGCTGGCAGACCGATTTTGCTACCCACCGAGCCACGTTACCGCCCTCTAATCAATAATTTCGCCTGGCACCGGAAACACACGTTTAAGCCGTAAGAAATATGCTTAATTGGAAAAACAACGTGGCTGTTGCTCAAGATGGTGATACGTATGTGATGTACGAAATAAGTGAGCAAGGTGACTTGCTCATTTCAGGCAACAATTGGCGTGGCAAAAAAGGTATTGACGGTTTATACGAGTACCCGAACGTCATATCAAAACTTGGCTCTGTAGAAAAAGCAAAACAGATTGCTGAAGAAATCCAGCGACTTATCAGTTTGGAGCCTTATCAAAAATGAAGTTGCCAACAGCACTAGCGGCTTCAAAATCTTACACGATTTTTCGGCTACGGAGCAAAACGAAGTTGTAACGTTGCTGAACAATTTACGGCACTCGTTTCGTGAAACCTTCAAGAGCACGACCCGCGACTACGAGCGTACGACACTGGAACTGCGCCAAATCCGTAACCGCATCCGGCTGGCCGAAGCCAACGCCGACGGCCCCATCATTCAGGCCGACCGCAACCACAAACAGGATATTGACCGTAAAATTGACGAGATCGACAACGAGTTAATCCGGCTGTCGGGCAAAATTGACGTTTGTCGGTCCGAGATTTTGGTCAATGAACGTCGGCTTAGTGAACTCCGCGACCAACTGACGGTGATCGATAGTCTGAAGGAAAAAGACGAGCGGGTTGAACGGATCATTCAGCGACTCAACGAGTTTATTGCCCATTTCCACGCCCGTAAAAAGAAATCGTTGGAACAGCAAATCCGCGATGGGCTAAAAATGCTCATGCACAAACGGCAATTTATCGATCAGGTCGAAGTGCGCATCGGTTTCGAGAGCATTGAAATTGACCTGCTCAACGGCCGGGGCGACATTATCCGCAAAGACTCCCTCTCGAAAGGCGAGCAACAGATGTACGCTACGGCCCTGCTACGGGGACTGGTTGAAGAATCCGACATCGAGTTTCCGGTTTTTATCGACTCGCCCATGCAGAAGTTCGATGAAGAACACGCTCTCAACATCGTCAAGGATTTTTACCCAACTATTTCCAAACAGGTCATTCTGTTCCCGCTGATCAACAAGGAACTGACCCAGCGCGAGTATCAGTTGCTGCGTCCGCACGTGGCGCGTACGTACCTGATTCATAACCTCCATGCTGACAAATCGGAGTTCCAGCCGGTTGAACCCGGCAAATTGTTTGAAGCCTACAATACCCTTTACAACTAACCCACCCCATGCTCATTAATATTCGGACTTCCGAAGCCGCCGAAGCCATACTGCTTCGTTTGTCGAACCGCTTTAACCTGGCTTCTAAAAACATCCTGATGCGGATGGCCCTCGGCTATTCGCTCTCGCGAAACGTGCGGCTGTCATTGTCCGATTTGGCCGACACACGTGGCAAAGATTACAAAGACATTACTGTCCTGAGCGAAAAATACCGCAGCTTCTACATCGCGCTCATTTGCCAGCACTACAATCTGTATAAAACCGACCCCGACATCGGTAAGTACGTCAAAATGCATATTGATGATGGACTAAACCAGTTAAGTAACCTCTTTGAGGAAAACCCGAGTCATACTTTCACGGATTTTTTGGTGCAAAACATTGAACAGGGCATTAGCGCGCTCGACGGTTTTGGCGGTATTCCGGGCACGGTGAGCAATTACAATCAACGCGTGCAAAAAGGCTATTTCGACGGGCCGCTGACAATTGAAGTGGGTAAATCGCTCATCGATGGGTCACCGGTACGGGCAACGTTCAACGACAAAGAACTCCGCAACAACGCCCACGTCGCCGTGGCCGGTAATTCCGGAACGGGCAAGACGCAGTTTGCTCTCGAACTGCTCCGGCAATTTTCGGATGTTTCGGGCGGCAACGTCAACTTTGTTTACCTAGACTTCAAGGGACTGAAGCAGGACGATCAGCGGCAATTGAAGCCGTTTTTTGAGCAGACCAACACCACACTCGTGGACGCGCCCCAAACGCCCTTCCCGCTCAACCCGCTGACGTTTATTGATAACGTGAATGAGAAAAACCGGTTGATGGGCATCAGCAAGTTTGTGGACATCATTGCTACCTACGCCCCGCGCATCGGCCCGGCGCAGGCCCAAACGCTGAAAGAAGCCACGAAAGAAGCGTTTTCCCGCAAACGCGGGGGCGAATACCCCACGCTGCGCGACGTGGCCGACTGTTTGTTTGAGGTGACGGGCGGTAAAGCCGACTCGCTGACGCAGATCATCCAAAGCCTGAGCGAGTATGAATTGTTTGCGCCAACGACTGACCCCAAAGAGAGCTTCGTCAACCGCAACTACTATTTCAGCCTCTCGGGCGACCTCGACCGAACCATCCGCTTTACGGCTACGTTCCTGACGATCAACTACATCTACAACACGTTCATGAACATGGAGAACGCCCCCGTTGCGGGCCAATACCAGGCAATCCGGTACGTGTTACTTATCGACGAAGCCCACGTCTTATTCAAAGAGAAAAAGGCGCAGGATCTTTTGGAAAAGTTTTTGCGGGAGATTCGGTCGAAAGGTGTCATTGTCGTGCTATTATCCCAGGGCATCGAGGAGTTTAACCAACCCGGTTTTGACTTTTCGAGTATGTGCGAAAACGCTTTCCTGCTCGACATCAAAGACAAAAACCCGAAGCAAATGGCCCGTTTCCTCGGTCTCTCCGACCGCGATACGCAACTTCTCGGCCGAAGTATGGAGCGAATTCAGAAAGGGCAGGCGGTTAGCAATTTGAAAGACCGCGAGTTTAAAAAAGGAGAGTTGTTTGAAGTTAAGCAGTATTGGAAAGGATAGAACATTTATAAAAAAATACAATGTTTATGGGTCAATCCTTAATAGATATGTTGTCTGAATTATTCAGATGGATTTATGAAATTGTTAAATCAATTCTGTTACTACCAGTTAGCTGGGTATGCCAATTTACTGACTCACAAGAGAAGCGTATAGAAGGGTTATGTAAGGAAAACTCTGATGAACTGTGGACTTGGACGGTTCTTACAGCATTACTTCCTATAATTACTTTTCTGTTAGCTGCCTTTGTAAATACCTTCTTTATTGATTACAGTGGCGATATTATACAGCAATTAGGCAAAATTCTCAATAATGGATCATTGCCAATTATTGCTTTCGGAATCGTTACTTCAAGTGTTCCGTATTTAGTAGAGAAGCTTAAAATGAATGAATCAAATGAAGAAGACGAAATATTCAATATTAGAAAGCGTATTATGGCTGTCGCCACTTTGTTAATTTTCTTAACCTCGGGTCTCTTTTTATTACAGTCATTATCTATTCTAACAGATAGGTTCCAACCAGTTCACCATTTAATCTCAATAGCTCTTTCCTTCTTGCTTGCTATTTACTGTGTAGTTATTGGTAGGAAAATGTTTGTGCTGCAGACCACGAAAGTGGTACCTAATGCTAATGAACAGTTGACTAAGAAAACAGAGCAACACAATAACGTTTTGGCTGAAAGATATGGAGAACCAAACTGAGATTCGTCCAAATATTATTCGGGCAAAAAGAGTAGTGCAAAATCAGCAGGAATTTCTAATTTCTGTTGTTTCGGTTGATGGACTACTACGGTACACTAAATACACTGAGCGGATGATATATGGCTTTGATGAAAACAATTTGCCCATATATAATGACCAAGTACAGCGAAAGCCAGATCCCGCCAAAGTAAATTCTATCGTAAATTTTCTGCTTTCTGACCCATACGCAATGTTTCCGACAAATATTGTGTTAGCGCTACCATCTTTTGTTATTGAAGATTTTAAGGAAGATGAAGATGGCGGAGTAGAAATAATCTTATCTGATAAAGTTGAAAAAGAATTGAATAAAAATGGTGATGTTTTTATCACTATAATCGATGGACAGCATAGACTCCGTGGAATCGAAGCAAGCAAAGAAAAGCTTCTAAATGATTTAAACCACCAAGATATTTTCTTTAAAGAAAAAGACCGTATTCAACTGCAAGAGAAGTTAGAAGCACTACGTCGGTTTCAAGTAGCGGTAACTTTTTTCATCGATCCAGTAATTCAGTATCAAGCCGCCATCTTTGCTTCTATCAACCGTACGCAAACCAAAGTTTCTGAAAGTCTCGTATATAGTCTTTTTGGTTTAACAGACACAGAATCTCCTCAAAAGACCGCATTAGAAGTGGCTTTGGCATTAAACAGTTTCAAGAAATCACCTTTTTATGGTAAAATAAAGCTGGTCGGATATAAATACCAACGTGGAGAAACACCTGTATTAACTCAGGCCACTTTAGTTAAGTCTATAATTCGCTGTATATCTCCTTCAGATAGAATAGCAGAACGAGAGAGGTTTTTAAAACGGAGTGATTTGCTGTCAGGTGTTATTCCTGAGTTGTGTTTTAGAAAGTATTATGCAACAAACCGAGATACGGATATTACACAAATAATGTATGCGTTTTTCAAGGCCGTAGAAGAAACTTTTCAAACAACTAATGGAGAGGTTTTATGGAATAATGATAAGATTGATAATATACTAAATACTACGGTGGGATACGAAACTATGCTTAATTTATTAAAACGTTTGATAATACGTATTCCAGATGATGAACGTCGTTTTAATGTAGAAATTTATAGGGAGTTCCTCAGCCCTATTAAGTATTTTCCATTCACAGATGTTGACCGTTACCGAAAAACAAGTGGAACAAAGAAGATATTGTTAATCGATATACTGGCTGCACTAAATATGCCAGTATAGTTTCAGTAAAACCCAACCACCCCAACTTTTCGTTATCTTGCTGATAGCTAAGCATAGTGTTCATACAGAGTACAACACATACCATTATGCAAACAAGTCAGGTACAAGAAGTTCCGCTTTCGGATATTCGCCTTCAGGGAATCAACGTCCGCAGTGACCTTCAGTCGGCTAATTCGCAGGCGGCTTTGGACGAACTGGCCGAAAGCATACGCGTAAATGGCCTGATGCAGCCCATTCTGCTGCGGGGGCCGGAAGGCAACAAACCCTATGATGTGGTGGTGGGTCAGCGTCGCTTTCTGGCGCATCAACGTCTGGGGTGGCCGACTATCAAAGCTACGTTTACCGATACCATCTCCAATACCGATGCCATTATTCTGTCGTTATCCGAAAACCTGCTGCGTCAGGATTTGAACGAAGCCGACATTATGCGCGTCGTTACCAGCTTGTACAACGAGTTTGGAAAAGACGAGTATAAGGTAAAAGATAAACTAGGGCTGAGCATTACGGCCATTCGTCGGTACATCAACGTGGAGGCCACGGCCACACCAAAAATCCTGTCGATGATTAACGACGGGAAATTGTCGATGCTGGATGCCAAACGAGCCATCGAAGCCGCTCAGGGTGATGGCAATAAAGCCGATGCCATTGTTGATCAAATGGTCACCATGACCAAACACGACATACGGAGAGCGGCCGATTACGGAAAGTCTAATCCAGCAGCCACGGCCGAAGAGATTGTCAACTACGCGCTCGCTCCTGTTTTGGAACCTACAATTATTTTAAACTTACACCCTCGGATTAAGAAAGCTCTACAAAAGGCTTCAGAGGCCTTAACAAAAGACTCTGAAGAGATCATCATGGATGCGCTGACAGAGTGGTTGATAACCAATGACTTCATCAGTAGCGACTTCTTAACGAATCAATCGGCATGAAAACGGAGACTGAAGTAATCGGAAGGCTGCTTGCCAATACACGCAGGCCCAAACGCGCCCTATCTATTTTCGAGATTGCCGAAGACATCGATTGGCTGAGCAATCACCTGGGAAGTCTGTCGGCTGCGGCTGCTTTGTTAAGTCTCTCAACCAGCATGTTGAATCAGTTCCTGCGGGTGCACAAGCTTTCGCCAAAGGCGCAGACATTAGTAAAGAATCGAGCGATTGACAGCGTTTCGGTAGTGCATAATCTGGCTAAGTTTTCCAACGCCGATCAAGATGTTATCGTCGATCAGATTAAGGAAGGCCAGTTAGCTTACGCGGACCTTCGGTTGCTAAATCCGTTGCGAAAACAGCTACCTAATGAGCCTATTGAAACCCTGATTAGGAAGCTGCAAGACTCGAAAAATATCAAGGTCTCCGTCGTTCAGTTTCCGGCCGAGTCGTTGCAGCGGGATATTAACGAGCTACGTACCGAGTTATCTAAAATAACCGGCCCTTCGGAAATTGTAGATGTCGTTCTGGAGGATGGCGTTGGTTCGATGAAGCTAACCCCTAAAGGCGAACAGGCTTTGCGTCAGGCGGCCCGCCGTCAGCACAAAACACTCCGAGATTTTACCTACGCCTTATTGCAGTAATGGAAGACGGACACAAGAAAGTTTTGATACGGCAGAAATTTCAAACCATTAAAGCGGGGCTACAGGAATATCGTCTTGATAAGTTCATCCGGATGCTTGAAAGCCAGCCGGGTAAAAACAAAGGTAATATCCTCCCTTTTGTACGTGGGTTACGTTTTTCGGCATTGCTGATCTATACAATCCGTGAGTTCTTACAGGGAACCGGCTTGACAGCAAGCTGGGGGCATATCATCGACGAAAACGGAGTCTTCTGTTCCCGCGAGTGCGACATCATTATCCACAGGGAAGGGCACATTATGCGCTGGAACGGCGATGGGGGTATCCACCCGGTAATGGATTTTAAATTTATCGAACAGGAGGACACGATTGCTGTAATTAGTTGTAAATCATACCTGGAAAAAAGTCATATCGAGAAAGAGTACTGCGAAGACTTAAAAAAGTACGTTTCCAAGGTATGGCTTTTCTCGGAGTGCTGCCCACCGGATAAAGTAGCGACGATACGCGAAGCCGCTGCCCAGATTGGCTATGAAAGCTTCTGGTCGCTCTATACCTGGGATAGAACTACTGATGCGATTACAGATTTACTGGAAGATTGGGAAAACTTTGTAAGTGAGGTAAAGAGGCTGGGAGGCAAATAGCGATTCGGCAAAGATAAAGTAAGTTGGATGCTCACGAGCAACAGCACCTTGAAGACGAGTTTGCCGAATTTGACCAGCGATTTCCAAGAGTAAATCACCAATACCTTTAACCCTGCAAATTTAAAGTCGCACTTTAAATTTGCAGGGTCTTTATCCTGCTATCGCCCGCAGTCCTTCTACGACTTCCTTCATCGCCTTGACGGTTTGGGCAATCTCCGCTTCGGTTGTAAACCGCCCCAGGCTAAACCGCAGGCACGAGAAGGCTTCGGTTTAGCTGAGACCCATCGCCAGCAGGACGTGCGAGGGAGCCGCTAATTTTGATGATTATCGCACAAAACCGGTGCGATTCCGTTATCTTAGCAGACTACTTACCCCGCAGCGCTATGGAAGCGACGTTTGTACTGAAACAGGAACAGTTGACACCCGAATGGCTGGAGCAGTTGAAACGGCTGTTTGATGAGCAGGGAACGCTTACAATCACGGTTAGCGGATCGGGAAAGCCGCTATCGGCTGAGAATCAGCGAGTTGTTGATCAGCAGAATATGGTGAAGCGTATGCTGGAAACCCAAAAAAAATATCCGCCGAAAAAGATTTCTCCTGAGATCGACATCAACAAGCTGATCGACGAAATGTATTGGGAGGGCAACCACTAATGATTTATTTTGACACGGATCTTCTGGTTAACTTTTATGTTGAGCAGGATAACGCCAAACATGAAACGGCCAGGCGACTCATCGAACAGGCAGCTAGTAAGGGCTAGTTTTTCATTTCGACTCACTCGCTCAACGAACTAGCCTTCGTGCTGGCTAAGTGTCGGTTAAGTTGCGATGCGATTAGGGAAAGCTTATCCGATTTGTCCATTTCCGAGCCCGTTGCCGTTACACTAAATCATTTCAGGCGAGCAACCGCTATTGCCTATCAAGTTGGCTTTCATCATACCAGCGACTGCCTGCATACCGCCATTGCCGAAGAGTTTTGCGACGAACTGATAACCTTCAACCGGTCTGATTATCAGCTTATCCAGCATCATACTCCGTTGAAAATTACCATTCTGTAAGCACGCCCGCAGCCCCTCTACCACGTCCCTCATTGCCTTCACAGTTTGGGTAATCTCCACTTCGGTCGTAAACCGCCCCAGGCTGAACCGCAGGCAGGAAAAAGCTCACGGACTGATGGGATAAATTAATAAACCGCAGGCCCTACATACCCCTGATGCAACTGCGAAACCGGAAAAATTAAATCCCAATCCTGGCCCCAAACAACATTTCCCCGTTCAATCCGAAAGCGTTTAAAATTAGCTAATTGACGATACTTGTTGTGCTGAGGATGTGGATGAGTATGCAAAAAAGGGCCAAAGTCAACAACCTGGCAGGTTCCGTCTGAAAAATGCAGCCGAAGCCGATACTCTCCTTCGTATGCTGCCTCCGTTATGGCTAATGTTCTCATAACCTTTTAGTGATTTTTCGAAGCGCAGGCTTCTTTTTCAAGACAAAAAATTCAAGCCATTTCTGGGCAATTTCGTCGGCATAGGTTTCAACTACTTTCAAGGCTTCTTTCTGGTCTTTTGCCGGCAGCATCTCAATACCGTCGGCCTTCCGGATTTGCACATCTGTTAACTGACCATCCTCGAAAAAAAGTTCAAAAATAGTCTCATATTCCGCCTGGCTCACATGGACGTGAACCGGTAAATGCTCGTTACTATAGAAGTAAAAAATAAGTCCAAAGTATTCAATAACCTTCGGCATACGTATGACTTTCTGATTGAAAACAAAACATGACTTACCCCACCATCGCCCGCAGCCCCTCCACCACGTCCTTCATCGCCTTCACGGTTTTTGCAATCTCCGCTTCGGTCGTAAACCGCCCCAGGCTGAAGCGCAGGCACGAAAAGGCTTCGGTTTCGGTGAGGCCCATCGCCAGTAAAACATGCGACGGGTCGATGGAAGCCGCCGTACAGGCCGAACCGTTCGACACGGCAATGCCTTCCAGTCCCATAATCATCGCGTCGGAGTCGCAGTGTTCGAACAGGATGTTCGTCGTGTTGTAAAGCCGGTTTTCCCGGTTTCCGTTGACGCGGGTGCCGGGGATTTCGAGGAGGGCGGTTTCAAGGTGGTCCCGTAGAGACGCAATTAATTGCGTCTCTACCACCATCCCATGCCGGGCCAGCTCACACGCCTTGCCCAACCCCACAATCCCGGGCACATTGAGCGTTCCGCTTCGCAACCCGCGTTCGTGGCCACCCCCGTGCAACAGGGCCGGAATTTTTACTTTGTGGGGCCGTCGTTGCCGCACATACAACGCACCAATGCCTTTCGGGCCGTAAAGTTTGTGTCCAGATAGCGTCAGCAAGTCAACCGAAGCGTCGGACCGTCCCAGGTGATCCACAGCAATCGGCAGTTTACCCACGGCCTGGGTGGCATCGGTCATGAACAGCGCCCCGGCTTCGTGGGCCAACTCGGCAATGTCGGAAATGGGCTGAATAACGCCGGTTTCGTTGTTCACCAGCATCACCGACACCAGGATGGTATCGGGCCGGAGAGCGGTTTTCAACGTGTCCAGGTCGAGCAGGCCGTCGGGTTGCACCGGCAGATAGGTTACCTCAAAGCCTCGGGTTTCCAGGTATTCGCAGACATCCAAAACCGCCTTGTGCTCGGTTTGCACCGTTATGATGTGCCGACCCTTTAATTGATACTGTTCGGCAACGCCCTTGATCGCCAGATTAATGGCTTCGGTGGCCCCGGACGTAAAAATGATCTCGTGCGTTTCGCTCCCGATCAGGTCGGCAATCTGTTGCCGGGCGGTTTTGACGGCTTCGTGCGCCACCAGTCCAAACAGGTGCGTGCTGGCGGCATTGGCGTACGTGTCCGTCAGGTACGGCATCATCGTTTCCAAAACGCGCGGGTCGATGCGGGTCGTAGCGTTGTTGTCGAGGTAAATCATCACAAAACAAATCTACCCAAAAACCGCATCGCGTCGGAGCGAACGGTCCCTTTTTTGCCCCACAAGGTTTTCGGATCGGTTTTGGTAGAGACGCAATAAATTGCGTCTCTACATTTATCGCGTCTCTACTTCCGCAACACCACCTGCACCGCGCCCAGCAAACCCGACGGCAACAACGGTGCGTTGGCGGGATAAAACGGCATAGTCGTGAAGGTAATCTTGTTGGCAACGCCGGGTTGCGCATCGCCAATCAGGCGGTTGACCCAAAGATTCGTGACGTTGACCTGTACGGTATTCCGGCCGGTTTTCAGCGCGTCCGTGATGTCGAGCCGGAATGGTTTTTTCCAGGCCGTCCCGACGGTTTTGCCGTTCACGATCACCTCCGCCAGATTCTTTACTTCGCCCAGATCCAGTATGTAACGGCCCGCGTTGGCGAGGGTTGGCAGGTTGAATGCGTTTTCGTAGGTGGCCGTTCCCGAGAAATATTGGATGCCGGGCTCGGTGTGTTCGGTCCAGGAGGTTAGTTGGGCAAAGGTCGCCTGCTCCGGCGCCCCCCGACCCGCCTGAAACCGTACCGTCCAGGGGCCGTCGATTTGGGCGACGGCCGACTCGGAAACCGGCGGTTTTGTGTACGCGGTGGTCGTCGCTTTTTGCCGGAACACCAGAAAATACGCATCCCAGGGGTCGAATGGCAGCGGCACGATGGTCCGCCCGTCTTTGATCTGGTACGATACCTTCTCGACTTTTCCGGTTTGCGGGTGCCAAAGCTCGGGTACTTTGCCCGTCACCCGAAAGCTCACCATGGCTTCGTTCGGAGTCTCGCTGCGGCTGTTGAGCCAGTAAATGTCTTCGCTGGCGGTTTGTCGGTGGACGTATAAAACCGGGGCTTTCGCGTTCGAGACGGCCACATCCTTCGCCAGTTTCAGCGTTTGTAACGTTTCCTGAATCGACGCTTTCGACACATTCGGGTGTTGCCAGAGCGCGTCGGCTACCGCCCGGAATTCCACCGGATTGTCGCTCAGGCTCGGGGAGCTTTCCGGCTTGGTTCCGGCGAGTTTCATCCCGCTTTTCACCAGCTCATTCAGTTTCTTCAAAACCGGCAGCGTCATCTGCCGCGCCGACGAATCGAGCACCATCAGGCGGTAGCGCATCCCGCTCGGAGCCACAATGTTGCCGCCTTCGACTTTCAGCGCCGTCCGGATGGCCGTTGCATTGACAAAATCGTATTCGTAACCCGCCGGAACCGGGGGCAACTGGCTGGCAAAGCGCGAGGTGATGTTCTGGTTCTCGCCGTAGTAATAGAGCACATCCACCACCGGTTTTCCCTGCTGGAGCAGATAGGAGCTTCGGGCCAGGTAATCGACCCAGGATTTGGCCTGCTCGGCCCAGGTTTCCTGCCGGGTAAAGTATTGCCCGAACGGCCCCAGCGAAAAACCGGGTTTCCTGTCGTCGAGCGGCTGGTGGACGGAGGTGTGAATTACAAATCGGTTCAGACCCGAGGCCATTTCCATGTCGGCCGTGCGTTTCAGTTTCTCCGGATGGAACGAAAACGCATTGCCTATGGAGGTCATCGACTCGGCCGCGACCAGGTTTTGCCCATAAATATGCGCCACCGAGGCCGATTCACGGATGTCGGCTTTGCTGCGGGTTTCTTCTTCACTGCCACCCGCCAGACTGCCCGGCATCCACATGGCCGACATCGGAATATCGGCTTTGCGCTTCACGTCCATGCCGTCGGCCAGGTAGATCCGCTTGTTTTCGTGCGACTCGGTGTAGCGTTTCATCCCGCGCTGGTGCAGGGCATCGCCAATGACTTCGTAATGGTTTTCGGTAATTAGTTCGCCGATGGTTTTGCGAAAATCCCACAAAAACCGCTCGCTATCTTCGGTGCTTTTCACGACCCGGCCGGTCAGCACCGGAATCCACGGTTTGAGGTCGTAGCCGCGCCGACGGGCAAACTCCTCGGGCAGGGTTTTCGTCCAGGTCATGTGCCCCGCTTCGTAGCTATCGAGCACCATGTACTGAAGTCCTTTGGCACCCATCAGTCCGCCCGTCGCGTCCTTGTACAGATCAAGGTAGGTGTTGATGTAAGTCCGAACGGCGGTTTTGTCGAGTTTGTCCACTTCCAACCCGGTCGCTTCGGGCGAAGCCGGGTGGTTTTGCCGACCCGTCAATGAATAGCCCAGCCGGATAACGACCCAGTTTCCGGCCGGAGCGTTCCAGTCCAGCGAACCGTCCGGTTTCAAGCTGGCCGTCAAATCCACGATGTCCTCCGTGGGAATAGCGTCGGCTTTTGGGTTGGTGGCCAGGCTTGTCGTTTCTTTCCAGGGCGTAAAACCGGCTTTGTCTTCGAACAAGTTAATGCGGTCAGTGTTGTACAAGACCACTTCGGCCACGTTCACGCCCACCGGTTTCGGAGCTTCGGCTTTTCCGCCTGCCATTGCGGCAAACACATTGACTTCGGGCGGCAGGGTTTTGAACGTAAACCGGAAAAACCGGGCCGTCGTCGGCGGAATACTGAGTGTGTTTTGCGGCACAATACTCCCCGGAATAGCCGCAATCTCCCGAAAATTGATACCATCGTCGCTCACTTTCAGCATCCGGTTTTCGGGTCCGCCGTTGAACTCCTGCAAGGCCGTCTGGCTGGCCCCGGCAATGGAAAAGGCTTTGAACGTTTGCGGGGCGTCGAATTCGTACTGAATCCACATCTCTTCGCCGACTGCTAGGGGCGGCAGGTACTTCGCATTGGTCAGGTCGCCGTCGGTCAGCTCGTTCAGGCTGAATGTGCCGCCACTGGACGTTACTTTCGGGTTGAGTTCGGTAAACGGTTTGTCGCTGGCCGGTAAGCGGTAGGCCATGACGGCGGCATCCTGGTAAAAATTGGGCAGGTTGGCAGGGGCTTGTCCCAGCATACTCGATTGCAGGGCTACCTGCTGAAATGGCCCGGTTTTGTCCGATGGCTGGGGGAGTTTGCCCGAAAACCGCTGCCCGCCCGCGACGCGCGTTTCGGTCCAGACGTACTTCTTCATGGCGTCCGGCGGCTGCACCCACGGCCCACCCGTCACGCTCCAGCCCGGCGATCCGGCAATGGCCATTTCGAGCTGGAGTTTGGTTGCCAGGTCGGTGGTGTGCCGGAAAGCGTCTTTCCACTCCGGGGTCATGAACACCAGTTTTTTGGCAACCACCTGGGGCGTAAACAGGCTGGCGTCGAAGTTCTGAAAACCGCCAATTCCGATGCGCTGCATCCACTCCAGGTCTTTCTGAATGCCGTCTTTCGTGATGTTGCCGTTCATCCAGTGCCACCAGACCCGGGGCCGGGCCGCGTTGGGCGGATTTTGAAAACCGGTTTGCAAGGAACTGGCTGTCTGCGACAGCGCGGGCAGACCAAGCAGCGACAAGGCCAGCAAGCCAATGGCTTTCCCGGCCGGTTTGGTAAAAAAGGTCATGGATCAATGGGGGGTTAGGAAAAAACGGGGTAACGGGGTAGGGTAGCCGGTATACGGTTCACCGACATTTCGATATTCGTTATTCAGTGTTCATTATTCGATATTCCGTGGTCGTTGGTATGTCGCTCGTGACAACGGAGTAGTGAATAATGAACGCTGAATAACGAACACCGAATCCTGAAAACTGTATACCGAAAACTGTAAACCGTAAAACCGTCAGGATTCTTTCTTGCCTTCAAAAACCGATCCCTGCGCTTCCAGGGTTAGGCCTATCACCTTCTTGTCGGCATCACGCACAAATTTCAGTGTGGCCTGTCCGGACGCATCGAACGTGTCGGGATCTTTCATTGGTGTCACAGGGCCGCCTTCGCTGCCGGTGCTGACGGTCAGCTTCCCATCCTGCACCTCGATCGTCAGTCGTTCGAACGGAAGACCCTCAAATTTGTACTTGCCCACGTACTGCGTCAGATCGACGGAATCGGCCAGCACCTGCACGTCCGGACGGTTGGGGGCCGCGACGGATGGAGCGGAAGCATAAGCCGCAGAGAGGGTAGTCAGACAGGCGATGGTAAATACAAGCTTTTTCATGCGATAGATTGGTTTGCGTATCCCGGCCTTAAACAGGGAAAGTCAATAAAATCAGTAATGTGTAGTTTATACGCATTAAAGGTAAGGGATAATTTTTCGATTGCAAGAATAGTATTGATTAAATTTTTAATACTCTTTTATCAAGAGTCCAGGCTTTGTTTTTGGGACGGAAAGATACCTGCGAAAAGCTTGTTCAGGCCGTCCGCAGAAAGGGAAGCTGCGGGGAAGGTCGGTCTTTAGGTGATAGAAAGCGGCCCTTGGCCTGACCAGTTGCCACAGAAAAAAAGTAATGCCCTGTCAGGGTGTTCAACCGCCGACAGGGCATTGCCAAATCTCTGAATTAACAGGAACTAGGAGATTTTTTGACCCCATCGGGGTCGAATGGTTATAGAAAATCCGGTTTTCTATACACTTTACGCGTGCCGTAGGTACGCAACCCAAGTTGAATGGCGTACCTACGGCACGCTGATAAACAAAATAACCGTGATTCTCTACAAACATGACGTGCCGCTGGCACTGAAACGGCTAATAATCAGAAAATAATTCCATAGTTCGCGTTGAATCAATACCCCGGATTCTGCTTCAATTTGCTGTTGTTCCGGATTTCGGCGGTCGGAATCGGGAAAAGCAGTTCGCGTTCTTTCAAAACCGGGCCGTACGAGAACTTGTGGCCCACGTAGTTGTCGAAGCCTTTCGTGGTCACGTTGAACGCTTTCCGGAGCCGGACCATGTCGAACCAGGTGATGTTCTCGAAGCTCAGTTCGTACCAGCGTTCGCGCCAGACGGCTTCGCGCAACTGTTCTTTGGTCAGGCCGCTGAGGTTGGGCAAATTAGCCCGCCGGCGGATTTTGTTGACCGCTTCGTAGGCTTCCGGCGTCGGTCCCGACACTTCGTTCTGGGCTTCGGCGTAGGTCAGCAGCACCTCGGCATACCGGATCAGTGGCCAGTTCAGGTCGCTGCTGGTGGTGGTCAGGTGAGCGGCCGTGTCGAAATGCTTGTAGATGTAGTACCCGCCCAGATCGACCGTGCGGGAGCGGTTGTCGCTCAGCGTGTACGTTTTGTAGTAAAACTGCTTTTCCTCGGCCCGTTTGTCGCCTTTGGCGTACGATTCCACAAATTCTTTATTGGCAAAAATAGCCCCGGTTTCGTCGGAATAGGCCGAAATGCCCTGGTTGTAGGGAATGATGGACGTTTGCCAGTTAGATGGCTGAATGTTGGCGGCAAACTGCACCATGAAGATGTTTTCGCCGGTATTTTTCTTCGTCGGGTCGTGCAGGTCGTCGTACGACGCAAACAGGCTGTACTGGTTGGACGTGATGACTTCGTTGGCCTTGTCGGCGGCTCTCTTATAATACTCGGCCCCTTTTTGCAGCGGGTAGCCCGCCATCGTCAGGTACACACCCGCCAGCAGCGACTTCACAGCACCCAGCGACACCCGGCCGCTTTTGTCGAGATACGGCAAACCGGAGGCTTCGGCTTCCGTCAGGTCGGCCACGATCTGGGTGTAAATGGCTTCTTCGGTGGCCGCTTCGGGAATCAGATTTTCGGAGGTCAGGCCGATGGGTTCGGTAATCAGCGGTACTTTGCCGAAAATTCGCACCAGGTTATAATAGTACCAGGCCCGCAAAAACCGGGCTTCGCCCAAAGCTTTCTTTTTGGCCGCTTCGTCCATCGCAATACCCGGAATTTTGGCAATCGCCAGGTTGGCATTGCCGATGCCCTTGTAGCTGCTGGCCCAGTAAATCCGTCCGTATTCGTTGTCCGAGGTGTTGTTCAGATTCCGGACGAAAATGCTGTTGACGGCCTGCCCGAGTTCGGTGTTGGCCAGGCCGGTCGCAAATTCGAGCATCATCCAGGGTGCGCCGTTAAAACCGCCCCCGGTGGTTGTTTTCAGGGCGTCGTAAATCGAGTTGACGGCGCTGGTAGCGTGTTCGGGTTTGGTAAAATAGCTCTCCACCGTAAAGTTGGACGGGTCCGTTTCGTCCAGAAAGTCGGAACAACCGGCTCCGCTCAGCAACAGCGCGGAGCAAAGCATCCATTGGCCGACGTTTTTTTTATTCAATTTCATCGTGATGGGCTGTTTTGAGTGAATTAGAAACCAACGTTCAAACCGATCATAAACACGCGCGGTTTGGGATAATCGTACAGCGCAACTCCCTGATCGAAGGCGTTCCCGGTGGTCGATACTTCCGGGTCGTAGCCCGGATACTTCGTGCTCAGGAAGAAGTTCTGGACGGAGGCATAGGCCCGCAACCGGTTCAGTTTCAGCTTACTGGTGACAGGGCTCGGGAACGTGTAGGCCAGCAGCAGGTTGCGGCCCCGCAGGAACGAACCGTCTTTCACGCGGTGCGTGTCCTCGTTGGTGTTGTACCCCGCCGAAACGGGCCGCAACTGCGCAATGGGCGTGTTCTGGTTTTCCGGCGTCCAGGCATTCAGGACGGTTTTGAAACTGTTGGCAATCCCGGTGCGGTCTTCGGCCGAGTGTTCGCTGCGGTACAGCACGTCGTTGCCGGTCATGAATTGCAGATCGACCGTCAGATCGAAGTTTTTGTACTTGAACGTGTTCAGGAACGTACCGAAGACATCCGGAATCCCTTTGCCGATGATCACCCGGTCGTTGTTGTTGATAATGCCGTCGCCGTTGACATCCTGGTACTTCACATCCCCCGGCTTTTTCAAGTATCTGGCCGCTTCCGACTCTTCGGACGTGCTCCAGGTGCCCTGGTGAACGAAACCGAAGAACGAACCGACGGGCTGGCCCTCGCGCACGACCGTCGAGCCGATGAAAATGTCGGAACCGCCCGTCAGCGCAATGACCTTGTTTTTGTTGTAGGAAACGTTGAAGGTCGTGTTCCAGGCAAAGTCTCCGCTATTGATGTTGACGCTGTTCAGGGCAAACTCAATCCCTTTGTTTTCCATACTGCCCACGTTTTTCGAAACCGTCTCGTACCCACTGCTGTAGGGCACCGGCGCGCTCAACAGCATATCCGTCGTTAGCTTCCGGTACACGTCGACCTCGAACGAGAAGCGGTTCTGGAGCAGCCCGAGTTCGATCCCGGCGTCGATCTGGTGCGTTTTTTCCCAGCGCAAATCCGGGTTCGCCAGCCGCCCGGTTCCGATGCCGATGGCCCGCGCACCCCCGAAAATCACCGAGTAGTTGCTCATCCCGGCCAGGGCCTGGTAGGCCGTAATTTCGGAGTTCCCCGTGACGCCGTAGCTCGTCCGGATTTTCAGGTTGGAGATGGCCGGAAGGCTTTTCATAAAATCCTCTTCCGTGACGCGCCAGGCCAGAGCCGCCGAGGGGAAAAACGCATACCGGTTTTCGGAACCGAACTTCGACGAACCGTCGATCCGGCCGGTCAGCGTTAGTAAGTACTTGTCTTTCAGTCCATAATTGACCCGGCCGAAATAGGAGTTCAGCCCATAGGCCACGGCCGACGAACTCGGTGCCTGCGGGTTCGAACCGGCCCCGAGGTTGTTGAACAGAAAGTAGTCGTCCTGAAAATTCTGCGTGGAAGCCACCGCCGTAAACCGGTCGACGTGCTGCCACGACAGCCCGAGCAGCCCCGTAAACGAGTGGATGTTGTTGAACTGCCGGTTGTAGGTCAGGTAGTTTTCAAATTGCCAGGAGTTATGCCGTTCGTTGGTGACGGTGGCAATCCCGTTCTGGTTGCGCGAGATGTAATTGAGCGTCCGGCCGCTGTACAGGTCGATCCGCTGGTTGATGATGTTGGTGCCGACGGTTGTGCGCAGTTCGAGTCCTTTCGCCAGGTTCAGGTTGGCGTAGACGTTGCCCAGCATGGTCTGGGTTTTGATGTAATTCAGCCGCTCCTTCAGGATGTTGATCGGGTTGCCGCCCCCTTCCATACCGGGGTAATCCTCATTGCCGCCCCAGCGACCGTCGGGGTATTTCACCGGAATGATCGGCAACGCTTCCAGCACCTGCCGCATGGCAATGATGCCGCCCGCGCCCAGTGGATCGATCTGGTTTTCGTTCTGGTCGTTGTAGCTTAGGCTCCCGCCCACTTTCAGCCAGCTTTTGAGTTGGCTATCGAACACAAACCGCCCGGCAAACCGCTTCAGCCAGGATTCTTTGACCAGACCGTTCTCGTTCCGGTAGCCGAGGTACACGCCGTAGCTGTCGGTAGCGTTTCCGCCCGAGAACGACAACTGGTGGTTTTGGGTGAAGGCTCTCTGGAACGCTTCGTCCTGCCAGTCGGTGTCGTACAACGGTTTTCCGCTGGCGTCGAACAGCAATGGGTTGGTGCGCTTGGTTTTCGGATCTTTGTATTTTCCGCCCGCCCAGCCGACGGGGTCATATTTCTGGGCATTGACGTACGCAATATCTTCCACCCGCAGAAACTCTTCCGAATTCAGGAGTTCCAGTTTTTTGGGCAAAACCCCGATGCTTACGTCGGTGTCATACGTGACCCGTCCGCCGGTCTGGCTGCCGCGTTTGGTCGTGACCAGAATGACGCCGTTCGCGCCCCGGGCACCGTAGATGGCCGTAGCCGACGCATCTTTCAGGACTTCGATGCTTGCAATGTCGTTGGGGTTGATGTAGTCGATGGGTGTACTGCCGTTGGTCAATCCAGTGGCGTTCAGAATGACACCGTCGATGACATACAGCGGGTTATTCGCTACACTGACCGAGGTGTTTCCCCGGATGCGGATGTTGGCCCGCCCGCCCGGCCGACCCGAGTTAACCGACACGTTCACGCCGGTAATGCGGCCCGCCAGCCCCTGGTTGAGCGAAGCCGCCGGGCGTTCCTGCAAGGCTTCGGCTTTCACGGTTCCGACGGCCCCCGTCAAATCCGATTTGCGTTGCACCCCGTAACCCACCACCACGACTTCGTTCAGCGTCTTCTGATCGGGCGCGAGTTGGACGTTGATGGTGGAGCGATTTCCAATCGCAACCTCCTGATTCAGATATCCGACAAAGGAGAAAACCAGGGTCGCGGCCCCATCGGGAACGTTCAGCCGAAAGGCACCTTCGGCGTCGGTCGACGTGCCGCGCGTGGTGTTTTTGACCACCACGCTGACGCCGGGCAGGGCTTCACCGGTTTCACTCTTCACGGTTCCGCTAATCGTTCGGTCAACGGCGGCAACGGGAGCCGGGGTGACGGACGGGTTTGTTGCGTCCGGGAGTTTTTCGGCGGCTGCCGATTCAGCGGGTAGGGTGGTGGGGTCCAACTCAAGCAGCGAACCGTCGATACCGACCAGTTTGCGCGTCTTTTTGTCGCTGATGACCAGGTACGAGCTGTTGTTGACTTTCTTATACCGGAAGCCAAGCGGTTTCAAGATGGTGCTCAGGTTTTTCTCAAGGCTCACGTCAGGGCGGATGCTACCAGCCGCCACCGAAACACCTTCGACAGCCCGTAGTTCAAACAGAATATCGACGCGATACCGGGTTTTGAGTTCGGTCAGCACATCTTTCAACTGCCGGGAGGGACCGTTGAACAACTTCAGGGTGCGCTGCTGCACACTGCTCGCCAGCAAACCTGCCTGCGCCCAGCCGGGCTGCTGGCTGAGTAGCAGCAAAGTTAAAAGAAGCCCCGTCTGGGTAACTTTCTGAATAGAGTTGGTCATAGAACAAAGGGATAAGGGAATGAGTATTCAGTTTAAAGTTTATAGTTTAAGGTTTATAGCAACAGGTTGATAGATAGTTGGTTATGATTAACTATAAACAATAAACCAAAAACGATGAACTACTTAGAATCAATGGTTGGTTAGTTGAACGCGGTTACCCTGGCGAACGACGCTGATGTCCAGCAGTTCAGAGATCGATGCCAAAAGCTGATCGACATTGTCGGCCCGAAACGAGCCCATCAGCACCCGGTCGGCCAGCGTCGAGTCGCTGATGCTGACCTGCAAGCCGTAGTTTTCTTCCAGTAGGTAGGCCACTTCCTGCAGCGAGGTTTCTTCAAAGACAAACCGCTTTTCGCCCCAGGTCGGCCGGAGTTGCGACGAGCGGACTTTCCGGAGGGCAATGCGGTTTTGGCGGTCGAGCGTCACGAGTTCGCCCGGTTTCATCGTCACTTGTTTGTAGGTAGCGCCTGCCTGATAGTTGAAGCGGACCTGCCCCTTGGTCAGCGCGACCCGGGCGCCCCGTTTGCGGGCAAAAACCGTAAACTCGGTCCCCAACACGACCACCTCGAAGTTTTTCCGGGTTTTGACAATAAATTTCTGACTATCAGGCGTGTGGACCACCGAGAAATTGGCTTCGCCGGTGAGCAGCACTTCGCGGGTCTGGCTACCAAAGCCCCAGCGCGGAACCCGCAGGCAGGAGTTGGCATTCAGCGTGACTTTGCTGCCATCGGGTAGCCGGAGAGAGCGGGTTTCTCCATAAGCGGTTTTGTAGGTTTTGAACAGCAGTTGGTTTTTAAACAGCAGACCGCCCAGCCCCAGCAAACAGATCACCGAAGCGGCCACCAGCCAGGGACGCCAGAACCCGGTTTTAAAGCCGGGAACGGGCGGTTGCCAGTCGGGTGATGGTTCCGAATGTGGGTGGCTGGTCAGAAAATCCGTATAGCGTTGCTGCGCCCGATCCGTTTCTGTCAGGTATTGCGGGTGGTTATTTTCCCATTCTTCCAGCCATTCATAATAAAGCTCTTCATTCTTTTCGTCCCGCAGCCATTGTGCAATCAGCTCCCGTTGCAAGGGCGAGGCTGTGCGGCTGAAATAGCTAAAAATCAGGTTCTTGTTCACTTCAGATTCCATAGTTCATCATAGTGTAAGTACTCAGTTTAAAATAGTTTATAGCTTTTAGAAGAAGGGGCTGACAATTAGATGATTATCTTTAACTATAAACCATAAATTAAAAACCATAAACTACTTGGTAGGCATAGAATTCCGTTGGCCGGACGGTTTCGGCTAGGTGTGGTGAATCAGAAAAAAAGGAAATGCCCGCAGATCGGAAAGGTCATCAGCCAGTAATCTTTCAGGCCTTTGCGGACAATGCTAAGCGCCTTAACGATATGAACTTCAACGGTTTTGATGGAAAGGCCGAGTTCGGTAGCGATGTCCTGGTATTTTTTGCCTTCAAACCGGCTCATCAGAAAGACTTTGCGGCATTGCGGAGAGAGTGACTCCACGAGGTCTTCGACTTTGTGGGCTACTTCCTCAAACTGAAGCACCTGGTCGGGGCGCTGGCTGAGCGCGCCCTCACGAACCTCGGCGGTCTCGATGCCATCGAGCTTCTGAAATTCCAGCCGGAGGTAGTTATACGCTTCGTTCCGGACGCTGCGGAAGAGGTAAAGCCGATAGGAGGTTGTAACGGTCGCATAAGCCCGGGTTTTCCAGAATTTGCAGAAGACGTCACTGACCAGATCTTCGGCGGTTTCTTTCGAGTACACATACCGCACGGCGTGGCTGCACAGGGCCTGGTGATAGCGCCGGAACAACAGTTCACAGCCCTTCTGGGGACTTTCCTCGAACGTCCGGCGGATGAATAACTCGGTATCGACCCGACCCGGTTTTTCGTCCACAGCCTCACCTTCCGACGCGGCAGGCGTCAGCGGTTTGGCGTTTACCTGAAATGGCTGATTAGAAAAGTCGATCCGTTGACGAGGTGGCATGATCTTGGGTTTAGCCTATTTGATCCTACTAAAAGTCAATCCTCTCTTTATAAAGACAACTTTTCCATAAAACCACCTTAGTTGGTTTTAAAAATTTCTGAAAAAAGTTAAAAAATGATCGTTTGATACCTTCCGAAGTAAAGCCGTAGGGAGGGGCGATGAAGGCGAAAACCGGTTGATTCACTGGATCAAATGATGATTTTTAAGTCATTATTATTTCTGAGTCAGCGAGTTATCAGGCGAGCGATTCCGGACCTTTTGTCAGGCCGTGACTTTTTTGCTACCTTGCTTCAGGTCCGTTCCGACGGTTTTTTCTTCAATTAAACGTATGACTGAAGCGCTGGCTGCCCAACCTGGCCCGATGGATATAACGGGGCTGCGAACCGTGCTGAATTTTGTGGCTTGCGGAGTCGTGCTGTATGAGCCTTCGTATGATGAACAGCAAGGTATTACCGATTTTCGGCTGTTGACATTGAACGAAGAGGCAGAACGAATTACCGGGCAATCTGTAGCGGATGCAGCCGGTCGTATGGCCCACGAATTGTGGCCGGAGGGATGGCAGACCAACCTCTGGGAATGCGCGGTCCGGGTGGTTGAAACGGGCGTTGAACAACAGACCAGCGCCTGGCTGACCAACCGTTGTACCGGTTTTCGGACATTTTACCAGGTACTGGTTCGACCGGCGTTTCAGGGAATTGCCATTTCATTGACGGAAGCCACCTTTCTGGCTCCTGAACACGAGTTGCTGGCGACCATCGTCGACCACTCGCCGAACGGGATTGCCGTATATAGGGCCGTTCGCGATTCGAATGGCCAGATTGTGAACTTCCGCACGGTGCGCTACAACCAGAAGGTGCTTGAACTCTGCGGTTTCAGCCCGGCCGACATGGAAGAAAAAACCATGCTCGAGCGTTTTCCGGCCGTTCAGGATTACCTGCCGCGCTACCGGGCGCTGATCGATGAAGGAGCCCCTTTTGTCGGCGAGCATTACTTCGAAAAAACAGGTCGTTGGGTTGAAAATCAGGCGCGTAAGCTTGGTGACGGCTATTTCTCGATGCTGCGCGACGTAACCGAACAACGCCGGGCCATTGAGGATCTGACAGCCCAGCAACACCTCCTGCAGACTATTCTGGATACGGTAGAAGCGGGCGTCATGCTGTATTCGCCGGTTTATGACGATACAAATCAACTGATCGATTTCCGGTACGAACTGGCGAACCAGACGATGGCTACCTACGCGGGCGTGTCGGCCCATGAACTGGTTGGGACGCGGGTCAATGAATGGTTTCCGTCGTACTACGACAACGGAAATTTTGCGGTCTACCGCCGGGCCTACGAGTCGGGTCAACCGGAGCAGTTCGATCAGCATTACGCCGATGATGGGCTGGATGTCTGGCTGACGGTCAATGCAAACCGGCTGGGGGATAAACTGCTGGTTACCTTCACGGATTTTACGCCCATCAAGCGCGCCGAGCAGCAATTGAAAGCTACCCTGGATGCATCAATCAACAGCATCCTTGCCATGACGGCGATCCGCGACGGGCGGGGCGAGATTATTGATTTCAGCATGGACATGGCCAATGGCTCCGTCGAGCGGAGTTTGGGCCGAAAACCGCAGGAACTAGAAGGTCATACCTTGCTGGAACTGTATCCGGGAAATATCGAGAACGGTTTTTTTGACTTGTACGCAAAAGCTACCGACACCGGGGTTCCGCAACAGGGAACGCTGCACTATACCGACAGCAATGGGTTTGAAGGTTGGTTTGAGGTATCGGCGGTGCGGCAGTCTGAAAACAAGGTAGTGATCACGTTTATGAACGTGACCCAGCAGAAGCAGAACGAACTCAAAGTCCGGGAGCAGGCTGAACTGGTCGAAAGTGTACTCAACGCCACCCTGACGGCGGTAGCGGTTTATGAACCGGTGCGCGCCATTGACGCAGATGGTCAGCCCGGCCCGATTGTCGACTTTCGGTTTACGCTGGCCAATCAGGCATCGGTGGATACGCTGGGTTTATTGCCGGAGGTGCTTTATACCAAAACGCTCTGTGACATGAATCCGGTGCTGCGAAACAGCCCGGCCTTGGCCCGCTACGTCGAAGTGGCTGAAACCGGAGTGCCGGTTACGCTGGAGCGGCAGGTCGGCGACCGCTGGTTTCTGGTTTCGGCCGTACGTTTCGGCGAAGATGGGCTGCTGACGTCGTCGATCGACGTAACGGAAATCAAACAAGCCAAGGAGCAGATTGAACAGATGAATGCGCAACTGAAACGCAGCAACGAAAGCCTGGACCAGTTTGCAGCCATTGCCAGCCACGATTTGCAGGAGCCCCTCCGCAAGATCGAAGCTTTTGGCTCCTTGCTGTTGGACCGCTATGGCCCGGCCCTGGGCGAGGGCGTGACCTTACTGGAACGGATGCAGTCGGCAGCCCGGCGGATGAGTAGTTTAATTCGGGATTTATTGACGTATTCCCGCCTTTCCAAAACCGGGGCGTTAGCCCGCAAACCGGTGAACCTGAGCCCTATCGTGACTGAGGTGCTTGTCGATCTCGAATTGGCCATTACCGACAAGGGGGCCGTTGTCGAGGTTGAGCCGTTGCCCACGCTGCTGGGTGACGAGCTGCAACTGCGGCAGGTATTCCAGAATCTGCTGGCCAATGCGCTCAAGTTTACCCAGCCCGGCCGGTCCCCACGCATTACCGTCCGGGCCGAACGTCTTGACGCGCAGCAACTCCCAACCGATATCCCGCTGCCGGATCGCTCCCGGCCGTATCACGTTCTGACGGTTGCCGACAACGGCATCGGCTTTAACGACGAATACCGCGAGCGCATCTTTGGTGCTTTTGAACGGCTGCACGGCAAAGGTAGCCCCTACAGCGGTTCCGGAATCGGCCTGACCATTGTTCATAAAGTGATGGAAAATCACGAGGGCATCGTCTCGGCCCGGGGCGTACCGGGCGAAGGAGCCGTCTTTCAGCTCTATTTTCCAATCGGCTGAGGGCGACTGGTTTCGAATCCTTGCAGGGCTTTGTGCTTCAAAATATCAGCTTCGGCTGGTGTCGGGTTCTGACCGCGCCAGAGGGCGGACTCCCAGTCGCCGTAGATCACGTTGGGCAGCACAATGAATTTTGTCCCGAATAGCATATGGTGATTGGCTACCAACTGGTTGCGCTTCTCGGCATGCTGTTGGTAAAACATGGGATCAAAATCGTTCAGGTTATCACCCAACAGCATGACGATCTGGTGCTTCTCGGCGACGGTTTTCCGGCGCGGCTCTTTGTCGGCCGAGGTGGTTTTCATGAGCACATGGGCCGAGTCGGCCTGCGGAAAACCGGCGGTTTTCAGGTTCCGGATGCTGGCGTCCAGCTCATCCTGGCTGCGGTTGCTGATGTAAAAAATCTGAACGCCATTCCGGGCGGCAAACTGAAAAAACGCAACGGCGCCCGGCAGCGGTTTGGCGCTGGCCTGAGCGGTCCAGGCTTTCCAGCTTTTTTCGGTGTATGTGGTATGATTCAGCAAATCCTGCGCCTGCTGCGGGCTATTGTCCAGCACGGTTTCGTCGATGTCGGTCACAATGGCCAGCGGTTTTCCGGTCGGCTGGTTTTGTCGCAGGGCTTCCTGAAGCTGCATACGGGCCAGGGTGAAAGCCTGGTAACACAGCGCCCGGTATTCGCCTGCGTGCTGCTGCCAAAGTACGGCATTCAGGCTATAGTCGAGACTGGTGATGCTTCGCGAGCTGCTTTTGTGGGTGACCGTTGTGACGGCCGGCGTAGTCCGGGGTGAGCAAGCCGAAAGCCAAAGGGCCAGCAGCGTTCCCGGTAAAAAATACGTTCGCTTCATGGTGTGGAGTCGGTTTCTGTATGGCGCAAACTTAGTCCGCTGACCCGTATTTGGGCAACGAGTGAGCGATAACGAGAGCAATTGAACTGGCAGCCAGTCTGGAATGGCTAATAACGGGCCGGAGACGAAGCCAACTATTGTTACAATTAAAATATACCAATTTGTCAACAAGGGTAACTTAAAGGGCTGCTCCGGCGAAGGATGGAAAACCGGCCGGAAGAATCAACCATGAAAAAATGACCGATTAAAAAATTATCGTAGATTCACTTAGTAAATCTACTTATCTTGCCGGGTAATCATTTCGGATCTTTCCTATGGCTTTGTTACAGACGCCTTTTCAGTCGGGCGAGATGGAACAATGGATTGACGGTCTCAGTCAGCTTCCGACTTACACCATTGGGCGACGGGCGGATAATGCGATTTCGATTCCGAATACCAAAGTCAGTGGGCAGCACGCCCGGTTGATTCGGTGTACGGATCATCTGTTTGTGCTGGAAGATCTCGACAGTAAAAACGGGACATTCGTCAACGAAAATCGGATCACCCGGAAAATCATCGACCGCAAAGACCGGGTACGACTGGCTGATGCCGACTATAGCGTCGAGGAATTGCTGGGGCTTTTGCCGTCCGAAACGGTTCCGTCTGCTGAAGCTAATGTGGTTTCTGTGCCTAAAGCGGCTGACGTTTTGGAAAAACAAGGCCTGGATTTTCGGCAAGAATTCGCTGAGCTTCAACAGGTTTTTGAACAATATCCGAAGCTGCGGAAAGCCTGCCGCAACCGCGAAAAAATGATCCGGACGGGCAGCGTCATTCTGTCGTCGGTGATCGGTATCAGCGCCGTGCTGACGACGGGTGGAGGGGCCGTGCCGTTTATTCAGATCATGTCCGGCGCGGGCCTGAGTATGCTGATTCCGACGCTCTGTTCTACGCTGCTTTCGACGGACGAGAAACTGGAAATTATTGATAAAGAGTACCGTGAACGCTACCGATGTCCCAATCCACGCTGCCACGATCCGTTTGGGAACCGGGAGTGGAAAGTGCTGGCGCAGCAGAAAACGTGTCGACGCTGCCAGGCAATCTGGGCAAATTGAAAAAATATCCGGTTTTTCATTCACCTTTTCGTCGTTTCTCCGATATATCGGCATCGTTCACGTTTCCGAAGTAAACCGCATGGCACACGTTACCGACCAGACCGAATCGCACACGGACGCCTTTCCGCTGGCTCCGCCGACGCGTCCCGCCAAACCGACATCCGACATGGATCAGAAAAAAGTATTGGGAGTTTCGGCAGCAGCCCTGCTTCTGGGCGGAGCTGCCTGGGCCGTTGCCCAGAAAATTCAGACAACTACCGGTGAAAAAGATTCAGATGGAGAGTCAGGGGTGGGCATAGGAGAACCTTTTTCCGTCGAACTCCCGGCCGATATTGAGGTGGCCCGAAACGTAACCGATGAAATGTCGTTTGACAAGGCGTTTGCAGCCGCGCGCGGGGAAGTTGGCATGGGCGGGGTGTTCAGTTGGCACGGGCGCTGGTTCAATACGTTCGAAAAAGAAGAATGGGGCAGCCTTTCGCTCGAACAGCGGAAAGAATATACCGAGCAGGTGCTGGGTGAAAAACTCCCGATCAAAACCTATAACCTGGTTTCGGAACCGCTGGCGCAGAATCAGCCGGTTTCGCCCGGAACCGAACCAACCGTGATCGAAGGCTTCCTGAACGGCCAACGTGTAATGGGGCTGGATTTTGATCAGGACGGCATCATCGATTCGGTGGTGCTCGACGGTGCGGATGGCTACGCCTACAGCGTGGTCGATGCCTCCGGAAACGCTGGGCTCGATACCCTGTACCAGTACGACACGCTCAGTGGCGAAATCAGGACCACCATTTGGCTTGACGAACCCTTTGTGCTAACGAACGACGATTTTAGCCAGGCGCTGGAAAACACGATGTCGCAGGAGATCATCGACTCAATTCTGGAACCGGATGCGGCTGCACCGGTCGTGGCCAGCACGATGCCGGAATTTTCGGATGGCAGCGCCGATGCGGAGGACAGCTATGTCGGAGAGGAATTGCCGGAAGACGATACGTACGTCAACGATGGCGACGTGCGGGATATGGACCAGTAAGCGTTATGCGTAGTGGTTTTAAACTAACGCTCATCACCTGCCAGCAGTGCGGTCGGCGGATTATGGTGCGGGCTTCGGATGCGGAGCGCGGGTCGATTCGCTGTACCCACATCGGGTGCGGAGCGGTAAATGGGTTATCCGCCGGTTTTCACTATAGCGACGCCCTGGTGCAGGGGTTGCCCGCCTTTGGGCAGTTGACGTACCTGGAAAATCCGGCTATGGCGTACCCCCTGCGGTTTGGACCGAACGTGATCGGCACGGCGGGAACCTGTACGGTGCCGGTCGAACGGTTTACGCACGAGGGACGCTGTTTCATCAGCCGACGCCACTGTACCTTGACTGTAACGTTTGATAAATGGACGGGGCGGTTGCGTTACCAGTTGCAGGATGGGGTTCAAAATGCCGGTCAACTCAATCGGCAGCACAGCCTGAACGGAACGTTTCTGAACGGGGTGCCGCTGAAGAAAATGGAAATTATCGATGTGGAAAACGACGGAATCATCACCCTGGGCGGGGTCGATCGGTTCCGGCTGACGCATTACGTGATTCCCCCCGCGATGCTCGATACGTATCGCGTTGCCGTAGCTTTTAACCCCGACCGTACCGAATAACCCATGCAGATTCAGATTCGTTTGCCCTATGCGTTTTCGCACATTGGTCAGCGGACGACCAATCAGGACGCTTTGTTTCCCGGCGGAACGGCCGATCCGCAGACGCAGCTTTTCCTGGTGTGCGACGGCATGGGCGGGGCCGATAAAGGTGAAGTGGCGAGTGCGTTGCTTTGCCGGGGCATTGCCGATTACGCCCGTTCGATGGGCGAGCCGGTTTTCGATATTGTGCATTTGCAGGTTGCGCTCGATCAGGTGTACGAATCGTATCACGAGTACCTGCAAGAGCACCCGTTTGTTCACCGCATGGGGTCCACGCTGGCACTAGTGCAGTTTCACGAACACGGCGTGACCGTGGCTCACCTGGGCGACAGCCGGGTTTACCAGCTTCGGGCGGGAAAGATCATTTTTCAGACGAAAGACCACAAGCAGGTGAATGACATGGTCGACGCGGGCATCATCACCGAAACGCAGGCGCTGAGCCACCCCTGGCGAAACCGGCTCAGCCGGGCGGTTGTCGTCCATGCCGGCGAAAACCCGGCGCAAACATCCCATCCGATACCGGATATTCTGGTGCTGGACGATGTTCGGGCGGGCGATTATTTTTTTATGTGTACGGATGGGGTGCTGGAACGGGTCGACAACGCCACGCTGGAATCGGTGCTGGGCGGTGACATTCCCGATAAAGCCAAGATGGCGGCTTTGATCGGGCTGTGCAACGGCCAGACGCAGGATAATTATTCGGGGTATCTAATTGGTATCGAAACAGTTAATCAGGCTGAAGAAACTACAAAGCCGCAGGTTGTTCGCTCATGAGTCTACCGTTGTTTTGGGTGTTCTGGCTGTCGGGCTGGCTCGGGAAAGCGGTTCCACTGATCAACGGAGAAACCTACGCCGTAGTGGTTGGGATTTCGGATTACCAGGCGCTTTCGTACGCAACCGGCGACTTGCGGTATGCCGACCGCGACGCCCGACAGGTGGTGGCGTTTTTGCAGAGTAAACCGGGTGGGCGCGTATCCGACGCCCACATCCGGCTGCTGACCAACCGGCAGGCGACGCTGGCCGGTATTCACCAGGCCATGCACCTGTTTCGGCAGGCCAAAACCGGGGATCGAATTATTCTGTATTTCTCGGGTCACGGCTTGCCGGAGAGCTTCGTGCCGTACGATGTGAACCCGGGAAATCCGAATCGGGCGCTGACGCATCGGGCGATTAAAGAAGCGTTTCGGGCGTCGAAGGCAACGACCAAATTGTGTATTGCCGATGCCTGTCTGTCGGGAAGCCTGACGAAACCATCGAACCGGCAGCGCGTTGCTCAGGCGATTGGCCGCGAGCCCGGACCCGGCAGCACCGTGGCCATGCTGCTGGCCAGCCGTTCGACGGAGTTTGCGGTGGAGGCCCGGAAACTGGCCGGGGGCGCGTTCACGCATTATTTGCTGAAGGGCTTATACGGGCAGGCGGATTTCAACCACGACCGGGTCGTAACGATTCGCGAGTTGCACCGGTACGTATCACTCAATGTCCGGCAGACAACGCGGGATCGGCAGGCACCGGTTTTTTACGGTCGTTTTTCGGATGATCTGGCGTTATCCAACCTTTGAACGAAAAAAAGTGTCAAGATAAGTAGTTAATGGTTTTTAGTTTATTGTCCAACACAATCATTCAATTATGGCTTCCAAAACTTTAAACCTTAAACTATAAACTACGTTGAGCGACCACCCATGTAACCAGAACAGACCTTAATGACCGAGTCAATTACGTCGTTTCAGGAATTTAAACGACGCTACCCCATCCGCCCGAGTGATCCGGCGGCTTTATTGGGTAGTGGTTCCTACGGTCGTGTCGTCAAAGTGGAAGATCAACTGGAAACCGAGTGGGTTGCCATCAAAATCAGTGAGTTCAAGGGTCACGACGCCCGCTCGCTGAAGGCGGAGGTCGAACTAGCCCGGCGCGTGCCCCGCCAGGCCAATATCGCCCGGTACGACGCCTGTTACCGGCTGGAAACCGACACCAGCATCAGCGATTTTGCCATCATGAGGTACTACCCGGATGGTAATCTGGCCGATCTGCTCCGGCGCGAAACCCTGTCACCGCAGCAACTGGACGATATCACCCGGGGCATCCTGCTGGGGCTGCAACACCTGCACCGAAACCGCATTGTTCACCGCGATTTCAAACCGGCCAACATTCTCATTTCCCGCGATAATGCCGGGCGTTATATTCCCAAAATTGCCGATTTTGGGCTGAGCAAACTCGTCAACAACGACGAACTCGACAGTTCGGACTTTGACCTCAGCGACGGGCGGGGTACGCCCTCCTACAAAGCACCCGAGCAGATCGAAGGCAGCCGGGTGAGCTTTAACCTCGATTTGTGGGCGTTCGGCATCATCCTCTACGAAATGCTGACGGGTGAAAAACCGTTTCGGGCCGATCCGAGAAACCTCAGTGAGCAATCCGCCCGGCGCGAGATCGAGCTAAAGATCATTACGGTTGAACTGCCCGACCGGCTGAATGACATCCCCGAACCGTACCAGACCATCATTCGCCGGTGCCTGGTGCGCGACATTCACGAACGGGTCCGGAAGGAAGACGAATTGCTGGATTTGCTCGATAACATCCCGACGCTGCTGAACGAAGCCCGGAACCAGTTCACGGAGCACCACTACAGCCAGGCGATGTGGCTCTACGAGCAGGTACTAACCCGGCGCGAGCAGCATCCCGAAGCCAAAGAGGGCCTGACGAAGTGCCGGGCCGCCCTGGAGCAACAACATAACATCCAGACCCTGCTGGACGAAGCCGACGAATGGGTCAACCAGCGGCAGTATGAGCAGGCCCGGATTCTCTACGAACAAGTGTTGCGGCTCAGCCCCGACGACGACCGGGCGGTTCAGGGATTGGTGCAGTGTTTCGAAGCGGTAAAACCGAAGCGGGTGGTGCCAGAAGCCGAATCGACGGATGCCTACGAACCGGAGCGAACGGACGTGTACGTGGATGACTACAAAGGCCCTTCGTTTCTGACGCCAACCGAAACGCCCACGGACATCCTGACCGATTTGCCCGTGCCGCCCACGTCTACTCCGGTCGTTACCCGGTTTTCGGAATCCACTCTATCCAAATCTCAGCCCAAACCGGCTCCGGCAGTTTCGTTGACTCAGCCCGTTGCGCGTCCGCTGGGTGGTCTTTCGCGCTGGAGTCTGCTGGCTGCTGCGGTGCTGGCTGGCGGGTTGGGATGGTATTGGATTACTAAATCAACTGGTATTAAGATCATTGGTAAAGCAGAAAAACCGGTTTTCCAACAACCGGGGAGTAATACCCTTGACGAACCGGAAAAGTACGATTCGCCAACACTCTCAAAACCGCTGGTAACCAGAGCCGATACCATAAGAAGAGTTAACGTTGCTTTTGGCAAAGCGCGCCGGGCTTTTACCGGGAAAGATTATGAAACGACGCTGATGTTTACAAACAGCGCCCTGCAACTTGATCCGACCCGGAAGGATGTGCAGCGACTACGCGACGCGGCTGAGGCAGAGAAAGTCAAACTCGGTCAGGGGCTGGTAGTAGATTCCGGAAAACCGGAGGCTCCCAAAGAAAACCCGGTAGTTACAGCGACAGAGACTGCAAAACCGACCGAACCCATCGAAAGTCCGGCTGAAAAGCTCCGGAAGGAAAAGCAGGAACAATATGACCAGTTGATTGAGCAGGGCCTGAAAGCCGTCAACGGCAGCAACAACAAATCCAAAGCGATGACAACCTTCACGAGCGCTCAGTCTTTGGCGAAAGAACATGATCTGAATACCACGAAAGCCGACGGCGCTTATTCCCAAATGATGAGTAAGGGTAACAAGTACTTCGAACGGGACGAACTGGAAGGGGCCAAAGCCTGGTACGAGGTGGCACAAACCCTGAAAAATACCGACGAGGTGCGCCGACGAATCAAACAATGTTCGAACTAGTGACCTCATTTTATGAATACAACGCTACGCCATTTTCTCTTTTTCCTGTTGTTTGCCTTTGCCGGTTTGGTTCACGGACCGGCAAAGGCCCGACCGGTTCCGATCCCAGTCGTGGTCGACGAAGAGTACGACCGGTATAAAAAACGCGGAGACGATTTTTTCAAGGAAGGCCGCTATTTTGAAGCCCGTCGGCAATACCAGAACTGCCTCGATGTACCCGGTTTTGAAAATGATGCCTACGCAAAGAAAAGAATTGACGAATGCAATACCGGTATTGAGCTTCGCGACAAGGTGCAGGATGCGCTGGATCAGAAAAGCGGTCAGGTGGCCATCGACCTGCTGCATCAACTGCTGGCGCTGAACCCCGACGATATCATCACGCAGGGACAGATGGCCGATTTCTACGAGCGCGAGGGAAATCGGCTTTTCAATGAAAAACGGTACCGCGAGGCCCGGACGTATTACAATGAAGCCCTCCAGTTTGCGAGTGCCACGAAACGGGAAACACTGACCATTCAGCTTCGGACCATCGAAGATCTCCTGCGGCCGAAATACCCGAACCGGATGGGCCTTAAAATCGCTGCGGGTGTCGTGGCGGTGGGGGCCGGGGCTGCTGCGGTGATGCTGTGCAGTGATTACCAGTCCAAAATCAGGGCGCTTAACCGGATCAGCCAGGGCGCCGATCCGAACAATACCGGGGTGATTGACAATCCGCTCCAGTACGACGAATACGAAAATGCCTACAAGGCTGCCGAAGCAGCCAGCCAGCGCAGGGGCGTATTTGTGGCCTGCGTGGGGGTAGCCGCCGTGGCTACGCTGGCCGAAGCGTATCTGTGGCTCAAAAAACCGAAACCCCGAATGTCGGCTTTCCGCTGGCAACCCGCGTCGCAATCGCTGGGGCTGGCCGTTTGGTATACCTTTTAACTTTTCCGCACCCGGTTATTTGTCAAACGTATGAAATTTGTTGTCCGTGTATGGTCTTTTCTGCTGATTATCAGTCTGGCAGGAGGGAGTTTTGTGGGTTGTGAACGCTGGGAGTTGCCCGAGCGAAAAACCAAGCGCAACTGCGTGAAACCGGAAGGAACCCTGAACCACCAGGCCCAGCAACGGAAGGTGGATTTTGCCATTACCAACAGCAGCGGCACCATCGACGGCATTTCCTGGGATTTCGGCAACGGAAGCACCACTGTCACCACCGGCCTGACCGCCAGCATTACCTACGCAACCGCCGGGACGTATAACGTCAAAGCGATCCTCAGCAACACCTGCACCCAGGAAACCACGTTGCTGCTGACGGTAACGGTGAGCGATGCCGTGCGGCCCACCGTCAGCGTCTTGTCGGCCGCCGACCTGACCATCAACTCGGCCCGATTGGGCATGACCATTATTTCGTACGGAAATGCCACCGTGACGCGGCACGGCATCTGTTATTCCAAAACGAACACAACACCGAGTTTAGCCAATGATAAGACGAAGGAGAAAGACGGCACCGCGATGCTGAATACACCGGTTTTCTTTACGCTGGATGGGCTGGAACCCAATACGCTCTACTACGTTCGGAGCTTTGCCATCAATCAGGCGGGTGTGGGCTACAGCGAAACCATTCAAACCTTCCGGACGGGCTCCAAACCGGCCGTGAGCACCGTCACGGCGACGAACATCGGCGTGACGACTGCGAATGCCAATTTTGTGGTGACAAACCCCGGCGACCCGGCCGCCATTGAGTACGGAATTTGTTATTCGTCGAACAGCACCCTGCCCAGCGTCGAGAACGCCACGACGGTCAAGGTCGTCACGCCGACCGTTGGTTCCGCAACCCCGGTTTCGCTGACGAACCTCAACCAGAATACCACCTACTACTACCGGGCTTACGCCAAACTAGCCTCGGGTGAGATCATTTATGGCGAGGTCGAATCCTTTAAGACGCAGCCGGATACGCTTCTTCAGGATCTGGTCGCGTCGGTTTCGTTTACCAATGGCTCGAAAAACGACGAAAGTGGATTTAACAACCACGTCATTTTTGTCAATAACCCGACGTTTGTGGCCGACCGGAAGGGCAAGACCAATTCCGCCGTGCAACTGAATGGCCAGGGCGATTATTTTTACATGAACGAAAACAACGTGCTGCGGCCCGCCAACCTGACCGTCAGCATCTGGATCAAACCGATTACAGTAGACCGCCGGATGCAGATTTTCAACAAAGGGCGGTTTAACGACGGAGCGTATGAAATGTACAGTTCGCTGATCAAACCCAACGAAGCCGGGCCGGGCATTGTGGTGAATACGGATGTGAAGCAGAACAGCAATTGTCAGCGCGGCATCGGCTGGCAAACATTTACGTTCAACAGCAGTTTCCCGCTGAACACCTGGCACCACATTGTGATGGTGTACAGCGGCAACACCGGCCGGATGTACTTCGATGGGGCGCTGCTGTCGACGACTTCTAACCTGCCCAAAACCACCATCGACGACTGCATCGGGGGCGAGCTGAAATTCGGAGCACAATCGCTCGATTTCCCGAATTACTTCTACGGTGCCATCGATGATATCCGGATTTACCGCAAGGCGCTGACCGACAGTGAGGTACAGGCATTGTATAACCAGTGATTACCGTTACTGGATCTTGTTCAGAACGCGTTGCGCCAGTGAGTGAAAGGGGTGGGCCTGATCCGTGCTGATCCGTGTCAGAATGGGCAGAGCCTGTTCTTTCTGACGGTTTTTGACATACGCCAACGCCAGAAACCATTCCGCTTTTTGCTGTAAAACCGGTGAGGGAGTTTCCCGGGCCTTCGCCAGCAACGGAATGGCCTCGGTCGACTGGTCGTTAGCTAAGTAGCTCAATCCCAGTAAATAGTTTTTGTAATGGATGGTCTGGCGGTCGGCCGGAAGCACCTTGAGCTTCTCAATGGCTTCGTCGTAGTTTCGGGCTTTGTAGTTTTTCAGGGCGTCGAGAAAACCGGTTTTTGTCGAGGATGCGGGGAAACTCTTCAGTAACTCGTCGTCAGTGGTCGCGCCAACCGATTCAGTATAGATGCCATCCACTTGCCGACCCGCCCCTTGCCGATATTGGTACAGCCCGATGCCCAGAACCACGACGACGGAAGCCGCTGCGGCCCAGTACTGCCAGGAAATGAGCGGGCGGACGACGGGCTTCGTTTCGCTAACTGGCTCCGGTTTGACCACCGATGCCTGATAGCTTGCTTTGGCCTGGTCGAGCGCCTGCTGGATGCCCAGGGCCCTGAATCCCAGCCGCAGGTTGCGTTGCAGGTCCACTTCGGCGGCCAGTTCCGGATCCGCTTGCAGGTCGGTTTCAAACGATAACCGGTCGGCTTCGGACAGTTCGTTGTTCAGGTAAGCTGAGAGTACTTCGTACTGATCTTCGGTTAGTTTCATTGTGCTTTTCTTAGGGATTGGTGGTTTTCTGAAAAATGGCCTTCAGTTTTTCGGCGCACTGGTACCGTTTCGATTTCACCGAGTCTTCCTTCATGCCCAGCCGTTCGGCAATTTCGCGCAGGGGCAATTCGTCAACGTAAAACCATTCCAGAAGCTTTCGGCAGGTGTCTTTCAACAGGCTGAGGGATTGCTGTACCGACTTAACCACGTCCATTCGTTCCAGATCTTTTTCCACATCACTGGTGTCGGCCAACTCCAGATGTGCCGGCATTTCTCCGCGATGCCGGTGTCGGGCGGACCTCAACTCCGTGATCCAAAGGCGTTTGCAGTATTCAAAAGCCACGGTGGTAATCCGGGTTCCGGCCTGAAGCTGGTATTTGCCGGTTTCCAGATTCAGCATAAAATTTAGCAGCCCTTTCTGAAACGCATCTTCGGCATCCATTTCGTTCCCCTGGTTATTGAGAACCCAGTGGCGAAACGACGGATATGTGCTGGCATACAGAAAATGGTACGCCCGTTCGTCGCGACGCAGCAATGCTTCGTAAAAATCCTGATCGGTGGGATAAACGGATAAAGGGTGTGTGGCCATAACAATAGGGTGTGAACAAAGATAAACCCGTACCCGGTATTCGTCTCACCTGTTCGTATGCCTGAATCGGTACAGGCTCAAAAAGGTAATCGGTTCACGGCTGATTTTTTGACACAATTGTCTGATAATCTAAAAAGTCTGCCCAAACCATTCACCTTTCAGCGGTGAGGCTGATAAAGAGCAGTCGGGATTTGCATACCACCTTTCCGGCTATTTCCACACTGAACGCGTTGACAGAAACATGGCTGACGCCGTGTTTCTGTTTACTTCCCGGCATTTGGTTCCTATAAATCTTGGTCTGGCGCAAGATTTTTTGGTCGGCACCAGGCTAGCTTTGGCCACACATGAACTTATCAAAGCGATGGAGCCGCTTGCTATTCCCTGGTTGGACCGGGCCGAATACCCATTTCGGTCCAATTTTATTACCCTCAACGGACAAAGACTGCATTACATTGATGAAGGAGCGGGCGAAACTTTGCTTTTTGTGCACGGAACTCCTTCCTGGTCATTCGATTTCCGGAACGTGATCAAACCACTGTCCAGTCAGTTTCGCTGCGTCGCTCTCGATCATATCGGTTTTGGCTTATCAGCAAAACCCCGGCAGTATGACTATTCAACCCAGCGACATGCCCAAACGCTGAGAGAGTTTATAGAATCCCTTCATTTGCAGGATATTACGCTGATTATGCATGACTTTGGCGGCCCAATTGGCTTTTCGTATGCTTTGCAGCAGCCCGCGCAAATCCGGCGGATCGTGGTGCTCAATTCCTGGCTATGGAGCAGTGAGTTGGAGCCTGGTTTTCAGAAAATGCGCAAGGTGTTGAGGAACCCCTTGCTGCCTTTTTTGTACCGTTATCTGAACATTTCGCCCAGGTTTATAGTACCGGCTTCGTTTGGCGATAAATCCAAACTGACACCGGCGATTCACCGACATTATACCAGGCCATTCGCCCGACCTGCCGACCGCAACGGCTTGCTGGCTTTTGCGCGCTCCCTGCTGCATGATCAGCCCTGGTTTGAAAGTCTTTGGGAGCAACGTCATCGCCTGACCAACAAGCCGATGGTCCTGGTCTGGGGGTTGAAAGACCCGCTGGTAACCCCGGAGTATCTGCGAAGGTTTCAGGCCGGTTTTCCGCAGTCACAAACACTGACCTTACCCCAAAGTGGTCATTTTCCGCAGGAAGAAGAAAGCGAAGCCGTGGTCGGAGCTATTTTCCGGCTTATGCAGGAAACACCCTGACGGGCCGGTGAAACGATCTGTTGCTATCTTTGCAAAAGTCCATTTCTCTCTAAACGACCGTTCATGCTAGCTGCCATCACACCCGCCGATTACCCCGAAGTGGTGGACGTTTGGGAAGCCTCCGTCCGGGCCACGCACCATTTCATTACAGAAGACGATATTCAAACCTTCAAGCCACTGATTTTGAACCAGTACCTGGACATGGTCGATCTGTTCGGCATCCGGGATGAAACCGGTAGGCTACTTGGGTTCCTGGGCGTGGCCGATCACAAGGTCGAGATGCTCTTTCTGCACCCGGATGCGCGCGGCAAAGGGCTCGGCCGGATTTTTATGAACCACGCCATTAACACCCTGGGAGCCACGAAAGTAGATGTGAACGAGGACAATCCGCAGGCCGTCGGTTTTTACCAGCACCTGGGTTTCCGGACCGTCGGCCGCTCGGAACTAGACCCCAACGGGAACCCGTACCCCATTCTGCACCTGGAATTGGTTTAACTTTACCCCCAACCTCCTAAAGGGGGGCTTCTTGATCTGGGTCCAGAAAGCCCCCTTTAGGGGTTGGGGTAAAGGATAGAAACTGCCTGGATTAGCGGCCACTTTCGGTCGATGACGAACCGGCCGGTTTTGGGCCGAACTTCGTCCCGAAAAAGTCACCTTTATTCCAGGTCGGGCGTTGCGGATTCTGGGCTGCGAGGTAGCCGATCAGAAACTGCAACTGGGCGTGTTTGGCGGCCGCGCCGAAGTCGAACGGCTGGTCGATTTCGTCTTCGGGTGAGTGATAAATCGTCGCGCGCCAGTCGAGGTTCAGCTTCAGACCGTCGAGTTGCGGATTGCCGGTTTCGGTACCGCTTTTGATGTAAATCGCCGGAATACCCTGCCGCACGAAGCTGAAATGGTCGCTGCGCATAAACACCACCTGCTCCGGCATGGGGTCTTTGGCAACCTTCACACCAAGGTAGTTTGCAACGGTGTTGACTTCCTTCGCCAGGCTCGAATGCTCCGAACCGTAGGGCACGATGTCGACCAGCGGATGGAAGAAAAACGGCATATCCAGGCAGAGGTTTGCAATGATCTTGTCTTTCGGAACGGTAGGGTTACTAGCAAAATAATCGGAACCGAGCAGCCCCATTTCCTCCGCCGTGACGGCGACGAACAGAATCGACCGTTTGGGTTTGGTCGGCAGCGAGGCAAACATCCGGGCCGCTTCCAGGTTGATGCCGACGCCCGAGGCATTGTCGTGCGCACCGTTGAAAATCGAATCGCCTTTAATGGGACGTGCTACGCCGAGGTGGTCGAGGTGCGAAACGTAAACGACGTACTCATTTTTCAAAACCGGGTCGGTGCCGGGCAGCACACCCACCACGTTATAACCCGCGATGTCGCCCCCGGAGCGGGTTTCGGTTTTCATCCGAACCGACAGATTGAGCGGAAAGGCTTGTGGAATGCTCCGGTTGGCAGCCGCAATGATGTCGGCCAGCGACCGGCCGGAAGCCGCAAAAACCGTCCGGGCCGTCGAGTCGCCGAGGGCGGCCACGCCTTTCAGCTCCGGAAACACCCGTTGCGGGTTGCCGTCTTTGCCGAGCCAGCGGTAAGTGCCTGCCCGCGCCCGGGCCGACGAAGCCTCCATCCGGTTTCGGACGTCGGTGGGCAAACTGAACGAGATGACGCCCACGGCCCCGTGCGCAGCGGCATTTTCGAGTTTGGCCGAACTGTGGTAGGCGCGTTGGTTGGACGGAAAAGCTGCCGGAGCGCCGTTGAAGTAGGCCACGATCTTTCCCTTCACGTCTACGTTTTTGTAATCGTCGTAGTTGAGATCGGGCGCGGTGACGCCAAAACCGACAAACACGACGGGCGCGGTGATCTCGCTTTTTTCGTCGCCATACACCGGGCTGAGTGTATAGTTTTTGCCGAAAACGAGCGGTTGCTCCTTGCCATTTTTACCGATCAGGGTCAGCGAACTCCCTTCTTCCCGAACCTGCCATTGGCGCAGCGGGACTTTTTGGAGGTATGTCTGGTCTTCGCCCGCCGGTTGCAGGCCCAGGGCTTCAAACTGCGCGATGACGTAATTGGCCGCCAGCCGGTAACCGCGCGTACCCGGTCTTCGGCCTTCCATCGCATCGTCGGCCAGGAAACGCATGTGGGCACGGATCGCTTCCGGTCGGACGGATTGGGCGGCTGCGCGGGCATCGGCCGGGATGCCGGATTTATCCTGAGCGAAAAGAAACGAGATGCTAAGCAGTAAAAAGTTTAGGGTTAAGACGGTTTTCATAGCTGGGTTGCTCGAATTGAAACAACCAAGATACGGAGAAGATCAGAATAAAATTAGGTCTAATCTCCAATTATTGCCTTTTCGTTTTGCCTACAACCAAACAAACAGGATCGGTACAAACAAAGACGACCTGAATTTGCAAACGAAATTCAGGTCGTCCTTGTTTATGGGTGAAAACCGGCACTCAGGCAAATTCGCTGCGGGCACGGGCCACCAGGTCGCGCATATCCATGCTTCCGCTCGCACCATTATTCGAGCTGGTTTGCCAGGATTGGACGGCTACTGCCCGTGGGCCAACATCGCCATCCCAGAAACCAAAAACCGGCCCCCCGGACTGGCCCGGAAACACATCCGCTTTGTGCAGAATGGACTGGGCGTCGGCATCGGTGCCATCGACGCGAAAACCGCCCTGCCAGGTCGGCCGCTGGCCCCCGTTCAGATCGCCCGGATAGCCCATGTGCGACCAAACGGCCAGATCATCCCAGTCGTCGTTATAACCCCGGGCACCCATCCAGCCGGTCGTTTCGCCCAATCGACGGTCGAGAACAACAACGACATAGTCAAAATTTGCCTCATCGCCGGTAATAAAACCGTCGCCGTCTTCTTTCACATACCAGTAAATGTGGCTTCCGTACGCTTCCCCGAACGGAGCCGTTCCGTCGTAGTACGAAGGGGTAAACCGCACCCAATCGGCGGCAAATCCTGCCGGAGCGGTCCAGTCGATGACGTGACTCACAGTTAACAAATGGCGGGGACCAATCATCACGCCTGACCCGGAACCCCGGTTGGTTTGCACCAGCCCGACCGTCGACCACGGGTAGGTTGTATCCCGGAACGCCCGGCGGTTGTCTGTCCCAAAAATGGTGGTCGCTACGCGCCGTTCGCCCACAACTTCGCGAATGGTTTTGATGCTTTTCTGCAACTCAACGGGCGTGGCGTTGAAGCCGAGGTGATCCGGAATAAAGCTGGTCAACTGCCGGGCCAGTTCGTCCTCGCTGACTTTCCGGCGTTCGGCTTTCACGGCCTGGCCCTTCAGGGCGGGGGGCAGGGCCCGACTTCCGGCGCGGATGCCGTCTAATTCGACTACAATCTCCCAATGAAGCTGGTTGTCGCCCCGGTCGACGCGTTCCAGGCGGGTCTTGACGACCGGTTCGCGGTCGGCCTGAACATGGAACCGGCGCTCGATTTGGATCGGGGTGTCGTTGACGGCTTTACGAGCCTGGAAATGCCGTTCCAGTTCCTTGAACGAAACGGGTTTTTCATTACTGTCTGGCATGGATGTAGGGATTTAAGGGTGAAAAAATTGCCGGGTGGGTCAGTCGGGCGGTACGGGATGGTAGCACAAAAGTGTGAACCGATTGTATTCTGTTGATGCAATAGTGAGTAAATAAAGAAGACCAGCGGCAAACGATCTACTGAACGGTCGGCCGATTGACGGAACGGTAAATGGGCAGGAGCCGCATCAGGTGGGCCAAAAGAGCGGGCTGCTGCGGCCAGCGCAGGATTGTAGTGTCGGACTTTTCAGCCAATCCCCTTTGTTTTCTGCACCAAAAGCTATTTCTTTGTTTCTCTATTTAATTGCTAGATATACAAGATTTTTGTTTTCCGGAATTGAAAATGACAAAGTCACTCTCCTGGGATGTGCCCCCTATAGTCTATTGCCTAATCAATCGCCAAAGCGGATTCGGGACCCAAAACCGGGTGGTTGAATCTGAAATAAAGTAAAACAATGAACTTTACTGCTTTCAACATAGAACCGGTGACCTGGCCGGAGGAAGCAATGCAACCCGTACCCACGGACTTTAGTCCGTGTGAGTTTATATCAGCATCTGGATTTGTGATAATTTGCACGGACTAAAGTCCGTGGGTACGGGTTGGCTAATTGACTGTTAATCAACGGATATTTGAAATGAATCTACGCATTGGAATCGGCATTTTAGGCATCTTCTCGGCGCTGGCGGCTTTGGTGGTCGTGCCGGGCTACACGCCGAATGAAGCGGAAACGCAGCAGGCCAACCGCCCGAACGTCATTTTTATCTTCTCCGACGACCACGCCTACCAGGCCATCAGCGCTTACGGGAGCAAACTGGCCAAAACGCCGAACATCGATCGGATTGCGAACGAGGGTGCCATTCTGTACAACAACGTCGTGACGAACTCCATCTGCGGACCCAGCCGCGCGACCCTACTCACTGGCAAGTACAGCCACCTGAACGGCTATAAGGAGAACGAGAAAAAGTTTAACATCAACCAGCCGGTTTTTCCGGAAGAGTTGCAGAAAAATGGCTACCAGACGGCCTGGATCGGGAAAATGCACCTGGGTAGCCTGCCCAACGGCTTCGATTACCTGAACGTGCTGCCGGGGCAGGGTCATTACTACAGCCCGACGTTTGTGAATTCGAAAGGGGATACCACCCGCTACCCGGGCTACGTTACCAATGTCACGACGAAACTGTCGCTGGATTGGCTGAAACAGCGCGACAACGCCAAACCGTTCTTCCTGGTGGTCGGTCATAAGGCGACGCACCGCGAGTGGCTGCCCGATTTGCAGGACCTCGGTGCGTACGACAACGTGACGTTCCCGCTGCCCTCGACGTTTTACGACAACTACGAAGGGCGCGAAGCTGCCAAGAATCAGGACATGACCATCGACAAAACGATGCGCCTGAAAGAAGACCTGAAAGTCCATGCCGATTATACCAAAAGCGGGATTTACAACCGGTTTTCGCCCGAAGAAAAGAAGCGGTTTTACGAGTATTACGAGAATAAGGTTAGCCGCGAATTTGACGAGAAGAAACTCAGCGGCAAGGCGCTCGTGGAGTGGAAATTCCAGCGGTATCTGCGCGATTACCTGGCAACGGCCAACTCCCTCGACCGCAACATCGGAGAATTACTAAAATACCTGGATGAAAGCGGTCTGGCGAAAAACACGGTGGTCGTTTATGCCTCCGATCAGGGCTTTTACCTGGGCGAACACGGCTGGTTCGACAAGCGGTTTATTTACGAACAATCGCTGAAAACCCCATTTGTGATCCGCTATCCGGGTGTCATTAAACCGGGTACAAAGGTGAATGAACTGGTTTCCAACATCGACTGGGCACCTACGATGCTGAATATTACCGGCACGGCCATTCCGAAAGAAATTCAGGGCGAGTCGTTTCTGCCGTTGCTGACGGGCAAAAAAGTGGCCTGGCGCAAGGAGGCTTATTACCACTACTACGAATTCCCGGTGCCGCACCACGTCTATCCGCACCTCGGTTTGCGCGGAGAACAGTACAAGCTGGTGCGGTTTTACGGCCCGAAAGATTCGTGGGAACTGTACGACCTGAAAAAAGACCCGCAGGAACTCCGGAATCTGTACGGTTTAAAGGGCTACGAAGCGATTACGGCCGATTTGAAGAAAAAACTCAGCGAGCAAATTCGCCACTATAAGGATGATGAAGCGCTTAAGATTGTGGAGCAGGGGCAGTAAAACCGGCCTGGCGCTCGGGCTTTCGCTGATCGGTTTGCTGGCTTGCAACTCAGAACAAAAATCAACGGCGGAGCAAACCGCCGAAATCGACAGCGGAGCACATTGCGTTGCGAAAGGCATGCCGTCGCGGTCGGCGGCTATCCGGCAGGCGGCTTCCGTGACGGCCGGGAGCGAAAGCTCGACCGACGGCATGGTCTGGATTCCGGGCGGGACATTCCAAATGGGTTCCGACGAATTTCCGGACGCCCGGCCGCTGCACGCCGTGACCGTCGACGGTTTCTGGATGGACCAACACGAGGTCACCAACGCCGAATTTGCCCAGTTTATCGAAGCGACCAAGTACGTGACCGTGGCCGAGCGGCCGCTCAATCCCAAAGATTATCCGGGCGTTCCGGCCGACAAGCTGGTGCCGGGTTCGGCGGTTTTTACGCCCACGGTCCAAAAAGTCTCGCTCGACAATCCGTTGCAGTGGTGGGAATACGTGGCCGGGGCCAACTGGCGGCATCCCGAAGGCCCGAGCAGTAGCCTGAAAGGCCGGGAAAACCTGCCGGTGGTGCACGTGAGCTACGAAGACGCGGCTGCCTACGCCAAATGGGCCGGAAAACGCCTGCCGACCGAAGCCGAATGGGAGTTTGCGGCCCAGGGTGGCAAGGGCAACCATACCTACTATTGGGGTGAGGAGCAAAAACCGGGGGGCAAGTGGATCGCCAACATTTACCAGGGCGAGTTTCCAAACAAAAATACGCTCGAAGACGGCTACGCGTCGGCGGCTCCAGTGCAGTCGTTTCCGGCCAATCCGTATGGCTTGTACGACATGGACGGGAACGTCTGGGAGTGGTGTCAGGATTTGTACCGACCTGATTATTATAGAAATAGTCCCAAAGATAACCCTAAAGGGCCGACCGACAGTTACGATCCCGACGAACCCGGCGCGGTGAAATACGTGCAGCGGGGCGGCTCGTTTTTGTGCAGCGATCAGTACTGCATTCGTTACAAAGCCGGGAGCCGGGGCAAGGGCGAGGTCAGCAGCGGTAGCAACAACCTCGGATTCCGGTGCGTGCGCTCGAAATAGTGAAAGAGAATGGCAGGGCTAGCCCCGCTCTGTGTTGATAAGCGGAAAAGAACGCTCGACTTATCATGAAATGGATTACCCGCGAACGCCCGAAAATTGACCGGATTGCCTGCCCGTGGCTCATCAAGCGGTTCATCGACCCCCAAGCTGAAATCATCTTTGTGCCTGATAATCAGGTAAAAGCAATGGCTGTAACCTTGCAGGCTATTCCGTTCGACATTCCGGGCGTCGAATTTACGCACTACGAGAACCAGTGTACGTTTGACTATTTTCTGAAAAAGTACGAGCTGACCGATCCGGGGCTGCACATCATGGCGCCGATCATCCGGGGGGCCGATACCGACGACCACGCGATCGCCAGCCAGTCGGCGGGCTTGTGGGCCATCTCGGCCGGGCTGGCGTTTCTGATTCGCGACGATCACGAACTGCTCGAAAAAGGAATGCTGCTGTACGACGCGCTCTACGCCTGGGCGAAGTATCTGCCCCAGGCCAAACACGTCCAAAACCCCACCGAAGCGGTGCTATTGCAGATTTACCGGACGTATCTGCACGAGAAAGGCGGGAAGAAAGCCAAAGTGCCCGGCTGGACCACTGAACTGCGCGAACTCATTCAGAATCACATCGATACGAACCTGAACCTGAGCCTGAAAACCGTCTCCGAAAACCTCGACATAAACCCGACTTACCTCTCGCGGGAATTTTCGCGGTATTTCGACGATCTGACGTTTGGCGAATACATCCGCAAGGTCCGGATCGAGAAAGCCATTCAACTGCTCGAAACCGCCGACAACACGCTCTCCGAAATTGCCTACCTGACCGGTTTTTCCGACCAGAGCCATTTTACCCGGATTTTTAAGCAACATACCGGAAAAAGCCCCTCGCAGTACCGAAAAAATCTGGCAAAACGTAAAGCCGATTCCAAAGGTTAAATCTATTCTATTTTAAAAACGCTGTCTTGTCTAGCATTGTGGTGGAGTAACCGTCAGGAAGGCGGTTTTGGATTGTTTCACCCCAATTTCAGTCATCGTGCGGACCGTTTACCAGCTTCTGTTCATTCTTGTATTTTTCTTCTTTTCAAAAACTGGGTCGGCCCAGGACAGCTCGCCGGTGTATCCGCGCGTTGCGGGTTATGTCGGCATTCTGCACCCCATCGTGACCTTCAGCGACGAAGGCACCGTGACGAACTTCGATTCGTATTACGTGGTGGGCCTGCCGACGGGCATCAACATCTGGAAAAGCGCCAGAATTGGTTTTTCGGCCGAGTTTGTGCCGTTTGTCCGCGCCGAGAACGGCACCAGCCGGATGGCAAATTTTCTGTTCCACCCGGGTGTGTTGGTAGGTCTCGGACACGGCTTTACGTTTGCAGGACGGGCGGCTTTCGAAACGAACGGGCGGTACGGGTTCACGCCGGTTTTGAACAAAATCGTGAAAAAGAACAAAAACAGCGGCTATTTCGTGGCCATGCCGGTTCCGTTTCGGTTTGGCAACAACCACCCGACCAGCGTGACCATCGGTTTTCAGTTTGGAATTTCGTTTTGAACAACAAAACCGGGCACAAAAAAACCGGCCCGCTGGCGGGCCGGTTTTTTTGTAGCAATCACGTAATTACTGAGCCGCCGGACTCAGCCGGACAATCCGGCCGGAGTTTTCGAGCACCACGTAAATGTTGCCGTCGGGGCCTTGCCGCAGGTCGCGGACGCGCCCGATTTTCTCGGCAATCGTTTCCTGGCTGACAATTTTGTTGCCCCGCACCACGCAGTGTTTAATGTACAGAAATTTCATCGAACCGACCAGCAAATCGCCGTTCCAGTCTTTGAATTTCGGGCTGGTCACGAACGTCATGCCGCAGGGCGCAATCGACGGTTTCCAGTAAATGACCGGTTGTTCCAGGCCCGCGCGGGCGGTGTCTTTCGATATGATGCTGTTGTCGTAGTCAATGCCGAACGTGATCAGGGGCCAGCCGTAGTTTTTGCCTTTTTCCACGATGTTGACTTCATCGCCCCCTTGTGGGCCGTGTTCGTGTTCCCAAATCACGCCCGTCGTCGGGTGGATGGTCATGCCCTGCGGATTTCGGTGGCCGTACGACCAGATTTCGGGCCGGGCGTTGGCCTGACCGACAAATGGGTTGTCTTTCGGAATTCGGCCGTCGTCGTGCAGCCGCACCACTTTGCCCTGATCGGTGCTCAAATCCTGTGATTTTTCTTTCTGACCGCGTTCGCCGAGCGACAGGAACACGTAGCCTCTGTTGTCGAACACAATCCGGCCACCGTAGTGCGGAGCGCCGGTCACGTTCGGCATGGCTTTAAAAAGCACCTTAACATCGATCAGATCATGGTCTTTCAGGCGGGCGCGCAGCAGGGCGGTGTTCGCGCCGTCGCCCGCTTCGCCCTCGGCTTTGGGTGAGGAGTAGCTGATGTAAATCCAGCCGTTTTCCTTGTAATTGGGGTGTAAATAGATGTCGAGCAAACCACCCTGGCCCCGGTACAGAATCGGGGGCAGGCCGTTGATGGGCGTGGGGTCGAGTTTGCCGTTTTTGACGAGCCGAAGCTGGCCGGGCCGTTCGGTCACGAGCAGGTCGCCGTTGGGCAGGAATGCCATCGCCCACGGCATTTTCAGGCCCGAAGCCACGGTGTCGATTTTCAGGTTTGGAGCTAGTTTGGGACCCGGTTCGGCGGAACGGTTGCTCATCAGGAAGGCCGATCCGGTCAGGGCCAGCACACTAAGCACCAGCGACGGTAGGCCGACGCGGGAGAATACGTGTTTCATAGGGTATAGCGACGTGTTTAAAAGGCCCGAAAGTACGGAATTTTCAGGACATTTGGTGGTCACACCGTGCCGTACACCAATTGCAGGTACCGCTTTTGCAGGTTCGAAAAATAAACCCATAGCAGCAGAAAACCGATGAGGAATGCGCTCAGTGAAACCGGGTTATGCAGGTACGGCAAGGTCATCAGAATCAGCAACGTAACCCGGGTAACTTCCAGGTAAAAGACCCACTGCCGCTGTTCGAGCAGGGCTCCGCAGTTGACGAGTGTAATCAGAATGAACAGCGATAGCAGAACCTGATGATACACGGAAACATAGTTTTCCAGCAGCAGAAAAACGAACAGAATGGTCAGAATGCCGATGAGCTGGCCCAGGACGTAGCCCCGGAACCGGCGGCTGGTGGCATGAACCGACGAGCGCGACAAAAACCGGCGTTCCAGATGATCCCGCACTTCCGGGTCAATGTCGTCCGGACGGCCAAACAGAACCTTGATTTTTGCCACAAAACCGGGCGTCTGCCGAACCGTAGCGGCCAGTTCCATCAAAAAATGAAATTGCTGCCACAAAAAGCTGTGGCTTTCGAGGGGCTTGGTCAGGCCGTAAACCAGCTCCTGCGCATCTTCTTTTTCCTCGACAAACGTACCGAACAGTTTATCCCAGATGATCAGCACGTCACCGTAGTTTTTGTCGAGATACTCGGGGTTGCTGGCGTGATGGACACGGTGGTGCGAAGGCGTGACAAAAATGTATTCGAGCCAGCCGAGCTTGCCAATCGTGCGGGTGTGAATGAAGAACGGGTACAAACCGTGCAGAATCAGCATGGTGCTAATCATCCCGGCCGGAAAACCGATGAACGGCAGAATGGACCAGAAACCGGTCCGAATGAGGGCTTGAAAAACCGTGATCCGCGCCGAAGTCGTGTAGTTGAAGTCTTCGCTCTGGTGATGCACCACGTGGGCGCTCCAGAACAGGTTAATCTCATGCGCCAGCCGGTGGTACCAGTACCAGACAAAATCGGTGGCCAGAAACAGCGCCACCCAGCCCAGTACCCCCGGTTTCAGGTCGTATAGGGCGTAATTGCGGTGGATGTAGTCGTAGAAAAAGTAAAAAACACCGACGGTGAAGGTGTCGAGCAGCCGTTCGGCGATGCCGACACTGATGTTGGCGACGGAGTTATTGAAGCGAAAATAATCCCGTTTCTGCCATTTGGAAACGAGGTATTCCAGCCCCATGAAAAACAGAAAGAAAGGGACGGCCAGCGCCATCCAGTTCAGATTTGTAAACTCTTCCATACAAGTTACCGGTAATGGGTGGTAAAAACGGGTTAAATGCGTACGCTTTTATCGTTTTCATAACGGAACTGACAGTTTCAGCGAATACTGCCGGTTGGGCTCAAGGGTCGGTTTTACGCTTACGCCCAATTTTCACGAGAGAACGTTTAAAATCACCAAAACAGTTTCAACGTTCTGGACTTAATGAACGTTACGACCTATTGACTGACCGAAAGACCCTCATGTGGCTAAAGACCCCTATTTGATGAGGAGTGTTGCAGCCGGAATGGTCATCTTCACAACCGGCTCAATCGCTCACCGGCCCGCAGCAGCGTTTCGTCGTCTTTCGCAAAACAGAACCGCAAGCGTTTGTAATCGTCTTTTTGGTGGTAAAACACCGAAACCGGGATCGAAGCCACGCCGATCTCGCGGGTCAGCCGGACGGCCAGCTCGTAGTCGGGTTCATCGGTCATGGCCTCGTAGGAAACCGTCTGGAAAAAACTACCTTCCGTCGGCTGGAAATGAAACCGTGAACCCCGAATGCTTCCGAGAAACAAATCCCGTTTGCGTTCGTAGAAGTCAGGCAGGGTTTCGTAATGCGCCGGGTTTTGCAGGTAGTCGGCCAGCGCGTGCTGAATCGGCGTCACGGTGCTGAAGGTCAGGTACTGGTGAATCTTGCGAAATTCGGTCGTCAATTCCTTCGGGGCCAGGCAGTAGCCGACTTTCCAGCCGGTAATATGAAACGTTTTGCCGAAGGAACCGCAGACGAACGTACGCTCCTGCAAAACCGGGTGGGTCGCCAGCGACCGGTGCGGTCGGCCATCAAACCGGATGTGCTCGTACACTTCGTCGCTCACGATCCAGATGTCGCGGTGCTGCACCAGTGCGGCCAGTTGCGAAAGGTCGTCGGCGGTCCAGACGCGCCCCGTCGGGTTGTGGGGTGTGTTGACGAGGATCAGCCGGGTTCGGTCGGTGATTTTTCCGCGCACAGCTTCCCAGTCGATGGCGTAGGTCGGTGGGGTTAGCGTGATAAAAACCGGAATGCCACCGTTCAGTTCAATGGCCGGAACATAGCTGTCGTAGGCCGGTTCGAAGACAAGTACTTCATCGCCGGGCCGGACCACGGCCGTCACGGCGGCAAACAAGGCTTCGGTGGCGCCAGAAGTAACGGTTACTTCGGTTTCGGGGTGGTAATGGATGTTGTAAAGTTGTCCGGTTTTTTCGGCCAAAGCTTCCCGTAAGGCAGGCACGCCAGTCATGGGCGCATACTGGTTAAATCCACTTTTTAAATACCGTTCCACGAGGCCCACCAGTTCCGGTGAACAATCAAAACCCGGAAAGCCCTGCGACAGATTGATAGCCCCGGTTTCAGCCGCTAGTTTGGACATGACCGTGAAAATGGTCGTTCCAACCCACGGTAATTTGGAGGGCAACGCACCTAAACCTGATGCCGTCATGCTGATGGAAGAGTAAGTAGCGTATCGATTAATCCATAACGTCGACCGAAATTCTACCTCGCAAACCGCTATCGACTCCGAAAAGTATAAAATAATTGTCAGGAAACCATCAATTTTATTTTAATTCTATAGTACAACTAGATTTAATTTACTTCTCTTTCACAAAAGCCCTGCGGGCTTACAGAGTTAGTATGTTACCAGCAGGGAGCCCCGGTATTCGGGCAGGAGGGGTTGGTTGGTTTTGATCCGGTATTGATAATTTCCGGCTTGCACTTTCTGGTTGCGGTAGGTGCCGTTCCACGGACTTTCGTACCCTTTCGAGTAGAAAATCACCTCACCCCAGCGGTTGTAGATGGTCACCTCGCAATCCGGGAACTGCTCGGTATTACGGATTTCCCAGGAGTCGTTGATGCCATCGTCATTAGGGGTGAATACATCGGCCATAAACATTTGCTTCAGTACGTCGACCAAAATGCTTTTCTCGGCCTGACAGCCACCCGCTGAACTAACCGTCAGCTTGTAGGTCGTCGAAACCGGGGGCGTCGATACCGGGTTGGCAACGGCCGGATCGGAAAGGTAGTCCGGTGGAGTCCACTGGTACGTCATGGCCTGCCCCTGAAGCGTCGGTTTCAGGGTGATCGAATTCCCCAGCAGCACGCTGACCCGCTCCGGCATCTGGATGTCGGCCGGCGACTCCACCCGGATTTGCCGCGAAACCGTGACCGGGCAGATTCCGGCGCTGGTATAGGTGTAAGTAATCGTATGTAACCCGACTCCGGCTTTGGATGGATCGAACAGATTGCCGTTGACGCCCGGCCCCGCGAACGTTCCGCCCGCCGGACTGGCCGCGAGCGGAATGCCGGTGGCCTGGCTGACGCAGACCGGCGCCAGTGAATCGAATTGCATCACGGGTCGGGGAATGATGGTCAGGGTTATGGCATTGGACAGCCCCTGACAGCCGTTGCCGTCGGTAATGCGAACCTGATACGTCCCGGCTTGCGCAACCTCTCGCGATGCGGTTGTGCCGCTGTCCAGCCTTGATTGATTAAAGGACCAATCGTAGCGGTAACCTGTTCCCACGGTCGCATCCAGCCGAACGGCGCCATCCTGACAAATGGCTGTTGCCGAACTGGTTAGGGTTGCTTCCGGATTCGGATTAACCACCACCGCCAGGCTATCCCGGTTGGTGCATTCCTGCTCCGAAGTTGCCAGAACGCCGTACGTACCGGTTTCGGTAACGGTCAGCGAATTGCCGTTGACACCTTTCAAGGCTGTCCCGTTGGCGGTCCATTGGTACGAAACGCCGGTTTCCGGTTGGATAGACAACACCACCGATTGCCCCTCGCAAAGCGGCAGTTCACGGTCGGGCGTAATGGCAACGGTAGGAAGCGGCATTTCCCGCGCTTTCGTGATTTTCGAAATCGTATCGTTCCCACACACCGTCGCAAAACTCTTCACCACGGCGTAATCGCCCGGTTCGGTGACGGTCAGGGTGGCCGCTGTGGCACCCGGAATATTTGAGCCGTTGCGTTGCCACTGATACGACCATTGCGGGTCCGATTCCGTGGAAAGCGTGACGCTAGCTCCTTCGCAAAAGGCCAGATCAAGGGTCTCAACCGCGTTATAGCTGATGATCGGCGGAGGGGGCGTGTTCCGGCCACAATCGACGACCGGCATCTGGAATTCGCGCCGAACAGCCCCGATTCGGACGCCGTTGCGGTATTCTTCACACAAAACTGCAAAAATGAACAGGCCCGTCTGGTTGGCCGTTACGCTCAGCAGGCCGGTTTGGGCATCGATAGACAACGCCGGATTACCCGGAATGGCGCTGGTCGCGCTAAAACCGGGTAACCAGATGACATCCGGATACGTCGCATACGAACGGCCGGAGCCAACGGTGTTCTGCCCCGTATTGTCGGTATAGCCCGCCAAAGGGGTTACGAGGGAATAACGGAGTTGGTCGCCATCGGCATCGGTGGCCGCAAAAGGGAGTTGAAACGGCTTGCCGATGCAAATGTATTCGCCATTCGGGAAGTTGAATTTAGGCGTAGAATTGAGGAAAGAGGTGCCGTTGCGAACCACGGCCGGAAATTCCATGTAAAAAACCATGCCTTCTCCGCCAGGATTCTGAATGTTGCTGATGGCGTCATTGCGGCAACACCGCTCCCAAACGACGTAATACCCGCCGGGGTCGCTGTAGGTGGTCGGATTCAGGTAGATTTCGGTGCTGTAGTTCATGGCCAGCACACTCAGGTTGCGCAGGCTGGCGCAGGCCTGGTTGTCGTACCGAACCTGTTGGGAACCCGCCTGCCGGACATTGACGGTACCGACGCGGACGTGGTCGCTTTTCCGGAAGATATGCAGATCAATATCGCGTTCGTACGAGTCGGGCGTAGCATTGGCCTGATCCAGATACAACGTCAATGTCAGGGTGTAATAATTGGTGCGGGCGGTGGCCTGTAAACTGAGTTCCCCGCCGTAAATGTGCTTGCCAAAACCGGCGGTCAAAACGCTGAAAAAAAAGAGGACACTACATCCGGAAAACCGAAACCATCGAGCGCCCGGAATATCCGGCAGCCGCCGAATCTGCAACACATTCATAATCGGAGCTTGTAAAAGGTTTGAGCATGGAAAACGGATTGATAAAACGGTTAGAAACGCAAGTAGAAAGATACGTTGATGCGTGTGGTAATCAGCTAAATTGTTACCAAAATTGATGGAACGGTATATCACCTAATACGCAAAAGCCCCACAGGGTGTTGCGGGGCGAATCGTTTTTCGGAAAAGACTTGGGGTATTGGCGGATCAATTCACGACATTTCGGGGCTGACCGGCAAAATAGGCGCGGATGTTTTCGACGATTTCGTGCAAAAGTCGCTGGCGGGCTTCGCGACTGGCCCAGGCCAGGTGGGGCGTAATCAGGCAGTTTCTGGCCGTAAACAGTGGATTGTCTGTCGCGGGCGGTTCGGTCGTCAGCACATCCAATCCCGCCCCGGCCAGCCGGTCGTGATTGAGCGCATCGGCCAGATCGGCTTCGTTGATGAGCGCCCCCCGGCTGGTGTTGATCAGGAATGCCGTCGGTTTCATCTGATGCAGCAACTCCCGGTTGACAAAGCCCCGGTTTTCGGCAGTCGCCGGGCAGTGGAGCGAGACGACATCGCTTTCGGCAAACAGCGTCGCCTGATCGACATAGCGAATGCCCACCGGGGGCGGCTCGTCGGTGTGCCGCCGGTTGACCAAAACCGTCATCCCAAACGCAAGCCCAATGTCGGCCACGCGTTGACCAATGTCGCCGAAACCGACCAGGCCAAGCGTTTTGCCAGCCAGTTCGAGCAGCGGTTTTTTCCAGTAACAGAAATCCGGGTTGCGCGCCCAGTCGCCCGCCCGGACGCTGTCGGCGTGCAGCCCGACGTGCTGCGCCAGTTCGAGCAACAACGCAAACGTCAACTGCGCGACCGACTCCGTGCTGTAGCCTTTGACGTTGGTCACGGTTATGTCCAGTTCGCAGGCGGCTTTCGTGTCGATGATGTCGTAGCCCGTGGCCGTCACGCCGATGTACCGCAGCCGGGGCAGTTGCTCCAGCGTCTCACGGTTCATTTTAATTTTATTCACCAGCACCATATCGGCTTCTTTCAGCCGCTCGATCAGTTGGTCGGGGGCGGTGCGGTCGTGCAGGGTAACGCTGCCGAGAGACGTAAGCGGGGTCCAGTCCAGGTCGCCGGGGTTCAGGGTATAGGCGTCTGCGTAAACGAGGTTCATGGCAAGGAAAAGAGTTAGTCCGAAAGATACACGGAAAATGGATGGATCATCCGACGTTGGTGACAAACTCCAGCGCTCGGCGCTCGATCCAGGTAAATTCGTCGCCCCGAACGGCAAAACCGACGTGTCCACCGGTTTTGGGGGTTTCCAGGAAAATCAGCGGGTGCTTCTCGGCCAGGTCGGCGGGCGAGCATTCGGGCGACAGCAGCGGGTCATTCTGGGCGTTGACCAGCAGCGCCGGAACCGCAATGCCCGTCATGAAGTTGACGGCCGACGCCTGGGTGTAAAAATCGTCGGCGTCGCGGTAACCGTTGACGGGGGCCGAAAACCGGTCGTCGAAATCGCGCCAGAGCCGCACGTCCCGCAGGCGCGTCATGTCTAATTGGCCCGGAAACCGGTCGGCTTTCTGCTGCAGTTTGATGATGAGTTTTTTCATAAACCGGTTGCGGTAAAACCGGTTTCGCGGCAAATCAAGCTGCCGGGCGCTGGCTCCCAAATCGGTGGGCGACGAAACCGCCACAACTTTCCGCAGGACTTCGGGGGCGGTTTTGCCGTGAACGCCCGCGTATTTCAGCGCAATGTTGCCGCCCATGCTGTAGCCGATCAGCACCAGGTTACGGTACGGTTTGGTTCGTAGCGCGTGGTCGATCACTTCGCCGAGGTCGCCGATTTCGCCATGATTATACAGCCGGAAAGCTCGGTTCATCTCGCCACTGCACGAGCGGCAGTTCCAGGCCAGCACATCCCAGCCGTGCCGGGCAAATAGTTTGGCCGTTCCTTTGATGTAATGCCGGTTGGAGTCGCCTTCCAGCCCGTGCGTCAGGATGACGAGTCGGTCGCTGCGCCGGTCGATCCAGTCGAGGTCCACAAAATCGCCGTCGGCCAGCGTCAGCCGCTCCCGCTCATAAACGACACCCTCGACCCGGCGGGTCATGCTCGGAATGATGGTTTGCAGGTGGCCGTTGAGCTGGTAACGGGGTGATCCGGGGAAAGAAGAGTGGCGAAGAACCGGCATGCCGTAACTATTTCGTTGGTAATCCGTTATTTTTAACGAAATTTAGTCCGGTTGGTTCCCGCTATGGAATTCGCAAAGTATTTATCGGTTTTGGTAGCCAGCATGGTCAAGTTCATCGGCGGTCCGGTTACGGGTGTGGCGATGGGTCTCAACTGGCTGGAAACCTGGGCGTTTACGGTCGTGGGTATGATGGCGAGCGTCGTGCTGGTCACCTACGCCGGGGCTATTTTGCGAAATCTAATGAATCGGTTCCGGCGCCCGGCTCCCCGGCGGTTTAGTTCCCGGACGCGGCTGGCCGTTCGCGTCTGGAAACGCTCAGGCATGGCGGGCATTGCCTTCCTGACGCCCCTGCTGCTGACGCCCATCGGCGGCACCATTCTGGCGGTGTCGTTTAAGGTGAGTCGTTCGATGATTTTCAGTTACATGCTGATGAGCGCTCTGTTCTGGGGAATTGTCTTCACCCTGGGCGTTTACCAACTGCCGGAGTTATTTGGACGGTTTACGGGTACGGGAGCCGGGAAGTAAAGGCTCATTTAGCCGCCAATCCGCTCCATTCATCCCACACGACCCGGGCAACCTGCGCAATGACGTTTTCCCGGTCGGCGTCAGGGGCTTTGGAGTCGGCCACAAAAACCGCAATGGCTGCGTGCTGGCCGGTTGGCAACGTAATGATACCCACATCGTTGGTGGCCCGGGTGAAGCCGTCGAACGTTCGCGAACTGCCGGTTTTATGGGCGACAACCGTTCCTGCGGGGAGTAATCCTTTTAGCCGATGCGGGCCGGTAGGCGTTTCGGTCAGCCACCGGCGGAGCAGGACGGTGCTGGCTTCGGAAAGTTTTTTGCCTTCGTGAAAAACCGTCAGCAGCCGCACCATCGATTCGGGCGAGGCCCAGTTGCGGTATTGAACAGCTTCATTTTCACCCATTTCCTTTTCAGTCGTTCGGACCATCACGCCGTTGACGCTGAGGGTGCGGAGGTATTCCGTCACCGGGTAAGGGCCGCCGAGTTGCGCCAGCAGCACGTCGCAGGCGGTGCCGTCGCTTTCCGAGACCATCAATCGCAGGAGTTCCGCGAGAGTCAGTTCAACGCCCTCCGGGTGGGCGTCGCGGATCGGGCTGTGTTGCTTCGGGCCAACGAAGTCGCTTTTTTCGACTTTCACTTTCTGATCAAGCCGGAGTTTTCCCTGATCGACCTGGTGCAAAACCGCCATCGCGATCGGGAATTTATAAACGCTCTGCATCGGAAAGTGTCCATCCGGGTTCAGACTGACCGACTGCCCGGTTTCGATGACCGTTGCCATGACGCCTACGCGACCCCGGGCGGTTTCGGCGATCGTCCGGATTTTTTCGGCTAATTGATCCGTGGAAGGAGGGGCGGTTTGGCCTTGGGCCAGCATTGGCAACAGCAACAAAACCATCAGGCACGTTCGCATCCGTAAAAAAGAGGAGTTAGGTTGAGATTACCGATCGGAAACCGTTCAAAAAAAAGTGGGCGCTTCTTTTTATGTCTTACTGCTTCGCCCGCTACTTTTGAGTTCTTAACGCTTTGTGTTCTATGGTATTTCGCCGAATTGAAGAAAAAGACGCCGACGCACTCTGGGACATCATTCACCGGGTGATTCGGTCCGGGGATACGTGGGTTTTCGCACCGGATTCGTCGCGGGAGACGATGCTGGCCATCTGGTTCGATCCGCAGAAGTACTCGTACGTCTGCGAAATCGACGGTGAGGTAGTCGGCACCTTCTTTCTGAGAGAGAACCAGCCCGGTCTGGGGTCGCACGTTGCCAATGCCGGGTACATGGTCAAGCCCGAGTCCCGGGGGCGCGGCATTGCCGAAGCGATGTGCCGGTTTTCGCAGGAGGAAGCCCGGCGGCTGGGGTTTCGGGCCATACAGTTCAATTTTGTGGTCAGCACGAACGAGGTGGCCATCCGGGTTTGGAAACGCTGCGGGTTTTCGGTCGTCGGCACGTTGCCCAGGGCGTATCAACACCAGACACTGGGCCTGGTCGATGCGCTGGTGATGTACCAGTGGCTGGACGATTGAAAATGAAGTGATTCCAACCATTTCCCGGCGAAACGAATCTCCTTGTTACCTCTTTTTCAAAAAACGACATGAACGGGAAGACGGTTTTACTGGGAGTATTGATTTGTCTGCTGGGAAACTGCCGCTCCAAAACGGAGGTGTTGCCCAGCGAAGTGTGGTCGGAAGGATGCGCCGAGTTAGCGCCGTACCAAGGAGGCTACCGCCTGAGCGGCATGTGCTGTGAATATGTTTTGTTACCAGGCCCGTTAAGCCGTTCCTTTCAGGTTAATGGAACGTATCATGGGTTCACCGGAGCGGGCTTTAGCAACATTCCGATTGCCATCACCGGCACCGCGCTTTCCGACACTACCCTCGTGCTGAGTTACTCGGTCAATACGAAAACCAGTACGTTCACGCTGAAACCTGGTCGGGCAAGAATGGCTTGCAACTGCGCCTGCGACTAAGCCGTTACGGTTTTTCGGGCAACCGGTGGTCGGGCCGGAGCCAGAGCCTGAACCGCTGCCAGGCTTCCCAGGCATGGAGCAGCAAAAATCGCCCCCAGGACGCATCCCGTCCGCAACTAACCACCTGAAAATCGGTAAGATAATGGCTGAAAATATATCGCGCCCGGGCCACATGCGCGGGTGAGGTCACAACGATGGCCTGCTGAATGTCCAACTGGCGCATCAAGTCGCCCGCCCGGGCGGCATTGTCGTAGGTACTTCGGGCGGTCGGTTCCCGGATGACCGCTTCCGGCGGCACACCCAGCGAAACCGCGTAGTCGGCCATGACTTCCGCTTCGACGAACGAGTTGTAAACCGCTGCCCCCGAACACACAATCACACTTCCCAGCCCCTGCTGATAAAGCCGGACGGCGGTCGCGACGCGGGCTTGCTGGGTTCGGCTGGGCCGACCGTCGGGCGTGGCCGGATTGCCCAAGACAACGATGGCGGTTTTTGGCTTCATGAAAAGTCGGGCGGCTCCGGGTAAAACGTCGTATTCGCCTTTGGTCATAAAACGATTTTACGAAGGTATTGCATCGGCTATTTTTAACCAGCAACAACTACGAATGACAATGGCCGGGGAATCCGCGCGGTTCCTGGCCCCTAAGGTATGAAGGAGATTTTATATAGCATCAGCATGGCGAACCTGCTCTTTTTCGGCGTGGTGCTGGGCGCGGTTAAACAGGGCAACTGGCAGGCCAATCGCTGGCTGGCCGGTTTTTTTCTGATCGCTGCCATTTTGTTATTACAGACCATTCTGGAATACAGCGGCTATTTTCAAACACATCCTGAGTTCATTGATGTCCTCATGCCTTTGTCATTTTGCTGGGGAACCACGTATTATTTTTATACCCAAAGGCTCACCGACGGGTCGACTTCCTTTCGGCCCTATGCGTGGTTGCACGGCCTTCCGGCCTTGTTATGCTTTTTACAGTTTCTTCCGTTGTACAGGGCTTCCGACAGTCAGAAGCTGGATTACCTGGCGCGGCTGATGAACGACCAGCCGACCGATTATGATCACATTGCCGGTCTAAGCTTGCTGCATTTTTTGGGGTATCTGCTGCTCAGTTTCCGGCTGGTGAATCGGCATCAGCGGCACGTTAAGAATTACTTTTCGGGTTCGCTGGAAAAACGAAACCTGGCCTGGCTTCGGCGGTTGAATTACGGGTTGCTGCTGGTTTGGCTGCTTTGGGCCAATTTCCATTTGCACGAACTTTTTCCCGACTATATTCCCGCGTTTCCGGTTTTGCAAGCCTTCACCCCGTTGCTGTTGATTGGCATTCTCTTTTCCCTGGGGTATTATGCGGTTCGCCAGAATGCGATTTTCCCGAAGGAAGAGCCTCTTGCTCCGCTGCCCATCGGGCCGGAACTACCCGACGAGCCGGTTTTGCGGATTCCGCGGTCGGCCAGCTTACCCGATGCCCGGAAACAACAGCTAAAACAACGACTTTTTGAAAGCATGAAAGTGGGAAAGGCCTACCGCAATTGTGATCTGACCCTGCCCGAACTAGCGGCTCATCTTGCCACCACAACCAACATTTTGTCCGAGCTGATTAACAACGAACTGGGGCAGAATTTTTATGACTTCGTCAACAGCTACCGGGTTGAGGAGTGTAAAGCGCTGATGCTGGATCCGAAATACGACCGGTACACCCTGCTGGCGCTGGCGTTTGAAGCCGGGTTCAATTCGAAATCCACCTTTCACAAGGCGTTCAAGGATTCGACTGGCCAATCGCCCGGGCAATACCGGAAAGAAATGCGGAAAGTTAGTCTGTCTGTATAGATTCGGACGACTGGCATGTCCGCAGCCCTGAATTTTGTGGCCTAATCAATCAATTACCAATGGCCGCAAAGTTTTTTTCCCTGGGCGTTGCCTTGTTGCTCAGTCTGCCTGCTCTGAGCCAGTACGCCCCTCCGCTTCCCACGCAGAAACATCTGGTGGGGGTTGAAGCGGGCTATGATTACAGCGTAGTCACCGTCAATTTCCGGTACGGTTTTCACCTGCCGCGTTTACGCTCCGCTCCGTTCGTCGAATTTACGCAAAACACGGCGCTGCCGGGTCTGAACAACAGCCGGTCGCAGATCGGCATCCGGTCGTGGCAGGGGAGCGTGGGGCGGTTTTTGCTCACAAGCCAACTGGCGATTCAGAGCATCGGAGCGTCTAACAAGGCGGGCAATTACAACGCGGTCGGCGCGGTGGTCGAGCTGAATCCCGGTTTGCTCTTCAACCGGTTTGGGCTGGGCCTGAACCTGGCCTATAATCCGGTTTTTGCTACGCACATCACTCATTCGACGGATTTTCATGACCGGTTTTTCCGCGAAGCCAAAGACGGCTGGTATCGCCAGACGGCTACTAACCTCCGGGCAGGCGTCAATCTGCTTTATTTGCTCAACAGCCACAAGAGCCTGGAAATGAGCCTGAAAGGTGGTTATCAAACCAGTGGCTCGCTCGACCAACTACTTCCTCCTGTCTATCTTCTCCTCGGTGTAAACAAACGATTCTGATGAAAAAAGCGTATTTAATCGGCTTGCTGGCCCTGGCGGCCTGTCAAACCCTTGACCCAGCCGAACCGGGCAACCTCGTGGCGCGGACGGTCGATGACGATTCTTCCATTCCGGCGGTGGCGTTGTCCGAAACCCGGCTGCACGTTCAGCCCTACGGGGATGCCAAAAAAACCAAGGTGTTTGTGCTCGAAGGTGGTCCTGGCGACGACTTTCGCTCCCTGCTGGCGCTCAACCAGTCTGTCGAAGGCTGGTCGTTACCGGCCAATTATAAGGTAATTTACCACGACTATCGGGGCTGTGGGCTATCGCGTCGGCATCCAATGAGTGAGTTAACCGTGGAAAAGTCCATTAAAGACTTGGAAGAGCTTATTGACCATTTCGCGCCGAATGAGCCGGTTATTCTCGTCGGACATTCCTACGGAGGTCGAATTGCTGTACAGTACACAAACACCCATCTTGAGCGTGTAAAAGGGTTGATTTTACTGGAGCCGGGCTCTTTTTCATCTGAAATTGAAAAAAATACTCCATCCGCCATCAACCGTCTGAATTTTTTTGCGAAAGATATCAATCAGTTCCTTTGGGTAAAGCAACTGATTGGAATGGATAACCACGCACAGGCGGATTATGTCTATGACCTTGCCAAGGCCAACAAGGAAAGTACCGACCGGGGGTTGGATTGCCAGGCGACGTATTATCGGTCGGGGGCGGCTTCGACCATCGCCATTGCTTTAGGGGAGGCCCAGGATGCTGCTTTTGACTGCACTACTCAACTGCATCTTTTTGAAAAACCCGTTCTGTTTATCAGCAGCGAGCTGACCGAAGACATTGGCTACGATTTTCAGGAGAAGTACCAGGTCGGGTTCTTCAAAAACCGCGAACACGTCAAAATTTCCGGAACAGGCCACGAGGGCATTGTCAACTGCCAGGCCGCCGAAAGCCTGAAGCATATCAGACGCTATCTGGCCAAACTAGAAGGCGGGAAGTAAGCAAGTGGTCGCATAAGCTGGTCTTGAAAACCGCTTGATGGTTACAGGGCCAGTTTCATGCCTTCGTGCGTAGCCACAAAACCGAGTTCTTCGTAGAAATGGATGGCTTTCGGGCGTTTTTTGTCGGTAGTCAGTTGCAACACGTAAGCGCCTTGCTGACGAGCCCAGTCGATGGCATGGCGGAACATTTTGGTTCCCAGCCCTTTGCCCCGGTGAGCGGAGTGAACCCGCACGGCTTCGATCTGCGCCCGCAGCCCGCCCTGGTGTGTCAGGTAGGGCAGGAAGGTCAGGTGAAACGTGCCGACGGTTTCGCCGTCGATCTCAGCAATCGTTAATTCCTGATTCGGGTCCCGGCTGATTCGCGCAAATGCCTTCCGGTATGATTCGGGCAGCGGGTCTTCCAGCTTTTCACGCTGCGCACCTAGCGCGTCGTCGGCAAGCATGGTAACAATCGCAATGAGGTCGTTTTCGGTCGCCAGCCGGAAGGTTAGTTCGGAGGTCATCATTACCGGCTGACCGGCGCGACCGGTTTCGTTTTCTTCCGGAAATCCCCGCGTGAGAAATATTTCTCAATCAGGCAATACATCAGGATGAAGAAATACCGGCTGCCCATCTCTTTGATTTTCAGCTTCGATTCGCCGTACTTCCGGTTGGTCCAGCTATTGGGCACCACCGCGAAAGAATACCCCCGAACGATGGCTTTCAGCGGGAGTTCGACGGTCAGGTTGAAGTGCGGGGACAGAAACGGTTTGAGCCCTTCCATCGTCTCGCGTTTGTAGAGTTTAAAAGCGTTGGTGGTGTCGTTGTACCGGATGCCCATCACCATCCGAACGATGAAATTGGCCAGCCGGTTGATGTATTTTTTGAGTTGCGGATAGTCGATCACCTTGCCGCCTTTGATCCAGCGGCTACCAAACACGCAGTCGTAGTCGCCTTCCAGCATTTTGTAATAAAACTTCACCAAATCCTCCGGATCGTCGGACATATCGGCCATGAACACCGCCACGCAGTCGCCCGTAAACCGCTCCAGTCCGTAGCGGACGGCGTAGCCGAAACCGTTCGGGCCGGGATTGGTGTAGTACACCAGCGTCGGGATTTCGAGCATCAGGGCGTCGAGGACCTCGGCCGTGCGGTCTTTGGAATTGTCGTTCGTCACGCAGATTTCGTGCGGAATGCCGTATTTCGACAGCGTCTGGTACAACGACCGCAACGTTTCAGGAATGGAGTCCTGTTCGTTATAGGCGGGAATTACTACGCTCAGTTTCATCATGGAACCGTCCATACGGCAATTATTTTAAATATTGTTGATTCGATTCAGTTGTTCATCATACCGGGCGATGGTCCGTTGCAAGGTGGCGTCATACCGGTAATCCGTCCAGGCATTGATGGCCTCAAACATCTCCCTGCGGTTTTTCAGAAAAAAGCAGTTCACATTCGAATGAACATTGCTCAAACCGCCCCGGTGCTTGCGGTACACACCCATCGTCTCATTAAGATAATGGATTTTTCCTTGTGCTGCCAATTGAATCACCAGCGCCCAGTCGCCTGAAGCCGCCCGGTGGTGCCAATCGGCAAAATCCTGTTCCCTGAAAATATTCCGGTACAGCGTACTGGCGGTAGCAATGAACCAGCGGTCTTCCAGCACATCCGTCAGCGTACTATCGGATTTTTGTTCCGGTGTGTTAAACAGATGCTCCGGAGACCCATCTTCGTAAATGACCCGCAAATTATGGTGACAGATGGAATAGGCCGGATGAAAATCCATAAAATCGACCTGCTTTTGCAATTTGAACGGATCGGTCCAGTAGTCGTCACCTTCGCAGAGGGCTACATATTCACCCCGGCAGGCTTTCAGCAAGCCCAGGACATTGTTGCGACCAGCAAATTCGCGCGGCTCCTGCGGACCGAGGTTGTGCGGGTGCAGGAAGGCCCGGATCAAATCCGGATGTTGGTTCGCATACCGGCGAATGAGAGCCGGAGCGCCATCGGTCGAGCCATCGTCCCCAATCACAATCTCAAAAGGAAACGTGGTTTGCTGCATCAAAGCGCCGTCGAGCGTTTGGGTAATAAACTGCTCATGGTTGTAGGTCGGCACGCATACGCTAACTTTGCAAGCTTCCATCTTACGGTTTGGGTTTCCAGTGATCGGGAACATCTGGCACGGCCATCCGGATTTGTTCAAGGACTTCAGACTGCAAAGCGCCCAGGCGTTCGGCGTTCATGTTGGCTTTTACCTGCCCGGCATTTCGCATCCCGGGAATGACGACCGATACGGCGGGGTTCGATAGACAAAACCGCAGGGCTGCCGTGGCAATACCGCCCGGCAACTCGTTCAGAAACGCCAGGTTTCGAACACTGCTGAGCAGCCAGTCGCGGTCGCGATCGGGCAGGTAATGGCGGTATTGGTCGTCCGGAAAAACCGGGTCTTCCGTCAAATACGCCGGATTCAGAAAACCGGATGCCAGCGGAACGCGGACAATCGATTCATAATTTGCAGCCTGCGGCAAGGCCCACAGAACCTCCTCAGCCCGGCGGTCGAGCGCATTGTAGAGCACTTCGACAACACTGCCAAAACTGGCTTCCAGGACGCGCTTTGCCCCGTAAACACTTTTCGAGCTAACGCCGTACGCCTTGATTTTTCCGGCCTGCCTTAAGGTCTCGAACGGCGATGGATCGTAGCTGGCCCAATCGAAGGCATCGGGTGGGCTGTGGAGCAGCAGCACATCGAGCGAGTCGCGCTGCAACCGGCGCAGGCTGTCTTCGACGGCTTTTTGCAAATGAGCCGGACCGAAATCCTGCCCCGGTACGCCATGGGCGTCGAACACATTGCCAAATTTGGTACAAACGATTAGGTCGGCTGCGGACGTCTGGCTAAGGGCTTTTCCGAGAATGGTTTCCGATTGGCCTTGTCCATAACTATCGGCGGTGTCGAAAAACGTAATGCCTTCTTCGAGGGCAGCGTGAACGGCCCGGATGGCTTCCGATTCGTCAACGGCCCCCCAGCCGGTGGGTTTGCCGTTGACCCGGTTGGGCCCACCGAATTGCCAGGTACCAAAACCGATCCGCGACCGCAGGCGTTGTTTGAAATTTATCATTTTACCGGAAACACGAAAGGCTTCTTTACATCGCGCAAAGAAGCCTTTGAATGGATTTGCAATCGAGTTATCCTGCTCATTAAGCCGTAGCCGGATTCAGAATGATTTTCCCTTTGATCAGGCTCCGCTGACCCGGGTATTCGGCAAAGAAGCTGTTCCGGCCGTGCAGAATCCGGTCGTCGTGAAAAAATACCGCTTCACCTTTTTGCAATTGCAGGCCATTGAGCAAACCGGAGTTCAGGATGCGGGTTTCCAGGAAGTTATGGAAGCGCTCACAGAGATCGATTACTTCCGGCGTATTTTCCGTCCGGTCGATGCAATAGTAATTCCAGTTGGCCAGATAACCTTCCGAGTCTTTGTCCAGAATCTTGCGAACTTTGCGGCTTCCGCCTTTCGAAAACACGACCTCGGTCGACAGCAACTCGTCCAGCAATTTGTCTTCGCCGTCCAGCTTTATGCAGTCCACCAGTTCCGTCAGTGTGAAGAAGGTGGTTGCACCCCCGGCCTTGGCGCGCGAGGCACAGTAGAAAAAGTTGACAGCTTCTTCGCCATGCAGTTCGACATACGAGTCGTCGGTATGCAACGGCTGGCGGGTGTTGCTCGACCGGTAGCGGTCGGGAATATTCGGGTCGAAGGTGATGTCGATCCAGCGGTTTCCGGTGGCCGAACCAGTTTTGATGTCTTCATCAGCCGCGTGAATTTTACCGATCGTTTCGGAAAGCTGGCTGTAAAACTGGTGAACCTCTTCAACCGGTAGTGTGGAGTCGAAATCAGCTAAATGAACCAGCACATTATTGAGAACGGCCTCTTTTACATTCTGAATGGTTTCTTCAGGCGTCGTAAACGTAACTCGTTTAAAAACGTTCATGTCGTTATAAGTTAATCACTGAGTTAAACACCTTAAAATCACATTAAAAGTACGAAATGTCAGGTTATGAACTGAAACTTTTTCTCAAGCGGTACAATCCAATCGCCACCGCGCTGTAGGCCCGGTTTAGGACCGGCGGGATGACGTGGTCGCGCAGCACCTCCTTGGTTTCCGACCAGTCCGGTTTTCGCAGGTACAGGTACTTCAGGGCCACCCGGTTTTTGGGGTAATACTGATCGCGGTACTGGCGGCTATGTAACATTTTTTCGTAATACCGGGCGATGTTTTTCTTGAGAAGGTCATCAAACTGGTAATTCAGTTCCTGGTTAATGCCCTCATACATTTCGATTCGGTTTTGCAAAAAACGCGCATCGTCTTCCCGGTCTGTAAAGCTGGTGCCGTTGCTGTTTTTCCGGTAAACCGACATCATATCCGGCAAGTACCCGATCTTGCCGTATTTGGCGAGCAGGACATAGCGCGGGATATCGCCACTGACCGACTTCTTGAACCAGTCCGGATACTCGGTAATAACATTCCGGAACATGACGCTCGACGTGGCCATAAACCAGATCTCGTCTTCACCAATCAGATCCTCTACCGTACAAACCGGTTTCTGATCGGGCGGATTGAGAATGACCGACGGCGAACCGTCTTCGAAGGTGATCAGAGCGTTGTGGAAACAGGTGGAAAAATCCGGATGCGCATCCAGGAAATCGACCTGTTTTTGCAACTTCAGCGGATCGGTCCAGTAGTCGTCGCCGTCCATTGCCGCAATGTACTCGCCCTTCGCCAGCCGGTAGGTTTCAAGGGTGTTGAACAACCCATTCTGCCCCAGATTTCGCGGGTGCAAAACCGGCCGAACCAGGTCCGGATACCGTTCGCCGTATTCGGTAATGATGTCGCGGGTTCCGTCGTTCGAAAAATCATCTCCAATCAGGATTTCAAACGGAAACGTCGTCTGTTGGCGTACGACGCTGTCGATGGCTTCCCGGATGAACTTTACCTGGTTATAGGTTATGATGCAGACGCTGACTTTCATTCTTACTTAGCCCTGAAAACTAGTTGCGACAGTTCTCAGGGCGTTTGTTAGGCATAAACTTCCTTCACTTGATCGGCCGACGGAAAACCGGGTGTAACCAGTTCTTCCTGCGGTTTATAAATGTAGGGCATCGGATACCCTCGTTCAATGAACGTCGGTTCGGCCAGGTTGTTATACCGAAGTTGGACGGACCAGCGGATGTTCGGACTGACGTTATTGCCGGACCGGTGGATGAGAAAGGCCGAGAAAATCAGTACATCACCTACTTCGTATTCCGTCTGAATGAAATCTTCATCCTTCAAATTATCAGTGATATACCCGGCGTAGCCGGTCGTGTTGGCCTGCATCAGCCCGGCGGTGTGGCTTCCCGGAATGACCTGCAAAGCGCCGATCTCGGCATCCGCCGGAACCATCGGAAACCAGATCACGACGCTGTCGAGCGAGCCCTGACCGGTACGCCAGTCCTGATGTGCGCCCAGCCGCCAGTGCGTGCTGCCGTCTTTCGACAAAAACCGGCTGTTGAACTGCATGGCCGGACGAACCGCAATGGACGGTTTTTCGATGCCTACGCCCTTCACGATATCCAGAATGGCATTGCTCGTTCCCAGCTTGTGGAGTTCGATGGTATGCTGAACTGTTTTACCGGTGCTGACGAAGGCGTCGAAATCTTTTTCAAAAAATTCGTACATCGCCTGCTCAAACGCGTCGCGGTTGTCGATGTCAGGTTTGGTGCCCAGCACTTTTTCAATCTGCAACGCGAAAATTTCGCGGGCTTCGCGGTAAATGGCTTCAATTACGGAAGTATCCAGTGCGTTTTTCAGCAGCAGATACCCATCTTTTTTAAATTGCTCAGTTTGTTCGGCTGACAACATGGTGGTACTGTTTTAAATGATTCGGATACAGGTCGTTTTGCCATCGGAAAACGAAACCCTCGCAAAGAACGTTCTCCGATTCATACTAAACTATGACGCTCGTCAGTCTTCCCAAACGGCGTATCCGAAGCCTGACGCTCCGAAACCATTGCCGTTATATAACAAATATTTCCGGCCTTTGTGTTCGTAATAATGGGCGTAGCCGATCATCAGGTAGTCGAAATCGTCCGGATTGTCGGACATTTGGATGCCCACCAGATGGTCTTTTCGCTCCCAGTTGACGCCATCCGCCGATTCGGCATAGCCGAGCCGGTACGCCTGATTTCGGTCAGTCCGGTAATCCCGCGTGTGACGGTACGAATAATACATTTTGTACAAACCGTCCTGTTTGAAAACGCTCGGACGGCCCACGGCGTGCAGAAAATCGTCGAAATCCAGTGTCGGAATGTCGTTAATTTCCCAGTGAATACCGTCTTTCGAAAACGCCGACTGACAGCGGTAGAACGGTTCCGGATAGCCGTGAATGTATTCGCACTTATGCCCCGAAATGTACCACATCTTCCAGGTTCCGTCGTCTTCCCGAATCACCGACGGCTGACCCGCCCAGATCGGATTCTGAATGCTCCGGTCCATGATCGGGCCGGTAAACATTTTCTTAAAGGTTAGTCCGCCATCCGTGCTGACCGACAGGCCCATCGAAAGCCGGTAGGAATTCCAGGTCCGGTTCCAGCCGGTGTAATATAACCAGATATCGCCATTGGGCTGGTTGACAAACCACGCCGGCATGGCACCGGTTTCATCGTATTCACCCGGACCGCCCAGTTCCAGAACCGGTCGGTCGTGGATGTATAAGATTTTCGTCGGGTCATCATAATCCACGTCGATGAACGTCGGCCGTGACTGAACACTATCGTCGCGCGACGAAAAGTAAATCCGCAGAAAATCGTCGTGTTTATAGGCAAAAGGAACCTGTGCGTGCGACCGGCTGTGGGCCAGTTTGCCGTCCGGTTTATAAATCACTCCTTTTTTGATCCAGGGCATAGTTTGAGGTTTAACGTTTAACGTTTGAGGTTTAACGTGGAAAGCTGCGCACGTTAAACCTCAAACGTTAAACGACAGATTATTCAGCTTTTTCGCGGTCTGCCGCTTCGGCCCGTATCCGCCAGGTATCTGCAAAATCCTTGCCGGGCATCGGCAAATCGATGAGGACTTCGGGGGCTTTCTCGCCAACGGTATATTCCATGACGTAAAACGCGTTGCCAAAAATCCAGTGGAGTTTGAAGTCGAGGGCGTTGGCCGGAACATCCTCCAAAGGCACGTCGGCCCGGAACAGCGGGTTGGCTTTTAGGAGCGTCGCGTAAGTTGGGGTGTTTCGGAGCCAGGGCGCTATGCTTTCGTCCCCGACGACGACTTTTCCACCCGGTTTTACAACGCGGGTGATTTCTTCGAACGCCAGTTTTCGCTCCGAAAAGGTGTTGATCCCGCCAAAGTGGAATAAGGCATCGAACGTGCCATCCGCAAAAGGCAGGTAAGAGCCATTGGCCAGCAAAAAGTGAATGTCGACCGTTTTAGATTGTAGCTTTTCCGTTGCCAGACGCAGCATGTTGGGCGACAGATCAGACAGAACGGCGGTGCCGCCCGGTGAAATCTGGTCAATAATCAGCGCCGAATCCTTGCCGGTTCCGGCTCCGACTTCGAGCACGGACATCCCCGGTTTGAGATTCATCAGGCCGATCATGAACCGGCGCGTGGCCGCTTCGTCCGAGTCATTGAGGGTCTGAAAGACCCAGGAGACGCCCCGGTCGTAGCGCAGGTAAGCCTGGTCGTAGAGGTACTGCTCCCGGGCATCTTCGGCCAGTAGGTTTTTGGGGTACAAACCGTTGAAAATGCCGCCTTCCAGCACGTCGTAGGTCGTGCCATTCTGGCTGACCAGCGTTTTCTGATCGTCGGAAAGCGTCAGGGGCGTCCGGTCCTGGGGGTCAACCAGCGAACGCAAAAAGTCTTGATGTGTCATGGATATAAGTAAGACGCTGAATCAGCGTAAAGTCACGCAGGTTGGCTCAACCGTTTCACCATGCTGTCGTGCATTTGCACGAGGGTTTGGTGCAGGTCGTACTCCCAGTTCCAGCCGGGGTAGTGGCTCTTGAATTTCGACAGGTCGGAAATGTACCAGATATGGTCGCCGATCCGGTTGGTTTCCGAATAGCTGTAGCTCATTGTGTTGCCCGAGATTTCTTCACAGATGGCAATGGCCTCCAGCATTGAGCAGTTGGCGTGACGGCCCCCACCAGCGTTGTAGACTTCGCCCGCGCGCGGGTTCTGGTAGAAGTGCCAGAACATGTTTACCAGGTCGTGGCTGTGGATGTTGTCGCGCACCTGCTTGCCTTTGTAACCAAAAATGGTGTAGTGGTTGCCTGTAATAGCGCACTTCATCAGATACGACAGAAAACCGTGCAACTGCGCGCCGGAGTGGTTCGGCCCCGTCAGACAGCCGCCCCGGAAAATCCCGGTTTTCATGCCAAAATACCGGCCGTATTCCTGCACCAGCACGTCGGCAGCTACTTTCGAAGCGCCGAACAGTGAGTGTTTAGTGTGGTCGATGGACATGAATTCGTCGATGCCGTTGGTGAAGTACGGGTGATTTTCGTCAATCTCCCAGCGGGTTTCGGTTTCGATCAGGGGCAGGTAGTTGGGGTTGTCGCCGTAGACTTTGTTGGTCGAGGTGAAAATGAAAACCGCATCGGGGCAGTGCAGGCGGTTCATTTCGAGCATGTTCAGCGTGCCGTTGGCGTTGACGCTAAAGTCGGTAAAGGGTTCGCGGGCGGCCCAGTCGTGGCTGGGTTGGGCGGCCGTGTGCACAATGAGTTTGATGTCGGTGCCGTATTCCTTGAAAATCGGTTCGAGTTCTTCAACTTTGCGGATGTCGGCGGTGTAGTGACGGTAGTTGGTATAGGTATCTTTCAGCCGGTCACGGTTCCAGTCGGTTGAGCCGTCGGTGCCGAAGAAGTACTGGCGCAGGTTGTTGTCGACGCCGATGACCAGATCGAATTTTTCTGAGAAAAAGGCAACTGATTCGCTGCCGATCAACCCGGCGGAACCTGTAACGAGTGCAATATTCATATCGCTTTCTGGTGGAATGAGGTTGGATATATCGAAAAAGTACTATTCTACTTTTGAAAGAAGGCGTAAAGTAAATCAAAAAAAGCCTAATTGTCTAACCACTTGATAAATGCCCCCAAAACGCAAAAAGCGATGCACTGACTCCGAAAGTCCTTACATCGCTTTATCTCGTTTTATTTTCAGTGGTGTTCCGGCTTACAATCCTGAGTTGCCGAACAGCTTTTGACGAATCTTATTCGTTCGATCCGCCAGTTCCGGGCGGGCGGTGTATTTATAATTCGTCTGAACGGCTGGTGAATCCAGGCCCGGGCCGTATACATACTTATCGCCCTCGCGGTAGTCCTTCTGGCGGATGGTATTATATTTCTGGTAATCGCAGGAAGTCAGCAGACCGACGACCAGCAAACATACTCCTGTGCTTAAAAGCCCTTTCATACAAACGGTTTCAAAAATTCACCACAAAACTATCAACTACGGGCCAATTCGCCAAGGCTCCGTTTAATTTTTATCGGCTTTCCCCTCAGCTTTTCAGCCGCCCGATCTCGGCCCAGACAAAGCGGATCAACCGGCCAATGTTGGCTTCCGAGAAGTCGAACGGAACGTTGGCGGCCCGGTAGATTTCGCTGATAGGGGCCGTGTAGCCCAACTTCAGGGCATCCAGGTAGCCCTGTAATCCTTTTTGCCGGTCTTCCCGGAAATTCATCCAGACGCCGATGGCCCCCAGTTGAGCAATGCCGTACTCGATGTAATAAAACGGGACTTCGTACAGGTGCAGTTGCTTCTGCCAGGTGTAAGCTTCGTACTTTTCCAAGCCCTGCCAGCTCGTCACCGAGTCGGCGAATTCTTCAAAAATGGGCACCCAGACCCGTTGCCGCTCTTCGCCGGAAGGTGATGTTACGGCCGCACTTTCGTACACCCGGTGCTGAAACTTGTCGATCGTGGCTACCCAGGGAAGCGTTTCGATAATCGATTCCAGGTGCTGAATTTTGGCCCGTTTCAGGTCGTCCGGATTTTCAAAAAACACATCCCAGTAATCCATCGTAAGCAGTTCCATCGCCATCGACGCCAGTTCGGCTACTTCCATCGGCGGGTTCCGGAACGACTTCAGCGGCAACGTACGCGTCAGGAAGGAATGCACCGCGTGGCCGCCTTCGTGCACCATCGTCACCAGGTCGCGCAGGCTCGAGGTCGCATTCATGAAAATGAACGGCACGCCGATTTCTTCGAGCGGGTAATTGTAACCGCCCGGCGCCTTGCCTTTCCGCGATTCGAGGTCCAGGTGGCCCATCGCCTTCATGATGCGCAGGCAGTCGCTCAGGTAGGTATTGCCCACGGCCGCATCGAGCCGACTGAAGCAGGTAATGGTTTTGTTCAGCAGTTCTTCGCCGGTTTCAAACGGTTTCAGGGCCGGTAGGCCGTCAGGGTCTACTTTCGAATCCCAGGGCCGCAACACCTCCACCGACCGATCGACCCGGGCCAGCTTCTGTTTGCGTTCCTGCGCGAGTTCGTCCAGCAGCGGCACCACGGTTTTGGACACCGACGCGTGAAAATCGAAGCAATCCTGCGGGGTGTAGTCGAAACGGCCCAGCGCGGCAAACATATAGTCTCGGAAATTAGTAAAACCGGCATTGACAGCTACCTGATGCCGGAGTGTAATCAGGCGATTGTACAACTCGTCGAGTGCGTCTTTGTCCTGGTACCGCCGTTCCTGAATTTTCAGCCAGACTTCTTCCCGCAAGGCGCGGTCGGGCGATTGCAACAGGGTGCTGGCCTGCGGCAGCGTCATCTCTTCCAGAACGCCTTCCGTGTTCCTGACTTCGATGGTCATGGCCCCGACGGTGGCTCCGTATTTACGCTCCTGGGTCTGGAGTTCGGTTTGCAGCGGAATGTTTTCGTCCCGGAAGATTTCAATGGCCTTTTTCATACCGCGAACCGTAATGTCGAAGCCTTTTTCCTGCAACTCGGCCAGGTAAGGGCTTTCGACGGCCATTTTGTCCAGCCGGTTTTCGTAAGCCGATAAGTTAGGTTGAATTTCAGTGATGAAGAAATTGAATTGGTTAACCAGATCAGTATCGGCTGTGTCGCAGGTCATCCGGATATACCGCCAGGCAAAGTTTTCCGACAAGAAGGATTCAAGTTCACTGCGGTCGGCAAACCATTGCCGCAGGTCTTCCGCATTATGAATGGGGCGTTCGGCCAGATTATCGTACAGCGGTTTTATTTCGCCCCAGGTCTTCAGGCTAAAGTCTTCGCCGATAAACCGCCGGGCCGGGCGGGTTGGTAATTCTAAAGTCGTTTCCATACAGGAAAAACAGGTTTATGGTTTTGGGTCGATAGGCGGTTTTGATGCGGTTTTCTGAAGGATTAATCAGAATCCCGAAACGTTCACGCTTTATTCAATTTCAATGACCACATCCGGGGTTAGCGGGTGCGCGACGCAGGTCAGAATGTAACCGGCCTGGAGTTCGGATTCGGCCAAACCGTCTTCTTCATCCAGATGCACTTTGCCCGACAGGCAACGACCCATGCAGGCCGTACACATCCCGGCCTGGCAGGAATACGGCAGGTCGATGTCTAGTTCGAGGGCGGCTTCCAGAATCGTCTGGTGTGGTTCGACCGTAACTTTGTATTCACTGCCTTCGTAGAGAATGGTTACTTCCGGGTGCAGCGAGGCCGTTACGGGCGCTTCTTCCACGACTTCGCCGTGGCTTTCGTGGGGCGCGGTAGCAAAGCTTTCCTTATGAACCCGTTCGGTGGGCACGTTGAGGAGCTTGAGCGCACCGCGCGCTTCGTCCATCAGTCCTTCGGGGCCGCAGATGTAAAAGTCGGTTTGCCGGAGGGCTTCCACCGGCAGTTCTTCCAGCAGTTTCAGAATGGCCGATTGATTTAGTCGACCGTGCAGCCCGCTCCAGTCGGCTTCGGGCTGGCTCAGCAGGTGCGTAACCCGAAAGCGCCCCCCAGCTTTTTCATTCAGTTCAGCGAGTTCTTTCTCGAAAATGATCGACGTTCGGTTCCGGTTTCCGTACAGCAGCCAGACGGTTGTTTGCGGCTCAACGTGCAGCAGCGACTTCGCCATCGAAATCAGGGGCGTAATGCCGCTTCCGGCCCCGATCAAAATCACCCGACGCCGGTTTTGCGGGTCCAGTTTCGGAACAAACGTACCGAGCGGTTCGAGCGTTTCGAACACATCACCGGGCTTGGTATTGTCGCAGAGGTAATTGGACACCACACCGCCCGGTAACCGCTTGATGGTGACGGCCAGCGAAATATCGGTATGGGGTGAACTGGACATGGAATACGACCGGCGGATTTTCTGTCCTTCGTGCGGTAAAATAAACGTCAGGTACTGGCCGGGCTGATACCGGACCTCTTCATTGAGTGGGTGCCAAAAGTGAATCGTAACGGCGTCCGGCGTTTGCCGAACTACTTCTTTTACTTTCAGGAAATAACGAGTTGCCATAAGTCAATGTCGCCGGAGCGACGCCTAATTCTTCGTGTATTCGGCGGTACGGTGGCCGCATTGGCACCGGTTTTAAGAACCGCAAAACCAACGGGTTCGCAATATACTATTCAATTGCCAATCGGTTGGAGTAACAATTTGTCGGCGCTTCGAGTTTGCCGCTATCGTAGCCAAATTTCTGATTTTGTTAGCATTTTGTGGTTATTTCGGCGCATATTCGCGGACCAAGCGGTTTTCGAGACATGAAAAAAATACTATTTTTCACCCCCTATGGTTCGTTTACGGGTTCAGAGGTCGTGCTGTGGACCTACCTGCAAAACTTCGACCGGCAAAAACTCCGGGCGGCTTTGTACAGTGAGCAGCAAGGCCCACTGACGGCCCAGTTACCCGCCGACATTCCGCTGTTTACCTCGCCGTTCAATCGTAGTTTTGCCCGAAAGATCGTCTCGAAGGTCACGCACGCGATGGGGATCAAGGTTTATGAAAACAACATCCGAAGGGTGCAGGAACAGGTAAAAGCTGATTACTGGTACCTGAATACCGTCCTGATGTTTCCACTCTCGTCGCTGGCCGAACGGCTGGGCGTGAAGGTGATTTCGCAGATTCACGAACTCCATTCGTCGTTTGAGTCGATTTCGTACGGGGAGATGCAGCACGCGATGAATTATTCGGATCTGGTGATTGGGGTCACGCAGCAAATCTGCGATCTGGCGACAGTGATGGGCGCGAAGCGGACGGCCTTGCTCTACCCAGTGGTGGATTTGAGCCGTAAGCAGGTTTCGGAACAGCAGGTGCAGGAGCTTCGTCGGAAACTCGGAATCGCGCCGGGCGCTTTCGTCTGGACGATGGTCGGGACACGGATTTACCGGAAAGGAGTCGATCTGTTTCCATTCATTGCGCAGGCGATGGCCGATCAGCCGTGTCATTTTATCTGGATGGGCAACTCTAAACCAACAGGCCTGAATTACCTGGTCGATAGTCAGATTAAAGCGCTGAACCTGCCTAATGTGAGCTTCGTGGATGTGCAGACGGACGATTATTACAACTATCTGCAACTTTCCGACGGGCTGCTCATGACTTCCCGCGAAGAACCGTTTGGGAAAATCATGACCGAAGCGGCTTCCCTCGGCAAACCACTCGTAGCGCCGAACGCGGGTGGGGCCAAAGAATTTATTATTCCGGGCATGGGCGAACTGGTGGCCTACCCCGCCCCGGACCAGTTCCGGACGGCCATGCTGCGGGTGATGCAAAATCCAATGTCTTATAATCCGGTTTTGTTAACCGAAAAAAGCCAGCAGTTCGATGCTGAACGCCAGGTAAAGTTGTGGGAAAAGACTATTCTTCAGTTAAAAAACACAACCGTTAGCTAACATTTAGGAATATTTTTGGGCTGAATAATAATTTTGGAAGCCTGCCGCACAATTTTTAGCAATATTCTACGATACACAGTTAGGAAGACGCTGATAAGCTGTTTGATAAATGGCGTTTAGGCGGTTTTGCATTTATAACTCAATCGACCTCCCATCGATTCATTCGTGCATTTTTAACCCGCACGCTCTGGGAGATATCCTGCTTTCATTCCAGCGAATCATACATTGGAATGATTTTTGTCCTTCTTAGTTTTCGTAATCGAATTACAGTCGACTTAATAGTCTGACTGCTAATCAAATCTTGTGATTCGGTCACTCGTACGGAGTACTTTCTCCGTCTGAATCAATTAATCGGAACCAGCCTGGAACAGCTATGAACAGGAGTACCACGAGGAAGGCTGCGGCCTGCTCCCCGCCCTGGAATACCTATGACCAGAGTAACCAGATAGACAAAGTAAACTTAGCCCAAGCACTGATGATCAGACAATTATTCGTAACGTTAGTCAGCTTCTTTCTCTCTCTGGGCCTGACCCATGCACATACCCCGGCATTAGGTACTTCCGGATACTCTGCCAATAACCTGATTTCTAACAGAACATCCGCACCCACTATTTCTGAACGCCAGCGTTATCTGGCCATCGTCGTCTTTAACTACGAAACTGATCCACAAATCGATGATGAACGGATCGAAAACGCGGGTCGCATGGGTTGCAATGCTGCCGAAATCTCGGTACACTGGGATCAGGTTTATCCAACCCGCAACAGTGCGCCCAACTGGCGGGTTGTTGATTCTCACGTGAATACGGCTCTGCGCATGGGGATGAAAGTAGCCATCCGGATCCAATTAGCCCGGGAGCCCAAATGGATCAACGGCTTCTGGACGGAGAACGAAACCATGCAGGCAGGAGATAACTCCCGGATGTTTTTTGGCGGAGCCGCTCAGTTTAGTTTTGCGCACCAGCCCACCCTTGAATTAGCCAAAGACTTTGTTCGTCAAGTGGTGCAGCATTACCAGTACCTGCAAAACCAGGACCATTTGCTGTTTATGTCGGTGACAGCCACGCCGATACAGGAGGCCGAATATTCACCGCGGAACAGCCGGGGTGACAGCTCATATCCCATTCCATTCGATTACAGTGATCCCATGCGGCAGGGCTTTCGGCAGTGGTTGCAGGGGCGGTTTTCGCTGGATGCTCTCAACCGGCGCTGGGGCAGTGACTTTAGTAATTGGGAGTCGGTGGTTCCGCCACCATACAACCAATCGGACCCGTATGTTTCTTTTAGCCGGGGCCGTTGGGGCGAAGACTGGTACGTTTTTCGGCACCTCATGCTAAAGCGGTTTATCGATGAAACTAATCGCACGATTAAAGAAGTAAACGGATCGATTCAGGTTGTTAATCAACATGGGTGCGTATGGGATCGGCAAAGCGGTCTGCGTGGTACATTTGCCTTCCGGAATCTGGCCCAAAATGCTGATGGAGTTAAAATCAATGATGGCCCGGATTATAACCATCGGTTTTCGATGGACGTGGTGCGCAGCAACGTACGGAATGGAGCCTGGGTTTGTAACGAAGTAGACGGGCTGTTTCACCGGACTGTATCGGTGCAGCGGTTTTATGAACAAGTGGCCGAAAGCTTCGAACACGGTGCCCGGCTGGTAACCCTGGCCAACTTTGGAGGATGGGATGCGCGGGGAACCCTGAATCAGCTCATTCAGAAGGTGGTTGGTCAGGGACTGCTCACACAGCCCGTTACGCAGGTCGAGGTGGGCAGCAGTACTTCCTACCGCCTGTCGTCGATGGTTCGCGACGACGTTGCCGATCCGTCAGGGCGGGCTAGTGATCAGTGGTCGAAAGCCTACAACCAGAACGGCCGTCGACCAGTAAACATCACCATTAATGAAGACTGGCTGGAAGATAATGCCAACCAGGACCCCCGGGTCCGGCAGCCGATTCCGAATCAGACCGCCTATGTCGAACGACCGTTTGAGTATACCATTCCGCCGTCTACTTTTGAAGATCCCGACGGTTCGATCACGAAAGTGGAAGTGACTTCTGGTTTACCGGCCCTAGGCCTTTCAGTCAATGGCATCACTATTTCCGGTACACCCAATACGACCGGGACAATCACGGTGACCGTTCGGGCCGTTGACAACAAAAATTCACCGGTAACGACGCAGTTTCAGATTAACGTCCAAGGGCCAAATGCTAACCAGGCCCCCATCGTCGCCAAACCCATCGAAGACCGTTCGGCCGTATTGAACCAGAATTACTCATTTCGCATACCTGATGAAACATTTAAAGACCCGGATGGCCGCATCGCCAAAGTTGAGGTCATGGACCTGCCGCCTGGGTTGAGCTACAATATTGAAACGGTCACGATCAGCGGTAAACCGTCCAATGAAGGCGTTTTTAATATCAACCTGAAAGCAACGGACGACAAGGGAACCAGCGTTACAACCAACTTTAAATTATCGGTTACCAAGCAGGAAGAAGTTAACAAGCCACCGGTGGTCAGCAAAACTATCCCGGCCCAGACTGCCACCGTCGGACAAAGCTTCAGTTACACGATTCCCAACGAAACATTTTCCGATCCGGACGGGCAAATTGCGGGACTGGAAGTATCGGGTCTGACGAGCGGTTTAGGCTACGATTCCGACAGCCGTACGGTTCGTGGGACTCCGAACATCGCCGGTATTATCACCGTTCGGGTAAAAGCCATTGATAACAAAGGGGCCAGCGTTACCACAGAGTTCCGGCTCACGATCAACAGTTCGAACTCAACCCAAGAACTGGCTATTCTGGAACCTACCGTCGATTGCGGGACTGGAGAGATTCGGTTTCGGACCAGCGGGGGCGATGGGACTAAAATTGAGTTTCGGGCCGTCGGAATTGTCGAAGACTGGACCACCAACGCTACCTTTACCATTCCGGCCTGGCTGCGCAACGGGGTCACCTTCGATATTCAGGCCCGGCAAAGTGGCAAGGAAATCAAATTTACCTACACAACGCCTTGCAAAAATTACGAGCCGCCGATTGTCGCCAAACCCATGAGCGACTACACGTATCCGATTGGACAGTTCTTTATTCTGCGCATTCCGGCGGAAACATTCCAGGCATCGACTTCCCTCGAAGTAGCGGTTAGTACGTTGCCCGCCGGTCTGGCGTACGATAAAGTCACGAAAGCCATTTCAGGTACGCCGACCAAAGCCGGATCAACCGAAATCACGGTTACCGCTACCGATGAACGGGGGGCTAAAGTCGAAGACAAATTTGTGATGACCATTCAGGGAGCAAACACTCCGCTGACCATGGTCGCCCCCACGTTGAATTGCCAGACACGTCAGTTGACAATCCGGACCGAAGGCGGGAACGGAAGCGCGCTGACGTATTCCATTGCGGGCCTTTTCGAGTGGAGTAGTAATCCGACGTTTACGCTCAGTGTCGATAAACTGAACGGAGCTGAACTCAGGTTGCTGGCTCGTCAGGGTGATCAGGAAGTGAGTTATACATACACGACTACCTGTTCAGCGCCTGGTTCTTCCACCCTGGCCGACCAGACCATTTACGTAGGATTGGCCTATTCATACACCTTGCCCGATCCCGGACCAGGGATTACTTATACCGTTGCCGGTTTGCCTGATGGACTGGCCTACAACGCTGGAAACCGTGCAATTGCGGGAACACCAAGCAAAGCCGGAACAACGACACTTAGCATTAAAGGTGTTGATGACAAGGGGAATATCGTCGGAACGCTGACGTTTAAACTAATCGTAATCGAAAAACAGGACAATCCGGTTACAGGGAATTATGAAGGGTATCTGGACCTGGTGAATTGCACAGTGATTGCGGGTTGGGTTTGGGACCGTGACCGTCCGAACGTACCGCTGACGGTGGAGTTTCTGGTGGGCAGCAGTCTGGAAACCGCTCGGCTGGTGGGCAGCACCAGCGCCGGTATTTACCGGCAGGACCTGCAGGCCGCGGGCAAGGGCAATGGCAGCCACGGGTATCAGTGGATGACCGCCGAGGAGTTGAAGAACAACCAGACCTACTCGCTGTGGGGTCGGGTGCAGGGCACGAGTTACCTGCTCAAAGGCTCGCCGAAGAGCTTGAACTGTAGTGGCACGACAACGCCGACGAATCCAACCAACCCGACCAATCCAACGAATCAGGCCCCGGTGGCTCCGGGAGTGACCAGCTTTTCGGCGGTGGTGAATGTGCGTTTCGAGCAGGTCTTGCCGGTGTTCACAGATCCGGAGGGGGGGCGGTTGACGTATGCGTTGAGC
>NZ_JBMSDT010000013.1:97369-252007 GCF_049445795.1 Larkinella sp. VNQ87
CTTTTCGGCGGTGGTGAATGTGCGTTTCGAGCAGGTCTTGCCGGTGTTCACAGATCCGGAGGGGGGGCGGTTGACGTATGCGTTGAGCGGATTGCCTTCGGGTCTGGACTTCGATGGGGTGAGCCGGGTGCTGGTGGGGACGGTTCAGGCGGTGGGCGCTTATAAGATGACCTACACGGCTACCGACGCTCAGGGCGCCAAAACCAGTGTAGAGATCACGCTCAATGTAGCCAACGAGGCTACGACCCCGACCAACCCGACCAACCCGACGGACTCACCGTTAGTTCTGCTGGCACCGGAATACGATTGTCAGAGCGGGCGAATCACCTTCCGGACGAGCGGGGGCGACCGCTCCCAGATTGAATACCGGGCGGCTGGTATTACCGAATGGACAACGACTTCGACACACATTCTTTTCTTAACCATGCGGCAGGGCAGCACCTTTGACATCGAAGCACGACAAAGTCAGAAGGTGGTCAAGTATACCTTCACCACAACCTGTGCAAGCGGGAAAAGCGTGATTCCGGATCAGGTGATTACAAAAGGACTGTACTACACGTTTACCTTGCCCGAACCGGGGGCGGGTGTGCAACTTGAGGTGAGCGGTTTGCCGGATGGCATCGCCTATAATGCCGGAAACCGGACATCCAGCGGAAAGCCCCAGAATGCGGGTGTTTACACGGTGACCGTGAAGAGTACGACGACCGACCAGAAAACAAACAGCATCCAGTTTAAACTGACGGTTCGTGATCCGCAATTGACCGTCCAGTTGATGAAGGCCGGAAATGCCGCGTCGCGTCAGATTATTCAGGAGTTGACGAATAATATGTCGGTCGGTGTCAACAACCTGCCCGAGAAAATCAACATCTTCTGCACGTCGAACGTGCCGGTGGGCAGCATTGCCTTCGAACTGACAGGCGCAACCTCAAACAATTATGTCGATAACCAGACCCCGTTCGGGCTGTTCGGTGATGATGATGGCTTCAAGCCCCAGGTCGGTTCGTACGTTCTTCGGTTGGCGGCCTTTACCGGGGCCAACGGCAGTGGAGAAACCATTATTACCAAAACGATTGCGTTCTCGTTCGTGCCTGGTGGTGGCCGGATCGGGGTACTGGCTGAAAACGCCGAAACTGCCGAGGGGGAATGGCTGGTATATCCGAATCCGGTTCGTGAAATTATCAACCTGACCGGACCCGGTGCGGTGACGGATACGGGCGTCTTCCGTTTCTCCCTCTCATCAACTACCGGTGGACAGTGGGAATTGCAGGGCAAAATGACCGGCACGAGCCAGCAGAAGATAACGCTGGATGTTCAGTCGTTGCACTTACCAACCGGCTTATACTTCCTCCAAATTCAGGAAGGCAACCAGGTTCGGAAAGTAATTAAAGTTTTGAAACAGTAACGTTGTATTGAGTATTTATGAAAAAGCAACCGGTAGTCGGTTGCTTTTTTTATGCCCGAAATAAAACTGTAATACTCTATTCCGCACCCGCAACGCCCTGATGATAGAGCGTCAACCCGGCGATGGGATTTTCCAGAATCCGTCGGACGGTCAGGCCTTTGTCATTGGCAACCTGCCGCAAAAGGTCGCTGTAGTAGAATGCCACCGAACCGACGAAGTGAATCGGCAACTGTTCATACGCCGGAAACTTGCGGATGTAGGTGTCAAAAAACAGGGCAAAGGCATCGTAAACAAGCTGATAGGCAACCGGATGACTACGGTTATCAAACAGAAATTTGGAAAATGAAGCAAAATACCGGTTTGGAAACGGCTGTTTATAGGCCTGATCCAAAACCGTCAGCCGGTCCACATTTGGAAACCGCTTCCGGAATTTTTCGGTCAGTTCAGGGGGCAACTGACCGTGCAGATACCGCACTACCAGCGTTTTGCCCAGATAGCCACCGCTGCCTTCGTCACCCAGCCAGAAGCCGAGCGTACCGCCCAGTTGGGCAATCGTCCGGCCGTCGTACAGGCAGGCATTCGATCCCGTTCCCAAAATGCAGGCAATTCCCGTATCGTGGTGGCACAACGCCCGCGCTGCCCCCAGCACATCACTGCTGACTTCAACAGTTTTGGCATCTGGGAAAACTGTCCGGATAGCCCGTTCGACAACCCCACAGGATTCTTCATTATTGCAACCGGTACCGTAATAAAATACGTCCGTCACCGTTTCCTGAACGGAAGGGATCAGACTGGTTTGCAATTCAGAAGCAATGGCTGCACTATCCTGGTAATACGGGTTGAACCCGATGGTGCGGGCCTGCCCGACCTGGCCCTGGGCGTCGAGGGTGCGCCAGTCGGTTTTGGTGGAGCCGCTGTCGGCGATGAGAATCATGTTGGTGCGTTATTTGCTGATTAAGTGATTAATTTCCCGACGGCCTGAAAGCGGCTGAATACCCATTCGCCGTGGGGGGCGTCGGCCAGTTCGTCGGTCAGGTCCTGCCCGGCCCAGTGCTCGTAGTGTTTGCCCTGGCGCCAGAGTCGGCTGGCCGACACATCGTAAATCAGGCCCCGGTACGCACACCAGATTTCGTCGCGGTCGGAGCCATTGCGGAGCGCCAGTTGCGAGCGGGTGTACTCTTTCAGGGTATTTTGGGGGCCGGTAGACATACGGTTTTAAACAGTTCAGGCAGCAAAAATGCAACTTTACCCATAAGTTTAAACACGGATTTCGTAAAAACGCGTAACTTTATCCGGTTACTAATGAACACGAGCCAATCATTTAATTTCTAGAGATATGAACAAAATCTTTATCGTCGCCCTGGTGGCTTTAGTAGGGATTGTTACGACGGGTTGCAATAAAAATAAAGTGAAGCCGATTTCAGAACGGGTTGCAAAGGTATGGTCGGCGCAGAAAGTGGAAGAAAATAACGTGGTTGTTTATACCAAAGGCGGAAGTAATAACGTCAAACCCGCCTATTCACAATTCACCCTGGATCTGAGCAACCCCCCGACGGCAGTCATCACACAGGTCGACGGCTTCAAATCCACCGGCCAGTATGAGGTACAGGGTGAAACCAAACTCATCCTGAAGAACCTGAGCCCGGCCCCGACCGACGGCCCAACGATCGAGTACAACATTGGTTCATCGACGGATAACTCGCTGGAACTTACCCGCACGACGGCCGACCGGAAAACCGGCGGTACTACCAACAAATATACCTTATCAAATCCGTAGGCGCATTCCCATTCCGATTGCGTTTTACCAAGAACCGTTTTACCGGTTTTGCCGTTTTCAACCGAAAGCGGCTTTTTGCTTTTAAACACCATGAATACACGAACCGAACTGGAATCATTGGGCGAAATTGGCCTGATCGAGCGATTGAACCGATCCATCGGATCGCCGGTATTACCCGAAACCATTCGCGGCATTGGCGACGATGCCGCCGTGATCGATACCGGTGGCCCCGACTACTGGCTGATTTCGACCGACATGCTGCTGGAAGGCGTTCATTTCGATCTGTCGTATACGCCCCTCAAACACCTGGGTTTTAAGGCCGTGGCCGTGAACGTTTCGGACATTGCCGCCATGAACGGCACGCCACTCCAGATTACTGTCAGCATTGCGCTCAGCAACCGGTTTCCGGTCGAAGCCGTGGAGGAACTGTACGAGGGCATCAAGGCCGCCTGCGAAGCGTACCGCGTCGATCTGATCGGTGGGGATACGACCTCCTCGCGCTCGGGACTGGTCATTTCGGTAACCGTAACCGGCCGGGTGGCCAAGGATAAAATCACGTACCGGAATACGGCGCAACCCAACGATGTGGTTTGTGTCACGGGTGATTTGGGGGCGGCTTTCTGCGGATTGCAACTGCTGGAGCGGGAAAAGCAGGTCTTTCTGGCCGATCCGTCGATGCAACCCGAAATCGGCGAAGACAAAGCCTATGTGCTGGAGCGGCAACTGCGCCCGTCGGCCCGCACTGACATCGTGTATGAACTCCGGGATTTAGGCATTGTCCCGACGGCCATGATCGACGTCTCCGACGGCCTGGCTTCGGAATTGATCCATATCTGTACCCAATCCAAAACCGGGGCGGTTATTTTTGACGAAAACCTGCCGATTGACGATGTGACGTACCTGGTGGCAACGGAGCTGAATCTGAGCCCCATCACGGCGGCCCTGAACGGCGGGGAGGATTATGAACTCCTGTTTACGATTCGGCCGCAGGCATTCGAGAAGCTGAAAAACCACGCCCGCATCACGCCCATCGGCTACCTGACCGACCAGCCCGACTCCATCCTGCTGGCCACCAAAGCCGGGCAATACACGCCGATCAAAGCGCAGGGGTGGAAACATTTTTAATACGTAAAATAGCGAATACTGAATATTGAATAACGAATAATGAACCCTTGCAGCGCCACTTCATTATTCGATATTCGTTGTTCAATATTCGCTATTTCACGTTATTCTTTACACAAAGTGTGCGCCGTGGTTTTTGGCGTCGGCGACAAACTCTTTGACTTTTTGTTCTTCTTCTTTGGGGCAAATCAGCAGGACGCCGTCGAATTCAGCGACAATAAAGCCTTCTAACCCGCTGATGACCACCAGCTTGTTTTTGGGCGTTTTAATGATGTTATTACTCGTGTTATAAAGCAGGTGAGTGCCGTCGGTCACGTTCTCGTTTTCGTCTTTGCCCGAGACTTCGTAGAGTGATTTCCAGGTACCCAGATCCGACCAGCCGAAATCACTCAGGACAACGTAAACATTCTGGGCTTTCTCCATAATGCCGTTGTCGATGGAGATGCTTTTGCAGAGCGAATACGCTTTGTTAATGAACGGCTCTTCTTTCTCGGTATAATACCATTCGTTGCCTTCGGCAAAAATCTCGGCGGTTTCCGGCATATAGGCTTCAAACGCCTGGCGAATCGCCTGGGCGTTCCAGACAAAAATACCGGCGTTCCAGACGAATTCACCGCTCTCCAGAAATTGTTTGGCCAGTTCCAGGTGCGGTTTTTCGGTAAAGGTTTTCACCTTTTTGACGCCTTTGTCGTCGGAGTCCGGAATGTATTGAATATAGCCGTAACCCGTATCCGGGCGGCTGGGCTGAATCCCCAGTGTAACCAGAATGTTCTGACCGGCGGTAGCATCCAGCGCTGTCTGAATTGTAGCCCGGAATTCGTCTTCTTTCAAAATAATGTGGTCGGCCGGAGCCACGACCATGTTGGCCTCGGGGTCTTTCTGTGCGATTTTGTAGGCTGCGTACGCTACGCAGGGGGCGGTATTCCGTCGAACCGGTTCACACAAAATCTGGTCGTCGCTCAGATACGGAAGCTGATCTTTGACAAGTTTATGGTATTCAGAACTGGTAACGATATAGATATTTTCCGGTGGACAAATCCCATCGAAACGCTCGGCAGTTTGTTGCAGCAATGACTTGCCGGTGCCAAGAACATCATGAAACTGTTTGGGATTGTTGGTACGGCTGAACGGCCAGAAACGGGTTCCGACACCCCCCGCCATGATAACGACATAATTATGATTCATACCAAATAATTCGAGTAAGATTTAATCTGTAAAATGAATAAAGGGTCACTAAGCTACAAGGATTGCGATTAAAAGTTAGTTTCGAATAGGTTTTCTTATTGAAGGACAATGTAGCGTTAACATTTTTTGACAATAAACAAAGTTACCGAATCGTCTATACGAATCACAAGTAACAGGATTTAAGTGATTGTTAAAAAGCCACCTACGAAACGTATAATAAGTTCGTAAATTTTTGATAATCAATTTTGTAAGGGCGTAACCCGATTATTTGCCGGATAACCGGTGGTAATTCCTGGGATTTATTGTAATTTCCTTGCCTTCATCGGCTTCATTCTTAACTCATTATTTATCGGTAAAACAGTACCTGACCATGAGAAAATGCAGTAAGCAGTTCCTCCTGTCTGCCGGATTGTGGTTGACGCTGATCACAGGATGCTTTGCACAAACAAAACTTGCCGGACAAATTGTCGAAAGCAATACGTCTGAACCGTTGGTAGGCGTTAGTGTAGTTGTGAAAGGCACCATTGCCGGAACCATTACGGATGCCAAAGGACGATTTTCGCTGACGACCTCCGCGCCCACCCCGCTGACGCTGGTGGTTTCGTCAGTCGGTTTTCAGACGCAGGAAATTGCCGTAACCAGCCCGACAGAATTGAAAATTCAATTGAAAGAGCAGGTTATGCTGGGCCAGGAAGTGGTCGTTTCGGCTTCGCGGGTGGAGGAAAGCGTCATGCAATCGCCGGTTTCGGTGGAAAAAATAGACATTCGAACCATTCAATCGACCCCGGCTGCGACGTTTTACGATGCCTTGCTTAACCTCAAGGGCGTCGACATGACGACGCAGAGTCTGATGTTCCGGTCGGTCAACGTGCGGGGCTTTGGGGCCAACGGCAACACCCGCGTGGTCCAACTAGTCGATGGCATGGACAACCAGGCGCCGGGGCTCAACTTCTCGGTGGGCAACATTGCTGGTATTTCGGAGCTGGATGTCGAAAGTGTTGAGTTACTGCCCGGCGCTGCCTCGGCTCTTTACGGCCCCAATGCTGTCAACGGGCTGTTGCTGATGAGCAGTAAGAACCCGTTTCAGTACCAGGGGCTAAGCGCGTATGCCAAAACCGGCATCATGTCGGCCAGCAACCGCAGCACCGCCACCACCCCGTTCTATGACGCCGGTTTTCGGTACGCCAAAGCCTTCAGCAATCGACTGGCGTTTAAACTCAGCGCGTCGTACATCAGCGCTACCGACTGGCAGGCTACCGACTGGCGGGATCAGAGTTTTACGAACGGTTTTACGCTGGCCAACGGCACCCGCCCGGGCAATCCGGGCTACGATGGCGTCAACATTTACGGCGATGCCAGCGCAAACCTGAATGCGTTTCAATCGACGGTAGCCCAGTTGTTGCCGATCCCCGTTGAACAAATAGCCCTGCTCTCGCCGGATCTGGCCCGAATCATTGGTGGAGTGAATCAGCTCTCGGCGGCTACGAACATTCCGGCTACCCAGATCGTCAACGACGTATTGCTGCCTAACGTAACGGTTTCGCGAACGGGGTACAGCGAGCAGGATCTGGTGAATTACAAAGTCAGCAGCCTGAAACTCAACGGCGCCCTGCACTACCGCATCAACGACCGGCTGGAAGCCATTTTGCAGGCCAACTGGGGAACGGGAACGACGGCGTATACGGGTCAGGATCGGTTTTACATCAAAGGCTTCAGCATTGGTCAGTACAAAGCTGAACTTCGGGGGGCCAACTTTTTCGTGCGGGCCTATACCACCCAGGAGCGTTCCGGCGATTCGTTCTCGATTGGGCTCTTGGGTCAGGGCATCAATGAAGCCTGGAAACCCAGTCTGGATCAAAGCAATCTGGTGGGCTCGTGGTTCCCGCAGTATGCCTTCGCTTACGCGGGTGGGGCGTTGCAGACCTTCAGTACCGCACTCATGCAGGCAATGGCGACCAATCCGGCCACGGCTTACCAAACCGCGCTGAATGCCGTAAATGCGGTTTCCGGAAACCTGCACACCGCAGCCCGGACGGCGGCCAATCAGGGGCGGTTTTTGCCCGGAACTCCCCAGTTTGACCAGGCTGCGGCTACCGTATCCGGCCGCCCGCTGCCCGGAACGTTGCCTAATCTGGGTGCAAAATTTCTGGACAAAACGAACCTGTACCACGGTGAGTTTATGTATAATTTCAGCAAACTCATTGATCCGAAAACCCTGGAATTGCTGGTGGGCGGTAACTTTCGGCAGTATGCGCTCAACTCCGGGGGAACTATCTTTGCCCTGGATGAACAAAATAACGAATACCGGATCAACGAGTACGGCGGTTACGCGCAGGTGGCCAAAACCGTGGCCGACATACTGAAGCTGACCGGCTCGTTGCGGTACGACAAAAACATCAACTTCAAGGGGCAGTTCAGCCCCCGCCTATCGGCGGTGCTGACGCTGGACAAGGTACACAACATCCGGGCATCGTTCCAGCGCGGTTTTCGGATTCCGACCGCCCAGGCGCAGTACATTGACCTGAACACGCCGACCAATCACCTGATTGGCGGTTTGCCCATGTTCCGAGACCGGTATAATTTCAGCGGAAACCCGGTTTACACGCTGGAATCCGTCCGGGCGTTCGGAACCGCACTCGGGCAGGGAGCATCGCCAGCTCAGGCGGCTTCGTCGTTGCAGGTCTATGAGGCCAAAGAGTGGGAGCCGGAGCGGGTCGAGACGTATGAAATTGGCTATAAGAGCCTGCTTGGGAATAAGTTATTTGTCGATGCTTATTATTACAACAACCGCTTTCTAAATTTTGAAGGAACGCAGGTGGTGGTGCAGGGACTTCAACCGGCTACGGCGGACAATCCGCAATCACTCCTGCAACTGATTAGTGGGACAACCCGTAACCTGTACGGTTTTTACGTCAATGCGCCGGTGCAGGTCAGAAACCACGGCTGGGCCATCAGCGCCGATTACCTGCTGCCGGGGAATTTTGTCGTTGGCGGTAATATTGCTTACAATGCCCTGACCAACCGCGATAAGCTGCCTGCTGATTTCGTGCCGTTCTTCAACTCCCCGAAATACCGGTATAACCTGTCGGTCGGAAACCGGAATGTTCGCAATACCGGTTTTGGCTTTAATGTGGTCTGGCGGCATCAGGATGGGTTCCTTTGGGAGTCGAGTTTTGCCAACACAGAGGCAACCCTTCGCCGGGAAACCACCATTCCGGCCTACAACACACTGGATGCGCAGGTTAGTAAACGAATACCGGGTATCAAATCCGTGCTGAAAGTGGGCGGGACCAATGTTCTGGGAACACTTTATACCCAGGGCTGGGGAAATCCCAGCGTCGGTGGAATGTATTATGTCTCGCTGACGTTCGACGAGTTGATGAATCGTTGAGGTACTTGGCGGACGTGGTAAGCGGAGAAAGCCTTTCCAACAGGAAGGGCCTTTTTTCAGGTACTGGCAATGCGGATAAGATCTTCGATCTGGTTGATGATCAGAACATTGTCGGGTGTGTCGATGTCTTGCCCTACTACCTGATAACCAGTGAAAAGCAACTGAGCCGCTGGAAACCGGTCGGCCAGTTTGTTGACGAAGGGCTGTACTTCGTGGTTGCTGGGCGACGAGGTAATCGAGGCAAAGATATAGTCTGGTTTGTGCTGCTCATAGACGTACTCTAGCTCGCTCAGGGGCAAGCTCTGGCCCAGGTAAATCACCTTATTTTGCCGCGCCCGGATGACGTAGTTGGCAAAGAGCAAACCGATTTCGTGCAATTCGCCTTCCGGTAGAAACAGCAGGTATTTTTTGGCGTTCGGGCGTTGCTTGCTGACCTGGCCGTCGATGGCAACAATGATTTTCTGCCGGATCAGGTTCGACATGAAATGCTCCTGAGCCGGGCCGATCGAACCCGTTACCCAGAGCGTACCGATGCGGCTCAGGAACGGATAAATGATGTGAATCATCGTGTTCTCGAAGCCGAATTGTAAAATGTTGGTGCTGATTATTTTTTCAAACCGGTCTTCGTCCAGATCAATCATGGAAATTGTCAGGGCGTGAATCTGGTCGGGGTAGTTGAGTTTACGGTCAGAGATGGTAATGACTTCCTTGGTCATCTCGTCCAGCGACATCTTCGAGATTTCCGAAATCTTAAAACCGTGATCTTTCAGCAACGAAATATTCAGCACTAGCTTCAGATCCACATCGTCGTATGTGCGAATGTTGGTATCGGTTCGCTTCGGCGAGATGATATTGTAGCGCTGTTCCCAGATTCGGAGCGTGTGTGCTTTAATGCCCGATAGCTGTTCCAGATCTCTGATCGAGTAATTACTCATGGGAATTGTACAAATTGCAGTTTTCGTTAGGTAGGTTTATCGCAAAATGAGTTACGTATAGACGTATTCAGGTGCAATTTTGTTAGTTTAAGTTCAGTATGCTGAGTTACAAGATACAAAAAGAAAACCGACAAAGGATGCGCACAGCTTAAGAAAAATTGTAATAATCGGATATGCCAACAAACTTGCCCAGTGATATAAAACCGTAAATATCTAAAATTGTTTATAAACTAGTTAGAAAGAATACTATGTTGTTGACGGCAAAGAACAGAAATTGCAGGAGCAGCAGGGGGAGGGCCAGGCGGTTTTGCTTTCGAAAGGGCAGGCCGTACCAGATACCCAGAATGACCAGGGAGACAATCCACCAGCCCAGGTAATTCCGAATCGGAATAGAGGGTTCGAGCCAAGTCCAGAAATCCATCCGAACCGCAACGGGTTCGATCAACACATCCAGCAAAACCATCAGCGAAGCCGCCACGATGGTTTTCAAATACACCGGCAGAGTAAACCGGTCGCAGATGACACCACAGCAATAAGTCAGCATCAGCCAGTTTACACCAATTACCAGGGGAACCTCCCAGAGTGCCCAGCCCAGCGTAGCACCGTAGGCGTAATTGCCAAAAACAAAACCAGTGTGGACGCCCAGCACCTCGACCAAAAAGCCGAGTACGGTCGCCAGTGCGCAGTAGAAAAGAAAAGACGGTTTCCAGTCGGTATGAAATAGCAACAGAAAGAACAGCGAACCCAGTAAATTGAACGGAACCAGACTCCGGAACAGCGGAGCCCATGTCGGTACCTGCAGGCCAACGATTCCGGCGGTATAAGCCAGCAGCAGCAGGATCAATACAGGACGGTATAACCGGTCGGGCATAGGGGCAGTGGCAGCGAATGGTTAGGAATCCGGAACGGAAAGACGTAAAAAAAAGCCCTGCTGTTGACAGGGCTAGGAGAGGGAGAAAGACGGGTCTCGAACCCGCGACCTCCAGAACCACAATCTGGCGCTCTAACCAACTGAGCTACATTCTCCGTTTACGGACTGCAAAGATAGGAAAAGAATGATGGATTATGAATTATGAATGATGAATTTTTTAGCGCATCGATCATTCATAATCCATCATCCATCATTTTATTTACACCGCTTGCTGATACCGATCGTCAGCACCTTTCCAGTCGACGAGGTTCCACCAGGCAGCTACGTAATCTGGGCGTTTGTTTTGGTATTTCAGGTAATAGGCGTGTTCCCACACATCCAGACCCAGAATGGGGGTTCCTTTTTGGTCGGCTACGTCCATCAATGGGTTATCCTGATTGGGGGTCGAAGTAACGGCCAGTTCACCACTCGGCGTAACGATCAACCACGCCCAGCCAGAACCGAAACGGGTGGTAGCGGCTTTAGCAAACTCTTCCTTGAAGGCATCGAAGGAACCAAATTTCTGCGTAATGGCTTCGGCCAGTTTACCGGTCGGTTCACCACCGCCGTTTGGTGACAGAATGCCCCAGAAAAAGGTATGATTCCAGTGCCCACCGCCATTGTTCCGAACCGCTACGGGGTATTTGCTAACCTCGGTAACCAGTTCTTCGATCGACTTGCCTTCCAACTCAGTACCTTTTACCGCGTTGTTGAGGTTGGTCACGTAGGCGTTGTGGTGTTTGCCGTGGTGAATTTCCATCGTCTGCTGATCGATGTGGGGTTCCAGCGCGTTGCTCGGATAAGGCAGGGGAGCTAATTCAAAAGCCATATTGTGATATGTTAAGGTTAGACATACAGTTAAGTTGTCAAACGCACTAACAGCGACTTTTTGATTTATGTTCGTAAGCCCCGAAAAAAGTTGCGCAGCAGATGCAGGCTTTCATCGGCCAGGACACCCGTTGTCAGGCGGGTTTTGGGATGAAGGAGGGACGGCTGAACGCCGGAAAAACCGCGTTTCGGATCGGGGGCTCCCACAACCAGGTGGCCGATCTGCGCCCAGAATAGCGCTCCGGCGCACATCACGCAGGGCTCCAGGGTGACATACAATGTGCAGTCCGTGAGGTACTTCGAGCCCAGGTATTGTTCGGCCGCCGTGATGGCCAGCAGTTCGGCATGCGCCGTTACGTCGATCAGCCGTTCGGTCTGGTTATAGCCTTTCGCAATGATCCGGTTTCGGCAGACAACGACCGCTCCGACCGGGATCTCGCCTTCTTCAAAAGCGGACTCGGCCTGTTCAAGCGCCATGCTCATGAAGTAGTCGTCGTTGAGCATTCGTAGGGAGGCAATTTAAAAACGGGTCCGAATTCTCTTCGGACCCGTTCTAAGTTTATCGTTTCAAAATTTTCCGAACGGTTTTTCGGTCGCCGATCTGAATTTGCAGGAAATATGAACCCGAGGCCTGTTGTCCCAGATCCAGGTTGGTTTGTCGTTGGCGGGTGGTTACTTGCTTCATGACGCGTCCGTTCTGATCGGTCAGTTGCAATTGAGCCGGATTTTTTTGCAACGGCAGATCGATGTCAATGGTCACCATGTTATCGACCGGAACGGGGAAAACCCTGACGGCCGTGATGAGCGGGTCAGGTTCCAGACCCAAAACCGGCAATACCCGGATGATCGCCGTTCCGGTGGCTGTACCAACCCCGCAGACGTTCGATACCGAGCTGGCGGTATAAGTAGTCGATATGATGGGCGTAACGGTCACAAGGTGCGGGTTGGTACTCGTCGTCACTTTGGTGGTTTTCGAATTATCAGAATATTCGAACGTCCAGGGCGCATCACCCGTTAAGGCGAAGGAGAGCGGAGTACTTTCATTGTCGTAAATATCCTTCGTACCGGTTAGCGTTACTGTCGGTAAAGCCCGGATATTCAGAATGGTCGAGCTGGCACTTCCCGGTACCGGGACCTGCGGGTTGGTGGCCGTAACGCGGACCTGGTAAAGTCCCTGCGCCAGCGTCGTCGGAATCGGAGCCGTTATCGGGCTTTGCGTGGCATTGACCTTAATCTCCGTTTTGTTGGTAAACTCGGTGTCGGAAACCAGCGCCATTTCGACGTTGTATGTGTTTCCTTCCGTAAACTGCCCGGCAGTCGTGAAAGGCACCTGAACGGACGTACCAACGCAAACCGTCGTCACTGACAGCGCGCCTGTGGTAACCGTCGGAATGACGGCATTGACCGTGAAGGTTCCGAGGGGGGTTCCGGTTCCGCAGGTATTCGAAATGTTGGTAATGGTGTAAATGGTTGTTTTCTTCGTCGGCAACAGATTAATCTCCTGCTGCATGGTTTCAGACTTACCCGTGGTTCCGTCCGAAACTGTATAACTGAACGGCGGAACGCTGGTAAAGGTGATCGTCACCGGAACCGTTTTCCCCAGATTGACCGTTGCGGCTCCTTCGATTTTGGCGGTCGGCGGTGCATTGACGATCAGCTTAATTTCGGACCGGCGGCTTTGGCAGTTATTGGCAGTTTGGGTCACAAAATACGAATCACCTTCCGGCTTGGTTGAAATGTTCGTCGTCGGCGGAACGGGGGGGGCCGTAAACTCCCGGCCGTAGGGGTCAATCCATTTCAGGTTCTGGCCCGTCGCTTCGAGCGGTTTGGCCACTGCGTTCTGGCAGTACACCACCGGCGTGACAACGGTTGGTTTCGGCGTTACATTCACGGTATAGGTTACCGCAGCCTTCTGACTCTCGCAGCCATTGACCGTTTGGGTGACGCTATACGCATAGACCCGGTTTTCTTCGACGTTCGTGCTGGGTTTCGGGGCACCGCCGATCAGGTTGCCGTTGGCATCGAACCATTTCAGGGCTTCTCCAGTGGCTGCCAGGGTTTTTTCTTCGGCATCCTGGCAAACGACCAGATTCTCAACACCCGGCAGAATCGGTTGTGGCTTCACCGTAATTTTGGCTGCTGCGCGGGGGCTTTCGCACTGGTTGATCGTTTGTGTAACGTAATAGGTGAAGGTTCCGGCGGCTGTAGTTTGTTGCACCGGAGCCGCTCCCGCGCCGGTTCCGCCGGTTTCAACCGTGTACCATTTTAGGTTCTCACCAGATGCCTGTAGCGTAACCGGCGTGGATGTATTCTGGCAAACATCTGGCAGCGTCGGAACCGTTGGCAGGCCGGGCGTAGCAAATACCCGAACTTTAATCGTACCGCGATCGCTTTCGCAGCCGTTAGCGCCGTTCTGACTCACATAAAATGTCGTTTCACCGGGCGTTTGCGTATCAGGCGTCGGAGCGGCCGACAGAGCGGTCGTGCTGGCTGGCGTGCTATACCATTTCAAGGTAGCACCGGTTTCAAAAGTGGCAGTCAGGGCTGAAGCTGTTTCCTTCTGACAATACCGAATGTCCTGGGTGCCCGGCACAGCCGGTTTTGGCTTGATCGTCACCGTCAGGCTTGCCCGCTGGCTCTCGCAGCCATTGATAGTTTGGCTGACATAAAAGGTCAAATTGCCCGGCGTATTCGTGGAAGGCGTCGGTGCAGAATTGGAGCCGGTTCCGCCGGTAGCATTCGTGCCGTACCAGTTCAGAACTCCGCCTGAGCCAGCCGTTGCTATCAAGGGAACGGCTGCAGCATCTTCGCAGTAGCTCAGTGCTGCTCCCACTGTAGGAGCGGCTGGTTGCGGTTTTACCGTGACGGACAAAGCGGCCCGGGGGCCTTCGCAACCGTTGACTATCTGGCTGACGTAGTACGTAGTTGACCCTGCGGTGGTTGCTGATGGGGTTGGGGCTGTGTCCGAACCGGTTCCGCCCGTGGCATTGGTGCCATACCACTTTAAGGTGCCACCAGCTGAAGCCGATGCGGTGAGAGCTTCTGTGGGAAGATTCTGACAAATAGAGACTGCCGCAACGCCCGGAGCAGTGGGCGTCGCGTAAACCGTTACGGTGATACTGGCCCGGTTACTTTCGCATCCACCCAGCGTTTGACTAACATAATACGTAAAAACACCCGCCGAATTCGTCGAGGGTGTTGGCCCGGCCGCCGTAGGTGAGCCTCCGGTTGCATTCGTGCCGTACCAGTTGGCCGTTCCGCCACTGCCGACAACGGCGGTCAACTGACTGGCGGTTGCGCCCTGGCAGTACGTAAACGAGGCCGTGACGGTTGGGGCCGCTGGTTTGGGAGTCACGGTCACGGCAATTGCGGTCCGGGGGCTTTCGCAACCATTGACGGTTTGGCTCACGTAGTAATTGGTCGTTCCCGGCGTGTCGGTCGAAGGGACCGGCGCTGAATTGGAAGCGGTTCCGCCGGTTTGGTTGGTGCCGTACCAGTTGAGACTTCCACCGGAGCCTGCCGTTGCGACGAGCGCACTGGCCGGTGCATCCTGGCAATAAGCGCCCGGCGTCGTGGTAGTGGGCGCGGCCGGAATAGCCCGAATCGTAACAACCAATGCCGCCCGGGGGCTTTCGCAGCCATCGACGGTTTGGCTCACGTAGTAGGTCGTCGTGCCGGTGGCGCTGGTTGGAGGTGTTGGGGCGGCTGCGGAAGCGGTCCCGCCGGTTTGGTTGGTTCCGTACCAGTTTAAGGTGCCACCACTTGATACAGTAGCGGTTAAGGCTCCGGCCGGTGCATTCTGGCAGTAATTGGCCGGAACCGTGCTGGGTGCCGAGGGCGTTGCCTTGATGTTGACCACAATGACCGACCGGTCGCTCTCGCAACCATTGCCCCCTTTCTGGCTAACGTAGTAATTCGTTGTTCCGGCCGATGCGGCCGAAGGCGTCGGAGCAGTGGCCGAAGCTGTACCTCCGCTCGCGTTGGTTCCGTACCAATTGAGCGTGTTGCCGGTTCCGGCGGTGGCCGACAGCGCGCCCAAACTACCGCCCTGACAGGCTGAAACCGGAGTGGTTACTGTTGGAGGAGCCGGTTTAGGGTTTACCGTTACCGTAATACCGGTGCGTGGTCCTTCACAAGTTCCGATGGCCTGACTGACGTAATAGGTGCTGGTTCCGGGTGCGTCGGTGGAAGGGGTGGGAGCCGTTGCCGAAGCGGTTCCGCCGGTTTGGTTGGTTCCGTACCAGTTCAGTGTTGCGCCACCCGAGGCCGTTGCCGCTAGCGGGGAAGCCGGTGCGCCCTGGCAGTAAGTGGGGGCGGCCCCAGTCACAGGAGCCGCCGGAACCGCACTGACAGTGACGGTAATGGCCGCCCGGGGGCTTTCGCAACCGTTCAGGGTTTGGCTGACGTAGTAAGTAGTGTTGCCCGCTGAGGCTGCCGAAGGAGTTGGGGCCGTGGCCGACGAGCTTCCGCCCGACGCGCTGGTTCCCCACCAGAGCAGGGTGGCACCGCCACTGGCCGATGCAGTTAACGGGGCTGGGGAGGTTCCCTGGCAATAGGTCACGTTAGCGGTGCCGGGGGGGCCAGGGGCGGTTGTCAGCGTTAAAGTAGTGGGGCTAATGCTGCCGTTGACAGCCGGGGTGGTGGAAACAACTCGAATCCGAAACCCGCTGCCGTTGGTTCCGGCTGGAATGGTACCGGTGAGAGGGCTGATGGTGCCGGAACCAATGTCAGTAAAAGTTGATCCCGACGCCGGAGCGAGTTGAACTTTAAACTGATTTCCGGTTACAAATGTCCCCGATGTAGTAAAAGGAACGGAAACGGTGCCCCCGGCACAAACCGCAGAAACGGACAAAGCGCCCGTTGTAATCGTCTGGGCTGATACTTTCCCTACACTTCCGCACAACACAAGCAGCAAAAGCCAATACAGACGTAAACATTTATTCATATAAAAAACCGATAAGTGGTGGTGGAGTTACGTTAACTGGGTATTTTTCAGAAATTTGACTCAAAAATACAAATTACATCGACTGATAAATAATCTCGTGAATTTGTCGACGAATTTTCTGGGTATTGATCAGGGTATTGGCCGCGCTGGGGTGTACGCGATTGGACAGGAAGATAAAGACGAGATCGTAATCGGGATCGACCCAGATGACATTGCCGGTAAAACCGGTATGGCCAAACGAACGGGGTGACACCTGGTTGGCGTGGTAAACGCTGTTGCCATCTACTTCCGGTTTATCCCAGCCCAAAACACGATGACTGCGGTCGCTTTGCGTCCGGACGAACAGCGGAACCGTGCCCGGCATCAGAAACCGGCTACCGCCGTAATTACCCCGTTGCAGGTTCATTTGCAGCACTTTAGCAATATCGGTCGCATTTCCAAACAAACCGGCATGACCCGAAATACCGCCTTGTAAAGCCGCCAACTGGTCGTGAACGGTGCCCTGAAGCAGTGAATGACGGAAATAGGTATCCTGTTCAGTGGGCGCAATCCGGCTTCCTGGTTTGCAATACAAGGGGTTGAAGCAGAGCGTCGAAATGCCCAGCGGTTTATACAGGGTTTCGTTCAGGAACGCATCCATCGGTTGATTGGAAACCCGCTCGACCAGTTTTTGTAGAATCACGAAACTCAGGTCACTGTAGAGATAACCGTACCGGCCGGCTTCGTCCGGCCGACCCGTCAACGGCGTCCGGACAATCCATTGCCAGATCGAATCCCGCAAGGCCGGGGCCGCAAATAAGGCGGGGCCAACCTGTAACGCGTGTAAACTATCACGACCGGAGCGGAAATCGGCCGTCACCAGCGCCTTGGCCCGGTCGACGGCCCGTGGCAACCCAGCGGGCAAACCGGTTTGATGCAGCAAGACATCGCTGACCGTCATGTTGCGCTTGCTGCTGTTCTGAAACTCAGGCAGGTAGTAAGCGACTTTCTGGTTCAGATCAATCGCGCCCCGTTCGTTCAGGATCATCACCGCCTGGAGCGTTCCGACCACCTTGGTCAGCGACGCCAGATCGTACAGGGTTTCGTCGGTGACTCGTTCCGCATTGTTGTAGGCCAGATTGCCGAAGCTTTTGTCAAAAACCACCTTGCCTTTCCGAGCCACCAGCACCTGGCAACCAGGGAAAGCCCGATCTCGAATGGCTTTCTGAATGACGGTTTCAATGTGCCGCAACTGGCCGGAACGCATACCGACGCTTTCGGGCAGGCTATAGGCTAGCCGCTGGTTGGGAGCCGTAAACAAGCCATTCCCAAATTTCCAGTCGCCGATTGTAACGGGCATCACGCCCCTGGCCGGAACCGCCCCGAAGAGAACCTGGGGAACGACCCGCTGCATTTCTTCCCCATCTTCGTAGGCACACAAAACGGCATCGGCTTCCGTGTTGACAAACGGACGTAGGGCATAGGCCGACCCGAACGCGCAAACTATCACCCGAATACCCCGCTGCTTCAGGCGGTTGATCAGACTTAATGAGGCATTCGTTACACCGTAACTCCAGCGGGCCGAGGGGCTCATCCGGTGGAAACTCACCACCACCAGGTTGGCGTCCCCGATCTGGCTCAGCATTTCCTCCACACTATGGTCGCCGGACGGTTTTTCGCCGTAGGTAAGCTGTTTGAAGGGGGCATACCGGCCCAGCATTTTCTGGAAGGTATTACCATAATCGGTGCCGATCGAAACCGATGCCAACCGCAGTGTGTCCAGCGTGTTGACGGGTAAAATGTTATTGGTGTTCTTGACCAGCGTAACGGCTTGTTCGCAAAGTTCCTGCTTGAGCAATTGGGCTTCCGACGAGTTCAGGTCGCGGCTGAGGTTTTCAAGGGCGATGGGCTGATATTTGTTCAATCCGGCCCAGTATTTGGCCCGCAGGATTTTCCGGACCTTTTCATCGATTAGTTCCTGCGAAATTTTGCCCTGCTCAATGGCACTGGCAATTTTATGGACGGCGTCGGGTACATTTTCCGGATACAGCAGAACATCGTTTCCGGCCATCAATGCCCGCAGGTTGATTTCTTCGGCGGGTAGTTTGCCGATACCGGCCATGTTCAGCGCGTCGGTAAACACCAGACCCCGAAAACCGAGTTCTTTCTTAAGTAGGTCCGTCACGATTTTTTCGGACAGGGTGGCGGCCAGCCGGGGCGTATTGTCGACAACCGGAACGTGCAAATGGCCCGTCACAACGCCCATCAGACTATCCGCAATCAGCTTACGGAAGGGGTACAAATCGATGTCGTTGAGCTGCGCAACCGAGCGGTTGATTGTCGGGAGGGTGATGTGCGAGTCGGTGCTGGCGTCGCCGTGGCCCGGAAAGTGCTTGGCGGTGGCGATGACGCGCCTGTGTTGCAGGCCCTTCATGTAAGCAGCCGCCTTGAGCGCAACGTTCTCCCGTGATTCGCCGAAGGAGCGGTTTCCGATCACAGGGTTGGACGGATTACTGTTGATGTCGGAAACTGGCGCGAAGTTGATGTGAATGCCCAGGCGTTGGCATTGCCGTCCGATTTCGGCCCCCATGCGGTAGACGACCGCCGTATCGCGGATGGCGCCCAGTGTCATCTGCTTCGGGAAATCCATCGTGCTGTCGAGCCGCATCCCGAGCCCCCACTCGCCGTCGATGCCGATCAGCAGCGGAACGTTGGCGGCCGCCTGATAGCGGTTGGTCAAAACCGCCTGTCGGTACGGACCACCCTGGAAGAAAATAAGTCCGCCGATGTTATAGTGCCGGACTAGGGTTTCGATGTATTGGTAATGCGCTTCGTCCCGGTTTGAAAACGTCGCGACCATGAAAAACTGCCCGATTTTCTGCTCCTGCGTGAGAGTCCGGAACACACTGTCGACCCAGCGCTGCTGCTGCGGAGCCGAACCGAATACCTCCACCGGATGGGCAGCGGTTTTATAATGCCAGGTCTCTGATTTGGCAACACGCTTCACCGGGGCTTTCTTTTCGAAAGAGGCCAGAAAGTTGGCCGATAAAATGGCGTGACGCCACCGAAACCGGGTCAACCCGGTACGGTCCCATCCAAAAGCTGTCAAAAAACCGGCTATCGTTAGAGCCGCCACTACCCGCAAGACAACTTTAGTACGCATTTTGGTTAAGAAATACAGTTACGTCAGGTTGTACAGTTTAATCCATTGAAACGATAAAGTTAATTAAATAACGAAAAGATGCCTAATAAATACATGCGATAAAACCCAGATTTATTCCCTAAACGGTGGCTTTTGTCAGGTACAATTTGGTTGAAAAGCCACAATCAGCGCCCGGGGAGGACACTTTCGGGGGGCATCAGATTTGATAAAAACCGGCAATTCCTGTGCCATAAAAAAAGCGGTGGTATGACCTCAAAGTCATACCACCGCTCCTATCGAAAGATCGGATCGTTCAGATTACATAAATTTTCTCCACAAGATCACCCAGGTTTGGGTTATAGACGGAGTTACGGCTTTGACACAAGTCGTGAAGGTACGCTTGTCAGTAACCGTCGTCGTTTTGCATACCACTGGCTTGTACTGCTTCGCTTTGCGGTGAGCCGAAAACAGGTTGTGCGGATGACCCATTGCCGAAGCGTTGAAACCGGCGCACAACAGCAGAATAAAGATTACCAACGTTTTCATACTCTTCACGGGCTAACCCCTTGTTAAGTTCGATACAAAGATATAGGTTTTAGATTGTACCTTGCAATACATAGTACCTTGTTTTTTCGAAAAAACTGTTTGAACGGTACTATGAACGGATAAACGGTATTGACGAACCTACATCTTTCTTTTTGTTTACTACTTAAGACGGTGATCGTTGTAAAAGGTAACGCTAAGATAGGTTGTCTTTCCACCAAATTTCCACCAAAAGTAAGTGAACTGCGGAAATCATCTGATAAGTCACCAGAATTAGGGGACGAAACCCATTCTACGAATGCTGAATTCTGACTATGGATGCCTAAAATTATGGAATGACCACCCGCTTGACGGCACCGTCATCATTTTGCGTGACGTTGATGAAGTAAACGCCTTTCGCTTTCTTCGAAATATCGATTTGCCCGGCGTAACTGCCTGAGAAGTCTTTTACTTCTTTCTTGGCAATCTCTTTGCCATCGGGCGTCGTCACCCGGATCTGGATGTCGCCTTTGGCCGGGGCCGTGAAACGAACGTTCAACTGGTTGGTTTCCGGGTTGTTCGGGTACACTTGCAGGTTCCGGATGGTCGATGCCTTGGCTCCTTCATCAAGCGACCAGCTCCAGCCCCGGAAGGAGTCTTCCAGCCGCTGACCAAAATTGTCGGGCCAGTGAAACTCAAACCGTCTCAGCCGGTCGGCCAGTGAATCGGAATTGAATTCGAAGCGGTTTTGCAACTTGCCGTCGCGGTAAAATCGAAATTCACTCGGGCCGTTGATCCGGTTCGGTCGCCGGGCGGTCATGTTGCCTTCCCGACTGCGGATGATGCGGTCGGCGACCCGGTCGGAGTTTCGGTTTTCGTTGTACCTAAAGTTGCTGTTGTTGTCGTCGATGATGATCGTAATCTGTCCTTTGTGGTTTCCGCGTTTGGTCCGGATCGAATCGACCAGCCGGTTGACCAGTGCATCACGTTCGTCGTCTTTCATGCCTTCCATTCGGTAGTCGCGTTCAAATTCCCGGACGTCACCGGCGTTGGTGCGCTCAATGATCTTGACGTGTACACTATTTTTCTCAACGTCCGTTTTCTTATTGGACTGAGCCAGCGCCGGGGCCAGCGAACCGCTCAGCAGGCAGGCAGCCAGCAACAGGCGGTAGCGAATTCCAGATAAAGAGCTCATGTGTAATGGTTTTTTTACAGTTCGAAGCAGGTGCAAACCTAGGGTAATCTGGATTGTTTCGTTGTTAAAGTTTGTTAAAACCGTGTGAAGGCATAAGTCGTTAGCGCCCGGCTTTCGTACTTTTAAGTGGGTAAACTAGCTAATAGATGCGCTGCTAAACCCGAATGTTGCACAGGAGGAATAAAAAATGACAAAACAACGCATTCGCTGGATTGCTGTATTGATGACCGTGGGTGTTCTGGGGCTGATTTCGCTTCAGCTTTACTGGATCGACAATGCGCTCTCGCTACAGCGGGAACAGTTTGATTCGCGCGTGACGGACGGCCTACAGGAAGTGGTCCGGACGCTGGAACGGCAGGAGATTCTGTACCTGGCCCGGCAGCGCATGAATCAGCAGAAACAACAACAGCAACTCATGGCCATTTCGCGCCCGACGACGCCGAAACCTGTCGCAAAGAAACCGGTACCGGCTGCGGAAGCCTTGCTGGCACAGCGGCCGAAAGAGCCTAAACCGATCGTTTCGGAACCGGAAAGTACCAACGGAATGGTGCCGGTGAGCGTCTGGCAGCAAATTCAGGTATCGCCCTCGGATGCGCTGCACTCGGATTTTCAAAAGTTGTCGGAGGTGCAGCAGAAGCATTTTGAAGAACTGGTGCGGCAGCAGGACGCCCTGGGGCCGGAGGAATTCTGGGATCTGCAACTCCAGCAGCAGCGGCAGTTCAACAACCTGGTGGACCAGGTTTTCGAGCGCCAGTTGCGGGTATTATACGGGCAACCGGTTTTGAATGACAGCATCTTACTGGCTCACAAAGCGCAGACTAAAAAACCGCTGGCCCGCAAACCGCGCCCGAAACGCCCGGTTTCGAAACCGTCGGCATCAACGGCCGTGGCTTCGGCATCCAAAGTCGGCCACCAGAACGTGGAGCAACAGTCGGAGATGGTCAAAGGTGTTGTCCGGGATTTGTTATTTGCCAACCGCCCCATCGAACGTCGGGTTAATCGGACGCTGCTCGATTCGCTCCTGAAACAAACCATGGCCGAACGCGGCATTACGATTCCATTTGAATACGGCGTTCGGACCAATGTAGGTATGGGGCTAGCCAAACCGAGCCTGTTGTTTGCCTCACATTCCGACAACCAGATGCCGGGCCGGAAGAAGGTCTATAAAGCCGTGCTGTTTCCGAATAATTTTCTGGAACGCGGCAACTATGTATACGTTTATTTTCCGGACCAGCAACAGTTTATCTGGCGCAAGATGAGCGCCATTCTGGCAGGGTCGGCTCTGCTGGTGCTGGTGATTATGGCTTGTTTTTACGTAGCCATCAACACCATCCTTCGGCAGAAAAAGCTGGCCGATATCAAAAACGATTTCATCAACAACATGACCCACGAGTTCAAAACGCCGATTTCGACCATTTCGCTGGCGGTCGAGATGGCGCAGGAGCAACTCAGTCACGGCATTGAGAAATCGGAGGAACCGGCGACGCGCCTGACCCGCTACATGGGCATCATTCGCGACGAAACCCGGCGGTTGGGGACGCACGTCGAAAAAGTGCTGCAAATGGCCCTGCTCGACCGGGCGACGGCGGGCCGGGGCGGTGTCAAACTCAAGCTTTCGTCGGTCAATATTCACGACACTATCGGGAATGTTCTGAACACGATTGGCCTGCAAATTGAGCAGAAACAGGGTGAAGTTCACCTGGATTTTGAAGCTGTCGAGGAAATCATTGAAGCCGACGAGGTTCACTTGAGCAACATTCTCTATAACTTGCTCGACAATGCCATCAAGTATTCGCCCGAACAGCCGGACATTACTATCAGGACGCGGAATGTGGAAAATGGGGTCAGTATCACCGTCGCCGACCACGGAATCGGGATGACGAAAGACCAGGTCGGCCGGATTTTCGAGAAGTTTTACCGCGTGCCAACCGGCAATTTGCACGATGTCAAAGGCTTCGGGCTGGGACTGAGCTACGTCAAAAAAATGGTGGAAGAACACCACGGTTCCGTGCAGGTCAGCAGCCAGTTGGGAAAAGGAAGTTCATTCGAAATTGTGTTACCATACCATCAAACCTAAACCTCTGATTACCTCTGATGTTCTCTGATCAACTCTGTGTAACAGTTAAAAAAGTTATTACACAGAGTTAATCAGAGAACATCAGAGGTAATCAGAGAAAGAATTTATGCCGAAGCTCTTACTGGTGGAAGATGACCCGAATCTGGGGATGTTATTGCAGGAATACCTGAACTCGAAAGGCTACGAAACCGACCTGGCGACCGACGGTAACCAGGGCTGGCAGCGGTTTGTCGACAATGCCTACGACCTGTGCCTGTTCGATGTGATGCTGCCGAAAAAAGACGGTTTTTCGCTGGCGAAGGAAGTCCGGATGTCGGGGCGGGATATTCCGATCATTTTTCTGACGGCCAAGTCGATGAAGGAAGACACCATTCAGGGCTTCCGGATTGGGGCCGACGACTACATGACCAAACCGTTCAGCATGGAAGAATTGCTGCTGCGGATTCAGGCCATTCTCCGGCGGTATCACAAAACCGAGGACGTTCCGCAACCGACTACCTACCAGATCGGCTCGTTTTCGTTCGATTTTGCTCACCAGCTTCTCACGCGCCCCAACGGCAGCAGCGAGCCGCAGGCCATTAAACTAACCAGCAAGGAAGCCGCTTTGCTGAAACTGTTTGCCCAGAACAAAAACCAGCCGCTGAGCCGCAGCTTCGCGCTGAAACTGATCTGGGGTGACGATTCGTATTTCAACGCCCGGAGCATGGATGTGTACATCACCAAACTCCGCAAGTACCTGAAAGACGACGAATCGGTGCAGATCGTCAATCTCCACGGCGAAGGATTTAAACTCATGGCGTAACGCTCGGTGTGCTATCTTTGTAGCCGAAAACCACAAAAGTATGCTACGAAGACCCCGCAGAAATCGAAAATCGCCCGTGATTCGGGAGTTGGTCCAGGAACATTCGCTTTCTCTGTCGGACCTGATTTATCCCATGTTTGTGATGGAAGGAGAGGGCGTGCGGTCCGAAATCGCTTCGATGCCCGGTGTCGCGCGGTTTTCGCTCGATTTGCTGCTGGAAGAGATCCAGGAATGCGTCGATCTGGGCCTGCGCACGTTTGCCCTGTTTCCGAACTTGCCCGAAAGTAAAAAAGATAAGTACGCGACGGAAAGCCACAAGCCGGACGGTTTGTACCTTCAGGCCGTGCGAGCCATCAAAAACCGGTTTCCGGAAGTTGCTGTCATGACCGACGTGGCAATGGACCCCTACAGCTCCGACGGCCACGACGGCATTGTGGAGGAAGGTCCGAACGGCGTCGAAATCGTCAACGACGAAACGTTGGTGGTGCTGGGTAAAATGGCGCTGGCGCAGGCCCGGGCCGGTGCCGATATTGTGGGTCCTTCGGATATGATGGATGGCCGCATTGGCTACATTCGCGAAGTGCTTGATGCCGAAGGATTTACGAACGTGTCGATCATGGCATATACGGCCAAATACGCCGGAGCTTTCTATGGCCCGTTCCGCGACGCGCTTGATTCGGCCCCGCGATTTGGTGACAAGAAAACCTACCAGATGAACCCCGCCAACAGCCGCGAAGCCCTCATCGAAGCCGAACTGGATTACGCCGAAGGCGCTGATTTTTTGATGGTAAAACCGGCGATGGCCTATCTTGACATCATCAAGTTGCTGAGCGACAATTTCAACCTGCCGATTGCCGCCTATAACGTCAGTGGCGAGTACGCGATGGTGAAGGCTGCCGCTGCTAACGGCTGGATCGACGGCGAACGCGCCATGCTCGAAATCCTGACCGCTATGAAACGCGCGGGTGCCAAGATTATCCTGACGTATTTTGCCAAAGAAGTAGCCCAACTTTATAAAAACCGGTAGCAGAAGGCTTGACTTCCGGTTTTCCCCTTACAGCATGAGCAGCATATTGATCCGTAACGCCCGTCTGGTAAACGAAGGCACGATTCGTGAAACCGACGTTTTTTGCAAAGACGGTTTTATTGAACAAATCGGTGCCGGGTTGAGCCAATCGGCGGATACCGTGATCGACGCAGAAGGTAACTATCTGTTACCCGGTGTCATTGATGATCAGGTACATTTCCGAGAACCCGGTTTGACGCACAAGGCCACGATTCGGTCGGAAGCCCGGGCGGCTGTGGCCGGGGGCGTCACGAGCTTTATGGAAATGCCTAACACCGTGCCGAATGCCCTGACGCAGGAATTGCTGGCGCAGAAGTACGAAATTGCGGCCCGGACCTCGCTCGCCAACTATTCGTTTTTCATGGGCGGCTCGAACGACAACCTGGAGGAAGTGCTGAAAACCGATCCAGAAACCGTCTGCGGGATCAAGATTTTCATGGGCTCCTCGACCGGTAACATGCTGGTCGATAATGTAATCGTCCTGGAAGAAGTGTTCCAACAAAGCCCGCTGCTGATTGCCACGCACTGCGAAGATGAAGCCACTGTTCGGGCTAATACCGCCCACTACCGGGAGTTGTACGGCGATTCGGCCACGGCAGCCATTCACCCGCTGGTCCGGAACGAGGACGCGTGCCTGAAATCGTCGTCGATGGCGGTCGAACTGGCGAAAAAGTACAATACGCGGCTGCACATCCTGCACATTTCGACGGCCGACGAACTCTCGTTGTTCGATAATACGATTCCCCTGAAAGAAAAGCGGATTACGTCGGAGGTCTGCGTGCATCACCTCTGGTTCGATGCCGACGATTACACGCGGCTGGGCAACCTGATCAAATGCAATCCGGCCATCAAAGCTCCGCACCACAAACCCCAGCTTTGGCAGGCGCTCCTCGACGACCGGCTGGACATTATTGCCACCGACCACGCGCCCCATACCTGGGACGAAAAGCAACAGCCGTACTGGCAGGCCCCGTCCGGTTTGCCACTGGTCCAGCATCCATTGCTTCTGATGCTGGAAGCCGTTCAGCAGGGGAAAATTTCGCTGGAAAAAGTCGTGGAGAAAATGTGCCATGCCCCCGCCGATTGTTTTCAGATCGACCGGCGTGGTTACGTGCGAGAAGGCTATTGGGCCGATCTGGTGCTGGTCAATCCGGGAGCGCAAACCGCCGTGACGAAAGATACGGTTTTGTATCAGTGCGGCTGGTCACCGCTGGAAGGGACGGTTTTCAGCAATGTTATCACGCACACGATCGTTTCGGGGCATCTGGCCTACGCGCACGGAATGTTCAACGATACCATTACCGGGAAGCGCCTGCGGTTTGTCCGGTAAAAAAGCGAAAAGGCCGGTTCGAACCGGCCTTTTCATTTGCATCAGTCAACCTCGTCTACGCAAGCTTTCGCCTGTAAAAACATCGGTTGAGAACAGAGAGATATAAATTGCTAAATTTCTCGTAACACCAGGACTTTAACTGCTTTACTTCTTCCGGTATCAGAAGGCTGATGGCTTTTTTCAATTCCTTCTCAAACAATTTCTTGTCAAAGCTGACTTTTTGAAGGATTGTCTTGATGTACTCTAGCATTGTTGCCATACCACATACTACGGTTTTTTGGTTAGAGTTTTGAGGATCTACTCCACAGGGTAAAGACGTTTCGAGCAGGGTAAATCGTTCCGAAACATCTCCAAAATTGTAACGGTTTGTGCTTATTTTTGTTGTTCAAATTTAGAGATGAAATTTTTAAAATTCCAATTATTAGTTGTATTATTTTTTTGTGGCCCACTGAGCTATAATCTCTTAGCGCAGGAGCCATCGGTTGCTATTGAATTAGGTCAAACTGAAATTTCGATTGAACGGCCCTTTACCATTTCCGTTATCATTCAAAACAGCGATTCCCGGCCAGTTATCAACTTTCCGGCGTTCAAAGGTTTTACCAAGAAAGGAACAACTACCAGTATATCACCAGCCGAGGTAAATGGCAAAACCGTTGTTTCACAGGTAATTACTCAGGCCTACACCGCTATACGTCCGGGCCAGTACCGGTTGCCGCCATTCGAGCTGGTTGTGGGTGAAACTACCATTCAATCGGAGGAAGTAATCGTGATTGTTCGGCCATCGGATGCTTTGGCTACCTCTGTTGGGCCAACGCCGGTCTTGCCCGAAACCATTGCCAAAAACGCTGTTTTTCTCTCTTTGAGCACCTCAAAGTCCTCTGTTTACACCGGGGAAGGCTTTTCGTTAAAATTGTCTTTTTTTGTTGCCGAATCCTACCCGTTTGAGTTATCTTTTTATGAACTCGAGCAACAACTTCAACAACTGCTGAAAACCGTCCGTCCGGCCAATTGCTGGGAAGAAAACGAAGGCATCACCGACCTCTCGCGGCACCTCATTACCATCAACGGGAAAAAGTACGCGGAGTACCGGATTTACCAGGCTACTTTTTTTCCACTCACACAGCAATCCATCGAAATCCCGTCGGTTCAGTTAAAGATGCAACAGATTAGACCCGCAGCCAAACCGGGCGGAGAGCGAGGAAAGGAAATTGTGACGTATGCAACCCGGCCGTTGTCCATCCACGTAAAGCCATTGCCACCTCATCCGTTGCGGGATCAGGTAGCTGTCGGACAATTCCGGCTGATTGAAACCATCCTGAGGAAGAATGCCGCCGTCGGACAGAGCGTTAACTATAATTTTCGGTTGACCGGCGAGGGCAACATTGCATCGCTGGCTGCTCCGGTCGTGCCCGACTCAACGACGCTCGATATCTTTCCACCGTCTGAAAAACAGGTGATCAACCGGTCGGGGGGCGTAGTTTCGGGGTATAAAACGTTTTCGTATGCGCTCATTCCCCGGCAAAACGGTACTTTTCGACTGGCTTCCTACTTTCAGTGGATTTACTTTAACCTGAGACAGGAACGCTATGACACGCTTCACTCGGCGATCACGCTCCAGGTCGGCGGCACGGCTCTGCCCGAAGGCGACACCGTGCGGGTCAGTCTGCCGGGGTCTATCTACACGGGGATCGAACGAATCGATAGTTCCAAACAACCGTTCGACTGGCAGCAAATGCTCCGCTCAGTGGTAAATATCCTGCTGGTGAGCATGATTCTGGGAATGATGTATTTATTTTGGAGAAAATAAGGGGGAAATCGTACCCGCGGACTTTAGTCCGTGTTTTGAGTTAATATGACCGTTTAGATAGTATAAACTCCCAAAACACGGACTAAAGTCCGTGGGTACGCCCTCAAACTTTAAACGAAATCAATGAGCAGTACATACGGAACATTATTTAAAATCTCGACGTTCGGCGAATCGCACGGCGTGGCCATCGGCGTTATCATCGACGGTTGCCCAGCGGGCCTGGAGGTCGATACGGCTTTTATACAATCGGAACTGGACCGCCGAAAACCGGGACAGTCGCGGATTACAACCCAACGGCGCGAAAAGGACGAGTTTCAGGTCCTTTCCGGTATTTTCGAAGGAAAAACCGAGGGGACGCCCATCAGTTTAGTAATCTGGAACGAGGATCAACGGAGCAAGGATTATTCCCACATTGCCCAGCAATTTCGGCCTTCGCATGCCGATTATACCTACCAGCAGAAATACGGCGTCCGCGATTACCGGGGCGGTGGGCGCAGTTCGGCCCGGGAAACGGCGGCCCGCGTCGCGGCCGGGGCGCTGGCGAAGTTACTGCTGAACCAGCAGGGCGTCAGCGTTCAGGCGTATGTGTCGCAGGTGGGCAGGCTAAAACTCGAAACGCCCTACCAGCAGCTCGATCTGGCGAAAGCCGAAGAGAATGCCGTTCGCTGCCCGGATCCCGAACTGGCACAGCAAATGTTCGAGTACATCGACGAAACCCGCAAGCGGGGTGATTCCATCGGGGGCATCGTTTCCTGCGTCGTCACGGGCGTTCCGGCGGGCTGGGGCGAACCTGTTTTTGACAAGCTCCACGCCGAATTAGGGAAAGCCATGCTGAGTATCAACGCCGTAAAAGGCTTCGAATACGGTAGCGGTTTTGCCGGTAGCGAACTGTATGGCTCCCAGCACAACGACGAATTCTACATCGAGCCCAACGACGAAACCGGCCGCGTCCGGACCCGGACCAACCATTCGGGCGGCATTCAGGGCGGTATTTCCAACGGCGAGGATATTTACTTCCGCGTTGCCTTCAAACCGGTGGCGACCATCATGCAGGATCAGGACAGCGTGGATGTCGACGGCAATCCGGTGGTGGTCTCGGGCAAAGGGCGGCACGACCCTTGCGTGGTGCCGCGCGCGGTGCCTATCGTGGAAGCGATGGCTGCGTTAGTGCTGGCCGATTTTTATTTGCGGAACAAAGTGGCGAAAGTGTAACGGGGTGTTTGCAACGGTACCAGTGTTGGCTTGGCCGCTGTCAGGGTCTTCGACCGCTGACAGCGGTTGCTATAGGCAAAACTCGCAGCCTATACGGTTTTTGGGGCTCCGCCCCGCCAGCGTAGCTTTTAGCCTCGTTATCCTTTTTTTTGTTGGCTGGAAAACCAACGCCCAGCCTCTCCAGCGCTACACCTTCGAGCGGGGTTTATTCGGGACGGAATTCCGGCAGATTTTTTACGCGCCCAATGATAGTGTGGCCGCGCAGGTTCGCCGGGCGGTCGATGCGCGCATGGACTCGCTGAATGGAGTGATGAGTGATTACCTCGACGGCAGCGAAATCAACCGACTTTCGGCCACGGCGGGGTCGGGGCCGTGGGTTGAAGTATCTCCCTACTTGTACGACGTGCTTCGGCGGGCGGTTTTGATTGCCCGGCAGTCGGATGGCCTGTTTGATCCAACGATTGGCCCGCTGTCGCAACTCTGGCGTCGGGCGGTTCGGCGTAGCATTTTTCCAACGAAAGCCGAACTCCGGAAAGCCCACCGGTTGGTCGATTACCGCTACATTGCACTGGATTCGGTTCATCGGCGCGTTCGGCTGAAAAAACCGGGTATGCGGCTGGACGTGGGTGGCATCGGGCAGGGATACGCCATCGACGAAGGCATGAAGCTCTTGCATGAACTGGGCATCCGGTCGGCTTTGCTCGACATTGGGGGCGATATTCTGGTGAGCGACCCGCCCCCAGGCGAGCGGGGCTGGCGAATCCTGACCGGCGCGAACGCCGATACGGCCACGCTTTTACTCCAACATGCGGGCATTACGACTTCCGGCGCAACCCATCGGTACCTGGACCATAACGGCAAGCGGTATTCGCATCTGCTGAATCCGCGAACCGGTTTGGGGTTGCTGCACCATGCCCAGACAACCGTGCTGGCCCCCGACGGAACCTGGGCCGATGCGCTCACGAAGGTGTTCAGCGTGGCTGGTATCCGAAAAAGCAAGCGACTGATCCGGCGGTTTCCGGGCGTGACGGTCTGGTTGACGGAAGAACGAGATGGCCGGTTGCATAGCTGGCAATCCAACAAAAAAGCCCCGTAAGGTGCGCAGGCAGCTCTTACGGGGCTTGTGTAAAAAGACTGTTCGTTACTTGGACGTTGCCATCACCATGCGGATGTTGAGCTTGGCTCCGGTTTGCAACACGTCGACCAAATCCTGAACGGCCAGGGTTTTATCAACCCGCACCACAATCGTCGGCTCGGCCACATCCTTCATGATCGACTTCAGTTCCATTTCCAGGTTTTCGGCGGCAATCGGGTTTTTGTCAATAAAAAACCGCTTTTCGGCATCGACCGACAGCGTCACCTGCTTCTTGCTCAATTGCTGCGAGGAAGCCGCTTTGGGCAGCATGAGCTTAATTACGTTCGGATTCGCCACCGTCGAAATGATCAGGAAGAACAACAACAGAAAAAACATGATGTCGTTCAGCGAGGACGTCGCCACCTCGGCGGCAAACTTATGTTTTCTTCGGAATCGCATTTTTTTACGTTTAACGTCTAACGTTTAACGTTTAAGGCTCAAAACCGGCTGACAAACCGTTAAACCTCAAACCATTAAACCTTAAACGATTTTTATCTCACCCTTGCCGCTTCGGTCGGTTTTTGCAGGACCTCCATGAACTCGAACGAGTTGATTTCCAGCTTCAGCGTGAATTTCTCGATCAGCATGTTCAGCAGGTGATAACCCGTATAGGCAATCACCCCGACGATCAGACCGGCTCCAGAGGTGATCATTTTTTCGTATAGACCCCCGGCGATGATCCCGACACTGATATTATCCGACAGCGAGATGTCGTAGAAAATCCGGATAATCCCGGAAATGGTCCCGATAAAACCGAGCATCGGCGCAATCCCGGCAATAATGCCGAGGTAACCCAGGTTCCGTTCCAGCCGCGATAGCTCGATCTGACCGACGGTTTCGAGCGTGCCTTCGATTTCCTTAATCGGGGAACCAATGCGCCCGACGGCTTTCTCAAAAATGCGACCGATGGAGTTACGTTGATTCTTGCAGAATGATTCGGCGGATTTGATGTTCCCCTGCATCACCATGTCTTTCACGTTGTCGATAAAATTATCGTCGACCCGCGTGTTGCCGCGGATAAACAGCCAGCGTTCGATAATGAGGTACAGGGCGAAAAAAAACAGGAGGGAGATCGGAATCATGACCCAGCCGCCTTTGGCGATCAGGTCGAACAGTTGCATGCTTTGGGCCGGAGCTGCGGCAGATGCCGTGGAGTCGACGGCCGGAGCGCCCGCCGTGGGAACTTGTAATAGAATCATGTGCTATGAATCAGATAATCGGTTTTTAGCGTTAGACAAAACCGGTGCAGGAGTCTTCGTTCTTCAACGCCACGCCGGTCGGTTTTATTGTAAAAGATGGCTGTTCAAATATAACGAAACAATACGGAGAATAACCGGAAAAGTTAGCGACTAGACACGGACCAGAATCTTTCCGTGCCGACCGGGTCGTTCGCTATGTTCGATGGCCTGCTGGATTTGGGCCAGTTGATACGAAGCTTCGACGGGCAACTGGATTTGTCCACTGATTAGCAGTGTGATCACATTGCGGGCGACATTCTGCCGCGTCTGGCTGTCGACCCGGCGCATCCAGTCGGTCAGCCAGAATCCTTTGATTGTCAGTTCCCGGAAAATCATCAGCCCGACATTGAACGATGGATTTTGCAGACTCAGCACGCCGTACAGAATCATCGTGCCATTTTTCGCCAGACATTTCAGTGCGTCGGAGGCTGTTTGACCCCCCACGGCTTCCAACACGCAGGCAGCACCCCGGCCTTCTGTAAGGGCTTTCACCCGGGTGGTCAGTTTTTCTTTTTCGGTATTGACGATGGCGGTCAGGCCGAGGGCTTTCAGTTCGTCGTCGAGGTCGTTGTGCCGCACCGTTCCGATGGTCTGGATCCCCCGAAGTTTACACAGTTGAATAACGAGTTTACTAAACGACGAGCCCGCAGCCGTCAGTAACACCCATTGACCGGCCTGAAGTCCGGATTCTTCCAGCATCGCGTAGGCCGAAAATGGGTTGACAAACAACTGGGCGGCCACCTCATCGGACAGCGCATCGGGCAACGGAATCAGGCTGCGGTGGTTGGCGAGCGTGTATTCTGACCAGGCCCCGATAGCCGTGAAACTCACCCGAATGCCAGTCCGCATCGCCACCCCTTCGCCCACTTTATCGACAATCCCGACGCCCTCAAAACCGGCTCCCGAAGGCAGCTCGGGTTGGGTGCCGTACAGATTCTGCACGAACAGCAGGTCGGAGGGGTTGACCGGACTGGCGATGACTTTGATCCGAACTTCGCCGGGGCCGGGCTCGGGCAGGGGCGCTTCAACAACCTTCAGCACGTCGGCGGGCTTGCCGATGGACGAAAATGTAACGGTTTGCATAGGAGGGAACCATCAATGACGCCACGAAAATACCGGATAGTTCGACAAAAGTACAAGGCAGGGCGGCACTAACTGGCGGTAAAGTAGGTCATCAGGAACAAACTTTCTATTTTTGCAGCAAACGTACACAGTTTCCCGACCGCTTTTAACCGTAAAAACCGTCCTATGAGTGAATTCTGGGCTTACCTGCAACTCGGGTTTTCGCACATTACCGACCCCGGTGGTTATGATCACATTTTGTTTGTCGTAGCACTATGCGCCATTTATAACCTTAACCAATGGAAGCAGGTCCTGATTCTGGTGACGGCTTTTACGATCGGCCACTCCCTCACCCTGGCGTTGGCGACGCTGCAACTGATCAACTACAGCACGGATTTAATCGAGTTGCTGATTCCGATTACGATTCTGATTACGGCCATCACCAATTTTTTCCACAAAGTACCCAAAAGCCGGTTTACCGACGAGCCGCAGCAATCGCGGGGCCGGTATGTGCTGGCCTTGCTGTTCGGGCTGATTCACGGCATGGGTTTTTCCAATTACCTGCGGAGTTTGCTGGGCAAAGAGACCAGCATCGTAAAGCCGCTGTTTGCTTTTAATCTTGGCCTGGAGTTTGGCCAGATTTTTATTGTGATGGCCGTGTTGATCGTGGCCTTTGTCCTGATCGAAATCCTGCGGGTTCGGCGGCACGACTGGAACCTGATCATTTCCGGAATCGTCGCCGGGATGGCTCTTTCGCTCATTATCAACAACGAATACCTGGCACAGCTTTTCTAGTACCCACGGGCTTTAGCCCGTGCAAGCTGGTAAACCATCAAGCTGGTATTAGCTACCGGATCGTAAAAGTTTCCACGGACTGCCAGTCCGTGGAAACCTTACCTTTTAGTTTCGGTATTAACTACTGAACCAGAAAAAGTTGCCACGGACTGGCAGCCCGTGGTACTGGAAAAAGGATAAATAGCATCTTTTCCGGTATTGTACGGCTGCAATCCCATTCGATAAAGTTAGTTTACCGGTTTATTAGTAACTTCATTCCCACATTCATCTACAAATAATATTTCGGAGACCTAACTATGAAAGGGAGATTTAAGCTATTGCTTGCCGGATTGACCACAATAGTATTTGGCACGCAGGCGCAACCGCCATCAACCACGTACAAGGCCAACGATCGGTTTGAACAGATGGGGCCACTGCTGCCCACACCCAATACCTTTCGGACCGCTTCCGGCTCACCGGGTCGGGATTTTTTCCAGAACCGGGCCGATTACGACATCAAAGTCGAACTCGACGACGCCAACCAGAAAATTATCGGGACGGAAACCGTTACCTACTTCAACAACTCCCCCGACGAACTGAAGTACATCTGGCTCCAACTGGATCAGAATTTGTTCGAAAAAGGCTCCATCGGCGGTATGACGCGAACCGGAAGCGTGAACGAGAACGGGATGTCGGCGGCTTCGCTGAATGCGCTGACAGCCACCGGTGGCCGGGCGGGACGGAACAATGGCCCGGATCGGGAGTACGGTTACAAAATCACGGCGGTTAAAGATAAAACCGGGAAACCGCTGAAATACACCGTCAACGGAACCATGATGCGGCTCGACTTGCCCGCGCCCCTCAAACCGGGTCAGAACTTCGTTTTCGGCGTTGACTGGAACTACCTGATCACGGAATACTACGGTCGGAGCGGCTATGAATTTTTCCCGAAAGATGGGAATTACAACTACTTCATCGCCCACTGGTTTCCGCGTCTGGCCGCTTATGACGATGTAAACGGCTGGCAGCACAAGCAGTTTTTGGGCCAGGGCGAGTTTACGCTCATCTTCGGCAACTACAAAGTCGCCATCACCGTGCCCAACGACCACGTTGTGGCCGCCACCGGCGAATGCCTGAATTACAAGCAGGTACTGACGGCAACCCAGCAGCAGCGGATGCAGAAAGCCGCCAACTCGAAAACCCCAGTGGTCATCGTGACGCAGGCCGAAGCGGAAGCCGCCGAGAAGGCTAAACCTACCGGCAAGAAAACCTGGATTTACAAAGCCGACAACGTGCGCGATTTTGCGTTTGCCTCTTCCCGTAAATTCATCTGGGACGCCATGCAAACCGATGTCTACGGCGATGGGCGCAAAATCTGGAGCATGTCATATTATTCGAAAGAAGGCAACCCGCTGTGGGGACAGTATTCGACCCGGGCGGTGGAGCACACCTTGCGCTCGTACGGAAACCGTACCTTTAAGTACCCGTATCCGGTGGCCATCTCCTGCCACGCGACGCCGGGTGGAGGGATGGAATACCCGATGATCAGCTTCAACGGTGGTCGGCCCGAACCCGATGGCACCTACTCGGAATCCGTGAAAGCCGGGATGATCGGGGTGATTATTCACGAGGTGGGCCACAACTTCTTCCCGATGATCGTCAACTCGGACGAGCGGCAGTGGACCTGGATGGACGAAGGGCTGAACACGTTCTGTCAGTATCTTGCCGAAAAAGAATGGGATTACAACTTCCCGACCCGGCGTGGGGAACCGAACCAGATTGTGGATTACATGAAATCGGATAAATCGGTGTTGTCGCCGATCATGACCTCGTCCGATAACGTGATTAGCCTCGGGCCGAATGCCTACGCAAAACCGGCTACGGCGCTGAACATCCTGCGCGAAACCGTCATGGGCCGCGAACTGTTCGACTACGCCTTTAAAGAATACTCAAAACGCTGGATGTTTAAGAACCCCACCCCCGCCGACTTCTTCCGCACGATGGAAGATGCGTCCGGCGTCGACTTGGACTGGTTCTGGAAAGGCTGGTTCTACGGCGTCGAAGCCGTCGATCAGGATTTGGTCGAAGTCGACTGGTTTACGATCAACACCCAGAACCCTGAAGTCGAGAAAGCTCTGGCCCGCTCGGAAGCGCAGGCTAAGGCCAAAACTATGAGCAAGATCCGGGATGCGGCTACCAAAGACCAAAGCGTCGTGGCCCAGGATTCGACCATGAAAGACTTCTACAATAGCTACGATCCCTACGCCGTGACGGATGCCGACCGGAAACGTTACCAGGATTACCTGGCGACGCTGAGTGAGGAGGAGCGCAAGACGCTGGAATCGAAGAACAACTTTTACACCTTGACGCTGAAGAACAAAGGCGGTTTGCCCATGCCGGTGATCATTCGGATGCAGTTTGAGGACGGCACGGATTCGGTGGCTCGTTTTCCGGCGGAGATCTGGCGATTCAACGATGCACAGATCAACAAGGTGATTGCGACCTCGAAGAAAGTGACGCAGTGGACGCTGGACCCCTTCCAGGAGATTGCCGACATCGATACGGAAAACAACGCCTTCCCGCGTGTTTCAAAACCGACGCGGTTCCAGTTGTACAAGCAGCAGCGCAGTCCATATGCTCCGCAGGGACCCAATCCGATGCAGCAGCAACGGCAAGCAACGCAACCCCCGGCGCGCCAGGGCGGAGCGAGTAAGAATTAAGAATGAACAGGGAATAGGGGCTGAGACGAGATTCTTTCCGTTGTTCCTTGTTCATTAGTCATTATTCATTACCTTTGCCCCCGATTCGGGATGTAGCACAGCCAGGTAGTGTACTTGCATGGGGTGCAAGGGGTCGTGGGTTCGAATCCCGCCATCCCGACTGGCTCAAGGCGAAACAGAACCTCTTCTGTTTCGCCTTTTTTGTTTTGGCTTATGCCGGTTGCATCCGGTTGTTTTTCTTCAACAGAAACGCACAAATCAGCGAAATTACCAGGCCCACCGGCACAACTTCGGCATACGTCAGTACAATCACCATCAGCGGATTCTGATACATCTCTTTGTAGCCCTTCATTTCCTGCGCTTTGGCAGTTAGCTCGGTGGCGCTGGCTCCGGCGGTTTTAGCTTCCTTTAGCACATGAGCCGTGTATTTATCCATGAAATCCGGGATAAACAGATAGTAGTCGATCAGCCAGACCAGTACGTACATCGTCGACGCAATGAGCGTGATAAACAGCCCGATTTTGAAAGCCTTCCCGAACGAAATTACGCGGTCGTTGTAGTTGTCCCGATAGTTTTTTATGCCAACGAAAATCAGCGAAAAAGCCAGCACCATCGACGCATAGCCCAGCGCCATGTTGCCTTCGAAATTCTCGTTCTGATAGCACATCGCTGTCGAAATCACCATCACGGCCGTCAGGATCAAACCAGCGATGAGTCCGCAAACCAGAATGATTTTTTTCATACGAATAAACAGTTGTTGGTTGGGACAAAATTGGGAGAGTGGCCGGTTTTTCGGCTCATTCTTTCGGGTGATTTGTCAAACCGCGCCCAAAAATCATGCTTAAGCACGAGCTGTTCAGGGAATCAGCCGGAGCCGTTTGGCTTTCTCGATGGCCTGTGTCCGGCGTTTCACGTCCAGCTTTTCCAGCACGTTCGAGGAATGCGTTTTGATGGTGTTGAGTGAGACGAACAGCCGGGCCGCAATTTCCTGGTTGCTCAGGCCTTCGGCCATCAGGTGCAGCACTTCCAGTTCGCGTTTACTCAGGCCGGTTTTCGTCAGTTCCTGCTCATTGAGTACAAAACCGCTCGTGGGAGCGTAAATTTCTTTTTCAACAACAACCGTCTCGATTCTAGGTCGAGTGAGTTTCATCGCCAGCCAGATGCCCAACCCGGTAAACAATAGGGCAATCGCACCGATGTAAACTTCAAAGGCATGGTTCACAATCACGAACCGCAACTCCAGCCATTTCAGCAAGAACAGCAACAGCGCCAGCGAAATTCCGTACAGAACAGTGTGCTTGTTTCGGAGCAAAAAGTTGAGCATAACGAACCTGGCTACGTTACCTGAAAACCAGCGCGACCGACCGTGTGACGGGCGGTTTTAGCGGTCCGCAAAGATAGCCTCGTAATGAGTCGATGGCTCAAAAATACCGCCACTTTGTTCGTAAAAGATTGCGTCGGTCGGGTAGACACCTTGCTGCGTTTTCGTCCACGAGGCCCCGGCTTTCGGATGGTAACTCATGAGCTTGTCCCAGTTTTTGAAGTACTGGTGCCCGTTGGTTTCCTGCAAGCCGACCGTCATGCCCGGAAACGGCGGCAGTCGGGCCGCCACGGCTTTGTTCCAGTCGACCAAGATCGGGTTCACGGTCAGGTCGGCGCAGAAGCAGGGAATCTTTTTCTCAAATGCCAACTGCGTGATTTTCATGGTCATGCTGAGCGTCTTGGCAATCGCTTTGACCGCAATGGCTGAGTACCCCTGCTCGATCCGGCGGGCGGCATCTTCCACAGTATGCGCACTTTCATCGGCGGCTACCCGCACGCCGAGGTCGCCGACAAACACCTCGTTAGTTTCCTCAAACGGTTCTTCAATGACCGCAATCTGCTCGAACGCGCCGATTTTTTTGGCATGATCCAAAAACCGCAGCAGCGTTTCCTTTTTCTCGTAACGCCCGTTGGCGTCGAAATAATACGGGATTTTGCCGGTTTTCGTGTAGGGCGTTTCGTAATGACCGATGGCTTTGTGAACGGCCGTCAGAAAGGCGATGTCTTTCTCGATCATCTCGGCCTGTGTGCCCGCCGACCCGGTTTTCAGCTTCATGATAAAATAGCCTTCATCGGCCGCAGCCTTAATGCGTTCGGCGCTGGTACCGACACTGAACGACGGAATGCTGGCCACGGCTTTGTGCCGGTGCGACAAACCGGGTCGATAAGCTGCCGGAATCATGTCGTCGAAGCGAGTCATTTTGTTTTCGTGGGCGTATAGCAACCAGGCGGCATTATCGACGCAGACCAGGGCGTTGAGCGCGAAGGTTTTCCGCAAATTCGGGTTGCGGGTAATTTGTTTGCCGTAGACCAGCACTTCTGGCAAAACCGCATCCAGCAATGCCACCGGCGTCGTGAACGAGGTGCCTTTAATCAATTGTAAAGCCCGCTCGGTCATGGCGTACATCAGCGCGTTTCCGGCGCTTTCGGAATGGGCGGCAAACACGCTCGAATCTGACCACAAAACACCCTGCGTTCCCAGCCCGATTTTCCGGATGCCGGACTCCGATTCGAGCATCGCCATCGTCTGCCAACTGTCGGTAATGGCACTGCCTTTGAACCGGTACGGATTCAGCGGCTCCCGCTCAAAGTTGGAACTGACGTTCTTGATTTTGATCGTCGCCAGCGGTTTTTGGGAGGCTTCCAATTTCGGTGAAAAACCAGCTAGGCCAGCGGTTATCAGCGTGCCTGTTCGTTCAACAAATTCCCGGCGGTTCATATCCGTACCCACGGACTTCAGTCCGTGTTTTTATAGCTAACTATTTGATTGAGTGAACACAAAAACACGGACTGAAGTCCGTGGGTACTATTTCACCATCTTCTCAAAAAGCTGCCGCTGTTCGATCAAGGACGCGATTTTATCGGGTGGATTGGTGTGGCATTCGAGCAGCACCCAGCCTTTATAATCCGCCCCGGCCAACAAATCCATCAACTGCTGAAACGGATAATTCGGGTCGTTGAACTCGCGGACGTGGCAGGTGTCGCCGAGCCGGTTTTTCACCAGATTGAAGTTGTATTCCAGCCCTTTGCCGTTCAAATCCTGTTTGTTGCTGTTCCAGCAAACCGTCGCGTTGCGGTTGGGCGCGTGGTCCATGATGGTTTTGATGTTGGGCAATTCCTGCGTTTCGTTACCGTGGACTTCCAGCCGGAGTTGCTGCCCGAAATCGGCCGCGTATTTTGCCAGTTCGTCCAACGAACGTCCGATCTGCTCCAGCGTTTTTTCAACCGGCACCCCTTTATGAAGCTGGTTCGGTTTTACCTTGACACCCGAGCCGCCCACATCGGCGCTGAGCCGGATAAACTCTTTTGTGCGCTCGATGGATTTTCGCAATTGTTCCTGATCCGGGTAATCGTACTGCTGGTTGGTGCCCAGTCCTACGAGTTTGACCGGACTATCGGCAAACCGCTTTTTCACCTCCTGCCGCTCGGCCGCCGACAGGTTAGGCATTACGCCGTGGGCGTGCTCGACCCGCAACTCGGCCCCGCCGATGCCCGCCGTCGTGCAGTTCTGGATCAGCGTCGGAACGTCCCAATCTTTGCCCCACAGGTAGGTCACCATCCCGAGTTTCATCTTCGATTTCTTCCCGCCCAGGGCCGAAGCAACCGTTGGACTTGCCAGCAACGAGGCTCCGGCCAGCAAGGACAGGTTTTCGAGAAAAGTTTTTCGATTCATATTCATACGTCAGGGTTGTCAGAATCCAATTGAATTGCCACCATCGACGGGCAGCGACGCGCCGGTTATGTAGCGGGCGGCTTCCGACGACAGAAAAACGGCGGCATAACCGATGTCTTCCGGTTTACCAAAATGACCCATCGGCGTCCGGCGCATGGCCCGGTCGCGTCGGTCGGGGTCACCGCCCATCGCTTTTTTGCTCATCTCGGTTTCGATAAAACCCGGCGCAATGGCGTTGACACGGACATTGTGGGGCGAAAACTCCGACGCCAGCACTTTCACCATCCCTTCCACGCCCGATTTAGAAGCGGCATAAGCGGCCACCCGGTCGATGCCGTAATAAGCCGCCATCGACGAAATCATCAGAATCGAACCGCTGCGCCGGGGCACCATCCGCCGGGCGCAGGCCCGCGTTAGGGCAAAAACCGCATTGAGGTTGGTCTGAATGATGCGGTTAAATTCCTCGTCGGTGACCTCCAGCGCCGGTTTTTTTAGATTAATTCCGGCGTTGTTCACCAGAATGTCGATGGGGCCGAGCGTCGTCTCGATTTGCTCCACCAGGCCGTCCAGCCCCGCCAGGTCGGCCACGTCGTTGACGAAATAATGGGCGTTGGGGCCGAGCTTTTCAACGGCTTCCCGCAGCGGTTCTTCCCGTCGACCGGTTATTACGACGCGGGCACCCGCCTGCACCAGGCAGCGGGCAATATCAAAACCAATGCCGGTACCGCCCCCAGTAATCAGGGCCAACTTGCCAGTTAATGAAAAAGCAGAGGAATTGCGTTGATTTTCTGATGGTTGCACAATAGGGTCCGTTAATAAATTTACCTCGTTAAATAAACGTCGACTAATTCTTTCACCTCCCTTAAGGTCCGATCCGGTTTTTTGTACGGGGCCGGAATCGGTTGTTTGGCATACTCCTGCAGGTACAGCACCCAGGCGTCGCGCCACCAGATGGCTTCTTTCTGCTGCGTTGCCAGCCGACCGGTCACATCGGCAAAGGTCTCGGCATCCACGTCCGGTTTTACCTGCGCCCACTGCTGTTGCAACCAGCGGACCGAATCAGCGCCGGTGTAAAACCGGGTGCATAATTCCTCCCACAGCGTTCGGCCCGAGCTGAGTTTTTTGGTCCAGGGAACGTGGTGGAACCAGAGCACATACGGCAGCGGGCAGGTTTCGAGCTGGTTCCATTGCTTCTGTACCTCCGGGTGGTACTGCGCTAGGGCGTTGCTTCCACTGGCCGTGCGGTCGAAACCTAGCCCAATCGAATCGGCGCGGTGGTAGTAAACCGCCGTCCAGTCGGGCCGGGGGCTGCGGTTTTGCCACGGTTCCGGCGCGAAGTGAACGCCCGTCCAGGGCCGCGAAAGGCCAAGCGGGGTATTATAATTGACGTAAATCTCCCGCGATTTCAGCAGCAGATCGGTAACGGTTTTCACCGACCGGGGTTCCTGCGTCAGCGTCATTTTTACCCATTCGTCGGCAATGGCTTCCGACGAAAGCGTGTGGTCCCAGGCCAGCCGCCCGAAGGCATACCAGTTGGCCTGCGCCAGCGGGTGGCCCGTCCAGTTGCGGTCGGAACCCGTATTGGCAACCCCGGCGATGGCCGTCAGCGGGTACTGGTGCAAACTGCCGTCGATAACTTTTGCCACGGTCGAACCTTTTCCTGAAACGTACGTATCCGAATCGAGGCACTCTTTAAAAATCGGCGCTTCGTACACGAGGTGCGTGGCAAAACCGAGGTATTCCTGGGTCAACTGAAACTCCATACCCAGGGGCGTTTTGGGCATCATGCCAAAAACCGGCGAAAACGGTTCGCGGGGCTGAAAATCAATCGGGCCGTTTTTCACCTGCACGATGACGTTTTTCTCAAACTGTCCGTCCAGCGGTTTAAACTCCTCGTAAGCGGCTTTGAAACGATCGCCATTCGGGTCGGCTTTGTAGACAAACGCCCGCCAGATGACAATGCCTTTGTGGGGAGCCAGCGCCTTGGCGAGCATGTTGGCCCCGTCGGCGTGGGTGCGGTTGTAATCCTGCGGCCCCGGCTGGCCTTCCGAATTGGCCTTGACCAGAAAACCGCCAAAATCCGGGATGAACTTGTAGATTTCGTTTACTTTCTCTGCCCACCATTTGTTTACTTCCGGGTCGAGCGGGTCGGCGGTTTTCAGGCCGCCGATGGTTCGGGGAGCCGGGAAATACACCGACAGGTACACTTTGATCCCGTACGGCCGAAACACATCCGCCAGCGCGGCCACTTTCTTTAAGTATTCAGCCGTTAGAAACCGCGAACTCGCGTTGACATTGTTGACGACGGTTCCGTTGATGCCGACCGACGCATTGGCGCGGGCGTAATCGCGGTAGCGCGGATCGATACGCTCGGGCAGTTCGTACCATTTCCAGAGCGACCCACCGGCGTACCCGCGCTCGATGCTGCCATCGTTGTTGTCCCAGTGGTTCAGCATCCGGTGCTGAATTTTCGGATTGCTGGTCAGTGAGAGGTTGGCGATGGGTTGCTGCGTCTGGAGGTGACGCAGGAAGGCAAAGGCTCCGTACAAAACACCCGCATCGGTTTTGCTCGAAATGGTGATGTTCTGTTTGCCCACGATTTGGTAGCCTTCGTCGTTCACCTGCGGCTGGTTCGGATTCGTGCTCAGGACGATGCCGCCGGTTTTGGCGCTGGCGACAATCGGCACGGTTTTTCCGAGCAAGCCTCGCAAACCGGTCTGCAATTCGTCGGCGGCTGCTTTGAGCGTTGGGCTGTTGCTGGTCAGCACAATGAACTGGGCCGAACGGGCGTAAGCGGCTCGTTGCCCGGGGTCTTTGATCAGGTCGTACTTCAACCAAAGCCGGTAGCCGTCGTCAGCGCGGCAAAAGGTGGCGAGTAAGACAAAGAAGAGTATCTTGTATCTCATATTTCTTAAAAAGTTGTTACACAGAGTTAATCAGAGAATATCAGAGTTGATCAGGGTGTCTCTGGTTACCTCTGTGTAACAATGTTCTCTCCTATTGACCGCACAATCCCCAACTCAAGCCCGCGCAACTCGGCCAGGCCGCGCAAACGACCGATGGCCGAGTAGCCCGGATAGGTTTTCTTATGCAGGTCTTCGAGCATCTGGTGGCCGTGGTCGGGGCGCATCGGAATGCTCGTAACGCCGACGCCGGTTTTTGCCCGCCGTTGCTGTTCGAGCACGATTTCCTTTACGACGGCATACATATCCACATCGCCCGCCAGGTGGTCGGCTTCGTGGAAATTGAGCGGATTATCTTCCCGTTTCGTCGTGCGTAAATGGATAAAATGAATCCGGTTGCCAAACCGCCGGACGATACCGGGCAGGTCGTTGTCGGGCCGAACGCCCAGCGAACCGGTGCAGAACGTAATGCCGTTGGCCGTCAGGTCACAAGCCGCCATCAGTTCGGCCAGATCGGCTTCGGTACTGACAATCCGGGGTAACCCCAGCAACGGCCTCGGCGGGTCGTCGGGGTGAATGCAGAGGTTAATACCGACCGATTCGGCCACCGGAGCCACTTCCCGGATGAAATGGTACAGGTTTTGGCGCAACGTCTGGTCGTTGATGCTCGCGTATTCGTCCAGCAATCCCTGAAACGTCGATAAGGTAAAGGCTTCTTCGGAACCGGGCAACCCGAGCAGCACGATGTTGCTCAGTTCCGCAATCCGCTCGGCCGTCATCTGGCCGAATTTGGTGCGGGCGGCTTCGATTACGTCCGGTTCGTAGTCGGCTTCGGCGCCGGGGCGTTTCAGGATGCAGAGGTCGAAAACCGCAAAATCTTCCCAGACAAACCGCAACGCCAGCGAACCGTCGGGCATTTCGTAGCTAAGGTTCGTCCGCGACCAGTCGAGCACCGGCATGAAATTGTAACAAACCGTGGTGATGCCACAAGCCGCCAGATTCCGGAGCGACTGATGATAATTTTTAATGTACTGATCGCGCGTCGGACGGCCTTTTTTGATGTCTTCGTGAACCGGCAGACTTTCGACAACGGCCCAATGCAGCGGAGAATACCGCCCGTTGTCGGCTTCGATCAGTTGTTTGCGTATCTCAATTTCGTCAACCGTCCAGACGTTGCCGACCGGAAGCTGGTGCAACGCCGTCACGACACCGGAGCAACCCGCCTGGCGGATGTCCATGAGCGAAACCGGGTCGTGCGGCCCAAACCAGCGCATCGTTTGTAGCATTCCCATTCTTTACTTCAGTTAAAATACAGTTTATAGTTTAGGGTTTATAGTTTTGAGTTAGAGTATTGACAGTCAGATGCTTGTCTTTCACTATAAACTGTAAACCATAAACTACATCACTTAAAATACTTTTTGACGAATTCCAGAAAAACCGGCCAATCCAGACTATCGACGTGTCCGCCTTCGTGGTTCCGAAAACCTACCTCGCCCGACACTAGCGCGACATCAGGTTCGGGCATTTGATTAGTTCCGACGCCTTTTTTGCCCAGCAGTTCGTACACCGGGCTGGCGGCCACGCAGGCCAGAAACTCGCCGTGCGGATCGGCCCACTGGTCTTTGGTGCCGCCGGTGATGAAAACCGGACGCGGGGCCACCAACGCAATCAGCTCGTGGGCGTCGACTGGCATAGCCTGCCAGTTGCCACCATACTTAATAAAGTTACCAGCCATCCAATGATACTCACCCGATCCGGCTACATTGTCGATTGTTTCGCCAAAATTGCGTTTTTCCAGCGATGCGCCCATCGAACCGGAGCAACTCGGAAAGGCAATAGCCCAGCGCGGGTCCAGCGCGGCCGCCAGTAGGGCGGTTTTGCCCCAGCGCGAATGTCCCTGAATCCCAATCTGTTTCGGATTGATTACTTTGTCGGTTTCCAAATAATCGAGGGCGCGGCTCAGGCCCCAGCACCAGGCCGACAGAACGCCCCAATCGTCGGGTTTGCGGTCCTTGCCTTCGTTGACCAGTCCGATGATGCCGCTGTGCAGCCCGGCCCCGCTGTCCATCTGCACCAGGCCGGTGTTAAAGAGGGCTACGGCCCAACCGGTGTCAATAATTTTTTGAATGGTGGCCGTCGGCGTTGGGAAAGCGCCCCAGACAATGACCATCAGCGGCACCGGCCCGGTGGCCCGGACGGGCGTATACATCGTCAGTTCAATCCGGGGTGTGGCATTCGGGAATTTTGAATTGTCGATGCGGCCGATGATCAATTTTTTGGACGCTTTTCCACCCACGGCCGTATCCTGACCGGCCACTTCAAACGTGACCTTCGGCGTGTTTTTCGGGATTTTGCCGTAAATCTCTGTCTCGTAATCGTTCAGGATTTCCGGACGACGCTGTTTCCACCACCCGGCTGCACTTTTAACCGGTTTTCCGTTTTTCAACACCAACGGGTTGGGCAGAACGTAATCCGTGGCGTTGGCTTCCTCGTAATTGGTCCAGTTGCCCCAGCCCGACCGGACGTGCGTGTTTCCGGCTTCGTCGTACCAGTTGGTCGAGCCTTCCCGTTGTTTCAGGTGCTGCGGGCGTTTCGGATCGTCGGCGGGTGGCGGCAGGTTGGCGGGCGTTTTCAGACGCAGCGTTGCCATCGTCTTCTCCCAATCCGCCTGCGCAGCCGCCCGCATTTTATCCATATACGCCCTCCGCTCTTCCGGCGTCATTTTCGTAAAATCCGGACTTTGGGCGGTAGCGGTTTTGGCCAGTAAAACAACGAACAGCAGCGTTAAAACCGAACCGATAGTTGCTCTCAAAAAGAGATCGTTTCTCATCGATTACACAAAGAACGGGACATCTTTCGGCGCATACTTCTTCATGCCTTCCTCGTTGATTTCGACGCCGATACCCGGTTTTTCGGACAGCGGAATAAAACCGTCTTTCACCATCGGTCCGTCGAAGGTCACAATTTCCTTGAACATTGGATCTTCGTGGAAATAAATCTGCCATTCCAGAATCATGAAATTCGGCACCGACGCGCAGACGTGGCTGGAAGCCATCGCGCCCAGGTACGAGGCCACCATGTGAGGGGCAAACGGCACGTAATATAGGTTGGCGAGGTTAGCAATGCGCTGCCCTTCGCCCAGACCGCCCGCTTTCTGCAAATCCGGCATGATGATATCGACGGCCCCGATTTCCAGCATCCGGCGGAACCCATAGGCCAGATAATGGTTTTCGCCCGCGCAAATAGGCGTGCTGGTCGATTCGGAAATGATTTTGTAGGCTTCGACGTTCTCGGCCGGAATCGGTTCTTCCAGGAACATCAGGTTGAGCGGTTCCATCATTTTGGCGACCCGTTTGCCGGTGGTCATGTCATACCGGCCGTGCATATCGACGCAAATGTCGATCTTCGGCCCGACGGCTTTCCGGACGGCGGCAATCTGGTTGTACATTCGTTCCAGTTCGCCGGGGCTGGCCGTCCAGTTGTAACGGTCGTATTTGGCCGGATCACCAGCTTCGTCGATGTCGTATTTGACCGCATTAAAACCCATTTTGACGGCATCGGTGGCGCTTTTGGCAAAATTGTCGGTGCTTTTGTCAGTATCGCGGTAGGTGCCGGTGTCGCAGTACACCCGGATGCGGTCGCGGTATTTCCCGCCCAACAACTGGTACACCGGCAGCCCCAGGGCTTTGCCAACCAAATCCCATAAACCGGCTTCGACGGCCGACAGCACGGCGATGTACATCCCGGCTTGCGCGCCTTCAAAAAAACCGGATTTGCGAATGTCTTCAAATAGTCGGTTGACATTCAGCGGGCTTTTGCCTTTGATCCGCTGGGCCATCATTTTTACCAGATGGTAGGTGCCGGGCGTGGCGTCGACGGCTTCCCCGCAGCCCCAGATGCCCTGGTTGGTATGAATCTTGACGAACAGGCTGTGGCCGTTGCGGATGTAACCGCATTTGATATCCGTAATTTTCAGGTCCGAAGGGGCGGAAGATAGTGGCGTCCGTTCAACGGCGGTTTCGAGGCCGTTGCCGAACGTGGATAAGGTGCTGGCAGCCATCGCACTGGCGAGGGCGCTTTTGGTCAGGAAAGATCTTCTGGAGGTCATGAGGTTTAGATTTTTTAAAGTGTTGTTACACAGGGTTTATCAGAGGACATCAGGGAGTTCTCTGATAAACCCTGATGTCCTCTGATAAACCCTATGTTATAGCTTTTTTACCACGTGCGGGTTTTCAGATAATCCTGGATTTGCTCTTTCGGAACCGGCAGTTCGTTGACGTGCGCGTTGAGCCACTGGGAGAAATCCTTCTCGATTTCGGCTGACCAGCGGTTATCGATCTGTCCGGGCGTGTACTTCTGCTCGCGCAGCCGCTGATGGCCGAACATATCGCGTAGCCGCACGATTTCGGAGGTTTTGACGACTTTTTCGGCCAGATGGGGCGGAATAAACGTCACGGCACCGTCGCGGCCCAGCACCACATCGCCGGGCATCACCATCACTTTACCGATGCGCGTCGGGCGGTTGATGCCAACCAGCGTGGTGTTTAGCTCGCCGTCGGGGTTATTGAGGTGGTGGGAGGGGTGGTAGCTGCGAAAGAAGGACGTAAAACCGCCGATCTCTTTCAAACCGGCAATGTCGCGGACGGCACCTTCGTAAACAATGCCGTTACCGGTTTTGGCATAAATCGAGTTGCCTAGGTTGTCGCCGATGGTAGGGCCATCTTCGTGCATTCCAAACTGATCGACTACGTAGACATCGCCTTTCGTCAGCATGTCGATGGGCCAGGCGTTTTGCGATTTCACACGACCATCTTTTTCGTGGCCTTTTTTGTCGGTCACCCGGTGAACATCCGGGCGGCCGGGCATGAACGTGGCGGTGAGCGCGCGGCCCACCAGCACGCTGTCGGGGTTGATGGTTTGCCAGCCTTCGGCGTACTGGTATTTGTAATTGTCACCTTTCATCGTGGCCCACGCTTCCTCATGGGTCACCAGCCGCATGCGTTTCAGAATGGCATCCGGCACTTTGGGACGCCCATCGGGGAAGCGCTCGCCTTTCCATTCAGGGGTCAGGAAGATAAGTTCTTCGCGCGAGATTTGTTGTCCAAATGACACTTTTGCCGAACCAAGCAGCAATGCCGCCACAACGGTTGAGAAGAAAACCCGTTTCATCATAGTTGTAAGAACCAGTAAAGATTTAGGATTGAAACTAGCAAAGGCAAAATACGAAAATTTCTACCGGTTTCCCCACACCTGAATTTCGGAAACCGCAAGGTCGCCGGGTAAAAAGAAAAAACCGGGTGTCCAGGTTGTTCGCATACGGACAAAAAATGTCCGGCATCGTACACTTTTCAAAAACTATAAAAATATTTACACTGATTATCAGATACTTAATTTGCTGGCATGGCAATTGGCATAGAGTAATCAGAACAGTAACAACAACAGTAATTCAAACAACAACAAATACGAACAAGTCATGAAAGCATTATTTGGTACCCTGATCATCGCTGCGCTGCTGAGCGCAAACACTGCAACGGCCACCCCGAACAATCCCAAAGCCCGTTCGTTCGAAACCAGCACGTTTGTTACAAGCCAGAACAAAATCTGGGTGGCCGTTGAAAAATCATCCGCTTCGCCCGTGACCATTCTGTTGCGCAACAAGAACAACGATGTACTTTATACCCGGACACTGGGCAAAAACGAAAGCAAGTTTGCTGCCAAACTGGATGTCAGTGATCTATCCGACGGTCAATACCAACTGGAGTTTGTATCCTCCGAAGGAAGTGTCAAAAAGCTGGTTAACGTAACCACACCAAAGCAGGAGCCCGTTCGCATGATCTCCATGAACTGAAAAATTCTGTAGGATTAGTTTAGGTTAAGAAAGCGCAGGAAAGCTACTTCCGACTCGGAGGTAGCTTTTTTTTGATTTATTTTCGCAGATGGAACAACCGCGTACCATCTACACAACGGCTTTTTTCTTACTCTGCCTGAGTTCATTTCTCTTCTTTGCCAGTTTCAATATGCTGATTCCGGAGTTGCCTGCTTACCTGACCAGCCTGGGCGGAGCGGAATACAAGGGCTATATTATCAGCTTATTTACGTTGACGGCGGGTTTGTCAAGGCCATTTAGCGGTCGTCTGACCGACACCATTGGTCGGGTGCCGGTGATGGCGTTCGGGTCGCTGGTTTGTTTTGTGTGCGGTTTTCTGTATCCGGTGGTAGGGCTGGCCTGGTTCAACGGAATTGCCGCCCTGCTGTTGCTCAGGCTGGTTCACGGTTTTTCGACCGGTTTTAAACCGACCGGAACCTCAGCCTACGTGGCCGATATTGTTCCCGACGAACGGCGGGGCGAGGCAATGGGCGTGCTGGGACTGAGCGGCAGCATCGGGATGGCCTTCGGACCGGCGCTGGGAAGCTGGCTTACAGCGGCTTTCAGACTGAACCTGCTGTTTTATACGTCTTCAACACTGGCGCTTTTGTCAATCATTATTTTGCTGAATATGAAGGAGACTCTGATGGGTCGCGTGCCATTTCGCTGGAGCCTGCTGCGCCTTTCACGCCGTGACGTATTCGAGCCTGCGGTAGTGGCACCCTCCCTGGTTACGTTTCTTAATTCGTTTAGCTTCGGAGCTATCATTACCCTGGCACCGGACTTCAGCCAGGCGCTGAACGTCGGTAACAAAGGGCTATTCTTTACGGTTTTCACGATTTCCTCGCTGGCGATCCGGTTTTTGGCGGGCAAAGTATCTGATCAGTACGGTCGCCGGCCGGTATTGCGGATAGCCTCATTGCTGATTACCGGGGCTTTGCTATTACTAGCCTTCAGCACCTCAACGTTGATGTTTCTGCTTGCAGGGGTACTTTTCGGCATTTCTACCGGAATGTATTCACCAACGGCCCAGGCCTGGACGGTCGACCTCAGCCATGCCGGAAACCGGGGCCGGGCGCTGGCGACCATGTACATTGCGTTGGAAGCCGGGATTGGCTTGGGCGCTTATTTATCGGCTTCAATTTATCACAATCAAACCGAGCAGTTTCCGATGGCTTTTTGTTTCATCGCGGCATTTTCAGGGCTGGCGTTTTTGTACCTAGTCAGCCCATGGAGTCAGACAGAAAGAAATGTCAAAAATTCGGAGAGTAGAACGTTGAGCTGATTTTGTTATCGGATTTGTGATTTTTAAGAATGTTTTTTATTATAAAAATACAACAATCAACGATTTTTATAGTTATTGTTTTATGATCGTTTTACAGTTCGATGTAAGTCGATAAGTAGAAATTCAGGGTCTTACTGCTTAACGAACAATGGTGGCCGTCAATATACTTAAGGAGGAGTTGAAGCACGGTACAATTTTATTTAAGTGCCCAACAAATATTATTTTGTATAATGGCGTGTAAAAGAAATAGTTAGTAAAAAAATTTAAATTTAATATTTGCTTAAAATCTTGGAAAAATATAAATAACAGAGAATAATTTCTTAAATTAACAAAAAAATGACCTTGCCGTTTGCATAATTTCAGCTAGAAAATTGATACTTTTGTAGTAGGCTTCGGGAAAAGACATCCGAAATTTTATTCTACCAAAACGTTTCAATTTGAAATTTTCGTTTTCTTTACACAAAAAACCAGTTTCAATTTAACCCTACAGTTAGTCTAATGAAAACACAATCTCCAACTCCAGCACCAGCTAAAGCAGCAGCTCCCAAGAAAAAGTCGGGCGGTCTGAATCCGGTGTTTGTCATTCCCATTTTGTTTGCCATCGCCATCTGTACGTATTTGTTCGTATTTGGTGATCCAAGTCACTTTCAAGGTGGAAATAACGAAAACCTTCCGATCGACGGTGATTACTTCGGGATTGTATACAAAGGTGGGCCAATCGTACCGCTTTTGTTTACCTGTTTCTTGATTGTGCTGGTCTTCTCAATTGAGCGTTTTATTACGATCGGCCGCGCCAATGGCTCCGGTTCAATCGACGAGTTTGTTCGGAAAGTAAAAGGGATGCTCGACCGTAATGAAGTAGAAGCTGCTATCAAAGAATGTGATCGTCAGAAAGGTTCTGTAGGGAACGTAGTGAAAACCGCCCTCGTAAAATATCAACAACTGAGAACCGACGCCGAACTGACGAAAGAACAGAAGCTGATTGCGCTTCAAAAAGAAGTAGAAGAAGCTACGACGCTCGAATTGCCGATGTTGGAGAAAAACCTGACCATTATTGCAACACTGGCTTCCGTATCAACGCTGGTTGCCCTGCTGGGTACGGTATTGGGTATGATTCGCGCCTTTAGCGAATTGGGTTCGACGGGTCAGCCAGATACGGCCGCTCTATCAACGGGTATCTCGGAGGCTCTTGTAAACACCGCTCTGGGTATCGGTACGGCGGCTATCGCAACGATCATGTATAGCTACTTCACCAGCCGGATTGATGAGTTGACCTACAACATCGATGAAATCGGTCTGAGCATTCAGCAAAACTTTGCCGCCCACAATTAATTGGTGGTTGGGAACGTTTTTATACTTAAAAAGAATTAAACTATGCCTATCGTTAAGCCTAAGCGGTCGCGGCCCCACATGGACATGACGGCGATGTGCGATGTGGCCTTCCTCCTGCTGACGTTCTTTATTTTGACGGCGCAGATTCGGGTACAGGAGGCTGCTGAAATTAACCCGCCGACCTCGATCTCTGCCATCAAGGTGCCCGATACCGATATCATGACCATCAGCCTGGATAAAGAGGGAAAGGTGTTCTTCGGTATCGATGGCCAACCGAACCGGGTTGCCATGCTCGAAAATATCGGAGAAACCTATGGTATTTCATTCTCTGATCGGGAAAAGAAAGCGTTTTCGTTGTTACCTAACTTTGGTTTGCCGATTGGTCAGTTGAAATCCTATCTGTCTCTGAAGCCCGATCAACAGGCTCAGATCAAACAGCCCGGTATTCCGGTCGACTCCACGGCAAACCTGCAAACCAACCAGTTGTCGCAGTGGGTTTTCAATGCCCGGAAGGCAAATAACAAACTGCGGATTGCTGTAAAAGGTGATAACCTGGCGAAGTTCCCGAACTTCAAGAATGTGTTGAGCTCGCTGCAATCGCAGAACATCAACAAATTCAACCTGATTACAGGTACCGAAGCGCCACCTGCCGGTTGGACCAACGATTAATTAATTTTAACCACAAACTCACGCGATTCATCGCCTTAAATTCGTAAAAAATGGCAGATATCGACACCGGTGGGGGTGGTGGTAAGCATAAAGGTGGGAAGGTCCGCAGTAAGAAAGCGTCTACCCGGGTCGATATGACCCCGATGGTGGACCTTGGCTTCCTTCTCATCACTTTCTTCATTCTTGCCTCCACCTTAAGCAAACCGTCTTCGATGACACTGAACGTGCCTGACAAGACCGAAAAAGTTGAAACGGAGCCCATCAAGGCTTCGAAGGTAATGACCATTTTTCTGGGAAAGGAAAACCAGATTCACTACATCTTTGGAAAAGCCGCCAACGAAGATCCGGAGTTAAAGACGGTTCAGTATGGTCCGGAAATCCGGGATGCTTTGCAGGAAAACAAGCGCAAAATCGGGGAAAAGGATTTTGTAGTGGTCATTAAGCCAACCAAAGAATCCACCTACAAAAACCTGGTGGATATGCTGGATGAAATGGCCATCACCAAAACCAAACGGTATGCGTTGGTAGACCAGTTGACTCCAGACGAGGAGAAGCTTATTGCTGACAAAATGAAGTAATGAACGGCCAACAGCCAATTCAATGAAGTAATCGCCATGGCAGAAGTAACGACTAATACGGGAACACTGGATGATATAGTGTTTGCCGATCGTAACAAGGCGTATGGTGCGTATGCATTACGGAAAAACTATTCCAAGACGATCTACCGGTCGCTGATCATTGGATCAGCCCTGTTCCTCTTGGCAATGGCAACCCCGACAATCATTTCGGTTCTGAAGCCCGAAGAGCAGGAACAGGCGATGGTTGAAGTGGACCTGATGAAGTTACCACCTCCGCCGATTGATCCCAACGAACCTCCACCGCCACCACCACCGCCGGTTGAACTTCCGAAGGTGAACACGGTGAAGTTCCTTCCGCCGGAAGTAAAACCGGATGAGGAAGTACCCGAAGAAACTCCCCCGCCAACGGTGGAAGAACTGAAGGAAGCCGTTGCGGCTGAAAAAACGCAGGAAGGTGACCCCAACGCCGAAGAGGTAATTGTGGCTCCCGAAGAAACTGCCGGACCGACGAAAGTGGAAGCGGCTGTAGAAGCGGCTCCGAAAGAAGAACAAATTTTTACGGTAGTTGAACAAAACCCGGAATTCCCGGGCGGGATGGCTGCACTGGGTCAATTCCTAAGCAAGAACATTCGCTACCCGCCCGCTGCCTCACGGGCTAACGTCTCAGGCCGGGTATTCGTAAGCTTCGTTGTGAATACGGATGGTAGTATTCAAGATGTAACGGTACTGAAAGGGCTCGGTTTCGGGACGGATGAAGAAGCCATGCGCGTTGTAAAAGCCATGCCGAAATGGCGCCCGGGTAAACAGTCGGGCCGTCCGGTACGGGTGAAGTACAACCTGCCGATCAACTTCCAATTGGAGTAAGCGTACGAATGAGACAAAAACCATCGGGTGATCTGATCAGCCTTTATCTGAACGTGCTGATGGGATTGTTATACATGGGAGGGGGCATCTATCTGATTGCCTCCTCTCAGTCTTTTGGACTGTTACCTAGGGGCACCTTTCGGTATTTATTAGCTGGCTTACTGCTGATTTACGGCGCTTTTCGGGCCTATCGGGGAGTACAACGATTGTTTTGAGTATGAATACGCTGTTGAAAGTCTGGATGGGGTTCAGCTTGCTGAGCCTGGTGGCCTGTTCAAGTCCTCCGCCTGACAACCCGACCCACGGGCAAATTGGTGTTACGGCTGATGAATCGCTTGAGCCGATGGTCGAGTCAATTTATAAGGCATACGAGGGTGTTTATCCGAATGCAAAATTCAACGTCACCTTCAAACCGGAGGAGGAAGCGATTGCTACGATGCTGCGGGATAGTGCGCGGCTGGTTTTTTCAACCCGGGAACTGAGTGAGCGCGAAAAGGCGGTTTTTGCAAAGGAAAAAATCAAGTACAAATCCATTTTTATCGCAATTGACGGCATTGCGTTGATTGTAGGGCGGCAGAATCCCGATAGCCTGATTACGATGCCGGAGCTGGATGCCATTTTTCAGGGGCAGATTACCCGCTGGGAGCAATTGAAGCGGGGAACACAAACCGGACCGATTGTTCTTGTTTTTGACAACAGCAATTCCAGCAACCTGAACTTCGTGTTGAATCAATTCAAGGTGAAAGATATTAGCCGGATTAAAATTTTTACCGCGAAGTCAAACAAAGAGGTGATTGAATATGTTCGTAAGAATCCAACGGCTTTGGGATTTATCGGCGTAAACTGGATTAGCGATGGCGATTCCCCACTGGCTGCGGAGCTGTCGAAAAACCTGCGGGTTTTGGGTGTTTCAGAGAAAGCAAACCCGGCTTCGATCGAAGATTACTTTCAACCGTTTCAAAAGAACCTGGGTTTAAAGACTTATCCGCTCCGTCGGAACGTTTACGTAATTAGTCGTGAAGCCCATGCAGGTTTAGGGAGCGGTTTAATTAACTACATCATCCGGGACGTCGGAGGCTTGTTGATCGAAAAAAGTGGCCTTTGGCCCGCAAAACCGTATATTCGGGAGGTGTATTTAGAAAAACATTGAAAATATTTCTGCTTTTTAAGGCAACTTTGTAATTTCGCATTTTGTTTTTATTAGATAATAACCATTTTTTCACCCATTTCTCAACCTGAAACTTGGCATGAATTTTCAAAAGAAAGCCCTGTTGACAGTGGTAGCCGCCGGTTTGTTCGGCTCATTGCAAGCGGTTGCCCAGGATGCACAATCGGGAGTGAAGGATCTGGAGGCCGGTCGTATCACCAAGGCTATTCAAACCTTTCAGGGTTTGGCAACCAGCGCCCCTTCTGCCGAAAACTATTTCTATCTGGGCTTAGCCCAGTTGAAAGCCGGTAATCCGGATGCGGCCAAGCAAGCCTTTGACAAAGGGGTGGCGGCTGATCCGAAAAACCAGTTGAACAATGTTGGTTTGGCGGGCGTAGCACTTGCAAAAAAAGACGGCGCTACGGCGAAAAGCTTAATCGATGGCGCTCTGAAAGAAACCAAAAATAAAGACATCAATGTCTTACTGCGCGCCGGCGAAATGTACACCCTGTTCCGGAAACCCGAACAAGGGCTGAACGACCCGGCCGAAGCGCTTCGTATTCTGACCATTGCCGATGAGCGGGATAAGAAAAACGAGAATGCCGACATCGAAATGGCTCTCGGCGATGCGTATACGCTGAAAAACGACGGTGGTAACGCCGTAACCAAGTACGAGAACGCGCTGGCCATTCGTCCGAACGACGCGGAAGCAAAGTATAAAATTGGGAACACGTTCCTGCGGGCGAAAAACTACCAGCAGGCACAGAAGTTTTACGAAGAAGCCATTGCGGCTGACCCGGAATTTGCCCCGACGTACCAGGATTTGGCCGAAGCCTTTTTTGGTTCAAGAGCTTACAAGAATGCGGCCAAAAACATGGATCTTTACATAGAAAAAAGTCAGACGACGAACGTTGATGATCTGTTGCGTTCTGCTCAGTTCACGTTCCTGGCGGAGGATTATGCAAAGGCCATTGAAAAACTGGACAAGCTGAAAGGAAAGAGTGACAATCCAATTCTTCTGCGCATGTATGGTTGGGCTTATTCTGGTTCAGGAAAGGTTGATGAATCGATTGATGCATTGACTCAGTTTATTCAAAAAGCCCCTGAAAAAGTTATCGCCGATGATTATAAATATCTAGGGCGCGCTTACCTGCAGAAAGGAACACCGGAAGGAGACTCTTTAGGCGTAACTAACCTGGAGAAAGCTGCTCCGCTTGACTCAACGGAAAACCTGTATCGTGAAATCGGTAAGACCTTGTACGGGGCTAAAAAGTATGATCAGGCCATCGGTGCCTGGCAAAAGGCCATTGCTGTAGACACGGCTAAAGCAACTACCAATGATTATTTCCAGTTGGGAATGTCAAATTACCTGCAAGCCAGCCGAATTGGTCGTGATAGCACACTGATGATGGGTGGTGATACTGCTGCGATTCGTCAGGCGAAGGAAAAATATTATGCCTCAGCAGATTCTGCTTTTCTAAAGGTAAATCAGATTACGCCGGAATGGTCGCCGGGCTATTATTTCCGTGCTTCGGCTAACTACTTCAGCGATACAAAAGGGGCTATGTCGACGGGCGAACCCGTTCCCCTGTACGAAAAGTACCTGGAGGTGGCTGACAAAGAAATCGCAGCCGATGCAGCTAAGAAAGAAGCTAATAAGCGGTATATGATGACGGCCTATAAATTCCTCTCATCATACTACGCTAACAAGAATGATGCGACTAAATCGCGCGAGTATCTGTCGAAAGCCGCTGAACTGGACCCGAACGACAAAGACGTTCAAAATGCGCTGAATCCGCAGCCTCAGCAACCGGCCGCGACCAAGCCTGCTGCTAAACCGGCTGCCCCGAAAAAAACGGCTGGAAAAGCAACCAAGTAACCAATAAGCAAGCTTTTTAGTAGAAAAGGACTCCTTTGAGGAGTCCTTTTTTTATTTGAATACCGCCTATTGATAAATACTTGCGGATGAAAATGCTAATTTCCTGACAAGAATTGTATTTTTGTCCGCAAACCTGCGTTTATATTGCAATAAATATGCTCAATCTTGTACTATTTGGCCCGCCGGGTGCCGGGAAAGGCACACAAAGTGAAAAGTTAATTGCACATTACCGCTTAGTCCATCTGTCAACCGGCGATTTGCTTCGTTCGGAAATCCGCGAAGGAACCGAACTTGGTTTACGAGCTAAGATGCTGATGGATCAAGGAATACTGGTACCCGACGAGGTGGTCATTGGCATGATTGAGAATAAATTGAAGGAACATCAATCGGCGGCTGGCTTCATTTTTGACGGTTTTCCGAGAACTGTTCCGCAGGCCGAAGCCCTCGATCTGTTACTGGCCCAATACAACACGGCCATCACCGTCATGGTGGCGCTCGTGGTTGACGAAGAAGAACTGACCAAACGATTGTTGATCCGGGGGCAATCATCGGGTCGCCCTGATGATCAGAATGAAGAATTGATTCGGCGTCGGGTGCAGGAGTACAACAACAAAACCGCTCCTGTGGCAGGCTATTACGAATCGCAGGACAAATACAAGGCAATCAATGGCATAGGTGAAATTGAAGAAATATTTAAATCCATCTGTGAGCAAATTGAAGCTGCCTAAGCACGTTCGGTAGAACAATCCCTGAAATGGGGTTCAAACAATAGCATGGCTTCATCAAATTTTATAGATTACGTAAAAATAAATGTTCGTTCGGGTGCAGGTGGCGCTGGTTCTATGCACTTTCGGCGGGAAAAACACGTTGACAAGGGCGGTCCCGACGGTGGAGATGGCGGACGTGGAGGTCACATTATCCTGAAAGGAAGCTCGCAATTATGGACATTGTTACACCTCAAATACCAGAAACATATTAAAGCAAAACCGGGGAAAGCCGGGGAGGGAGGACGTCGGACCGGTGCGGAGGGAGACGATGTCATCATTGAAGTTCCGCTCGGTACCGTGGCCCGGCACGCAGAAACCGGTGAGCAACTGGCCGAAATTACGGAAGATGGTCAGCAGATCATTCTGCTCCACGGCGGTCGGGGCGGTTTAGGCAACGACCACTTTAAATCGTCGACCCGGCAGACGCCGGATTATGCACAACCCGGTGAACCGGGCCAGGAAGCGTGGGTCATTCTGGAGTTGAAATTGCTGGCCGACGTTGGGCTGGTGGGGTTTCCGAATGCCGGAAAGTCGACCCTGCTATCCGTTGTCTCGGCGGCTAAGCCCGAAATTGCCGACTACCCCTTTACAACCCTTGTCCCCCAGTTAGGGGTCGTTGCTTATCGGGATTATAAGTCATTCGTCATGGCTGATATTCCCGGCATAATTGAAGGAGCTTCGCAGGGAAAGGGCTTAGGACTTCGTTTTCTGCGGCATATCGAGCGTAATTCGATACTGTTGTTTGTAGTTCCCGCCACCAGTGAAGATTGTGGGGCGGAATATGAAACGCTGTTGAATGAGCTGCGGCTGTACAACCCGGAACTCCTTGACAAACAGTGCTTGCTGGCTATCTCCAAAATGGATTTAATTTCCGAAGAAGAAGATGCCCAGCTCCGGAAACGTTTACCGGCCCAGGTGCCGACCGTCTTTATTTCAGCCGTTCAGCAGCAGGGACTCACCGAGCTGAAAGACTTACTATGGCAGGCGTTGACAAAACCTGAAGACGACGTATAACCAATCCACAAGCGACCATGGGAGAAAATGGGACGCTCAACTATGAAGATGACCCGACATTTTACAACGTTTGTAAGCTTTTTCTTGGTTCTCCTTCCCGCACTGGCTCTGGCGCAGTTCCAGATCACCTTTCCCAAGTCGAGAATGGTGTTTCAACGAAATAACGGGAACGAAGCCAGCTTATGGATCGGAGGGTATTATTCCCTCCCTTTCTCCCGAATCCAGGTTCGGGTAGAACCGATGGATGGCGGAACGCTCGTGGACTGGACGACCATTCAGGAAAACCCGAAAGGCGGAGCGTTTGCCGGATCAATCACCGTGAAAGGGGGCTGGTATCGGCTGAAGATACGAGGCTTGCAGGGAGAACAATACGTTGAAGGGGGGGGGGTTGAGCGCATTGGGGTGGGCGAAGTGTTTGCTATCGCCGGCCAATCCAACGCCCAGGGCTTTGATAATTTTGGCGCACCAGGTGCGGGAAGTGACCGGGTAAACTGTGTCAATTTGGGCACAAGCGAATACGACTCCCCGTTCGATCCGAATTTCCCCGAATTTTCGCATCTGGATGCGGGAAACCGTATTTTCCCGCGGGGGTACTCCGCCTGGTGCTGGGGCCGGTTGGGCGATCGGCTGGTCGAACGCTTAGGGGTGCCGGTCCTGTTTTTCAACGCGGCCTGGCAGGGCTCGTCGTCCAAGAACTGGCGTGAAAGTGCAGACGGTATTCAAACGACAGAAGAATTCACCAATTCCGTAAAGTATCCGGTAGGGCAACCCTATGGTAACCTCCGGACCGTGCTGAATTATTACGTTCAGGCATTGGGGCTCCGGGCCGTTTTATGGCACCAGGGTGAAGCCGATAACCAGTTTAATCGGACTGCCGATGAGTACGCGGCTAATCTGACGAAGGTCATTCAACGGAGCCGTGAACATAGCGGGAAAGATATTTCGTGGGTTATCAGTCGGGCCTCCTATTTTCACCCTGCCGGAAGCGACGCAGCTATTCTGGCGGGCCAGAATAAGGCAATACAAGATGCCGGAAACGCTTTTCCTGGCCCAAATACCGATAACATCCAGATACCGCGTATTGATAATTTCCACTTCTCCGATAACGGCCTGATTGAACTTGCCGAAGCCTGGAATGCCAGTCTCAACGAGAATTTCTTTCAGAATTCTAGCCCACAATCGCCCACGGCTGGCGCTACCATTACGGTCTCCTGCGCGGGCAACAATACCTTGTCTCTGAAAGTCGATGGCGGTTTTAACTCCATCAACTGGAATTCCGGTGGAAATGGACAGAGCATTACCGTCGGCGGTGGCCAGTATATGGCCACCGTGAAAGATGGTTTAGGAAATACCCGGTTTAGTGCACCCTATCAGGTTCCCAACCGCCCTACAATTACGGCCAACGGCCCCACTACATTCTGCGAGGGCGGAAACCTGACGCTAACCTCCAGCTACGATAACACTTTTTGGAGTAATAACGCTACGGGTCGTACTGTGACGGTTTCGGCGGCCGGAAACTACCGGGGGGTTTATCGGGATGTAGGCAACTGCGAATTTACCTCGGACGAAATTGCGGTAAGAGTGAACCCGTTGCCAGCTCCTCCAACCGTTCGGAACTTGGGCCAGGCGCGCTTCTGTGACCGCTTATCGACCACGCTCGAATCGACGGATGCTCTGGTCTATAACTGGAGTACGGGTGAAAAAACAAAACAGATTGAAGTGCGGAGAGGAGGTAACTATTCACTGACGGTTACCGACCAGAATGGCTGTACATCCCGCGAATCGAATCAGATTGCCATTATCGTCGATCCCCTCCCGGCCCGGCCAACGGTAACAGCGGGGGGACCTACCACATTTTGCGCCGATCAGAATGTAACGCTGACTTCGACGGCTGAAACCAGTTATGTCTGGGAAGGTGGGGCCAGCGGCCAGACCGGCCGTAGCGTGACGGTGAATCAGGCCGGGAACTACCTGGTCAGAACACGGAACATCTACGGCTGCTTGTCAGATCCTTCCAATACCGTGTCAATTAAGGTCAATCCGCTTCCGGCCCCGCCAACGCTCACCGCCAGCGGCCCCACTACTTTTTGCGATGGAAACCAGGTCACCCTCACCGCCAGCGGCTCGCTGAAAGCCTTCTGGAATGTGGGCGATTCGACGCAGAGCATTGTCGCTACGCGGTCGAATACCTACACGGCTCGTGTTCGGGATGCCAACGGCTGTTTCTCACCGCCCTCGCTGGGTTTGGTGGTCGATGTAAAACCGGTGCCTACTGTGCCGGTGGTGCAGCAGATTGGTACGTACACACTGGAAGCCTCCGGAACCCGGCAGGGTGATTACTACCAGTGGCAGCGTGACAATGCAGTGGTGGAGCCGCGCACTGCCATCATAAAGGCGAACCAAACCGGTGCCTACCGGGCTCGGGCGTATCTGGCCTACGACAATGGCCTCGTGTGTGCCTCCGACTTCTCGGCCCCCATTGCCTTCACGTTGATCATCGACAACGACGGCCTGAGTGTGTATCCCAACCCCAGTCCGGATAAGGAAATCACGATCGAGACACTGGAAGACATCCGGGATGCAACCGTTACTTTATCCACCTTAAGCGGGCAGGTCTTGTGGAAAACGACGCTGACGACCTTCAATGAACGAAAATTCTGGAACCTTTCAATGGTTCCGGCGGGGCATTACGTGATTACCGTGCGATCATCGACATTCAATGTATCAAAGCGCCTGATTCTGGGCCTGTAAGCAATTCATTACCGGGAACGGTTCCGTCGGATGGGTCTGGCGGAACCGTTTTTTTTTCCGAAAAAAAAAACAAATCTTTGTTAGTTAATTCCGAGTCTGGAGCCAATTGGAGGACTTCAATTGATCCGCGAATTGCACAAGAGCCAGGGAGCAAAACCGAGAGAGATTGAACCGAGAACGATTACTTGTTGACGAATGAAATTTACTGTACTGACCCGGATGCTTGGCATGGCGGGAATGCTTCTTTTTGGGTACCCCTCCGTCGCTCAATTGAAAATAACGTATCCCGTCACGCGGGCGGTTTTTCAGCGTGACGCGAGTGATAACAGCACAATCTATATTGCCGGAAATTATACACAACCTATTACAAAAGTCGAAGCCCGGCTGATCAAAATGAACGAAGGGCAGGGTATCGATACCGATTGGCAAACCATCCAGACCGACCCGAAAGGGGGCGTCTTCCAGGGACCGGTTCGCGGCCGGGGTGGTTGGTATCGGCTGGAAGTTCGGGCCTGGCAGGGCACGACGCTCGTTGGGCAGGATAATGTCCAACGGGTCGGTATCGGTGAGGTATTTATCATTACGGGACAATCCAATGCCCAGGGTTTTCAACAACGGGGGGCCGAAGGTGCTACCGACGACCGGGTCAATTGCATTACGTACGACAATACGGCGGCTAACTCGCTCGAAAATCCGCCTGCGCTCGGTTTTCGGCAACTCGGAGCCGATGCGCTGGTTGGCCCGCGGGGGCAAAGCGCCTGGTGCTGGGGGATTCTAGGGGATCTGATCGCCAAGCAGTACAATATTCCGGTTTTGTTCATCAATACCGCTTGGGAGGGAACAGCCATCCATAACTGGATTGAGAGTTTCGACGGAAAAACGACGAAAAATGTTTTCGTCGATCGAAACCTGCCGGCTGGGATGCCGTATGGCAATCTGCTGGTTTCATTGCGGTATTTTACTTCACTGCTGGGCCTTCGGGCGGTTTTGTGGCAGCAGGGAGAAACCGACAACCACCTGCGGATTTCGCAGGAGCAGTACCGCAATTCGATGCAGTTGCTGATCAACAAAACCCGGGCCGACACCCGGCGCTATCCGTCCTGGATGCTCGCCCGCTCGTCGTACAACCTGGGCCGCTTCGATCAGGGAATTATTACGGCTCAGAATCAGGTGATCGGCACATTCAACAACAACGTGTTTGCAGGGCCGGAAACCGATCGCATCCAGATTCCCCGCTATGATCAGGTCAATGGCGATGGCGGAACACATTTTGGGGGCGATGGATTGCGCCAGTATGCCGAAGCCTGGTTTGCGAGCATGGACGGGCGGTTTCTGACCGGAACAATTCCGCTGATGCCGCTGCCGACACCCGCTTTGACCGTCGCCTGTGCCGCAAACAACCAAAGCATTACACTGAGTTTACAATCGGAAGTACGCGATCGTGACAATACGGTTTTTCCGCTCACCAACGTGACCTGGAGCAACGGCCAGAAAGGCAGTACGCTGACCGTCACGACGCCCGGAACGTATTACGCCATTGCCAAAGACGAGGGCGGAACGACCTTTATCTCGCCCCAGGTGACAATAGCCGCTCCACTGGTCCCGGCGACTCCGGCCATTACGCAGTCGGGGCAACAACAAGCCTGTGCGGATTCCACATTCACGTTTACCACCGATAGCCCGGTTGCCAACAACATCATCTGGAGCAATAACACCACGGGTCGCCAACTGACCGTCGGAACGGCCGGAACCTACACGGCGCGAGCCGTCAATCTCTATGGCTGTACGTCGGGAGCCTCGGCACCGGCTACCTTGCTCATCCGACCCAAACAGACCGCGCCGACCATCGAGCAGCGGGGGCCTTTCTCGCTCCAGGCCATCCCACCCGCCGATGCTCCCATCGCCAAACGGGAGTACGACTGGCTATCGGCCGGAAAGGTCTTGGGCGGTAATTCCGACGTCATCAAGATAACGCAAACCGGGCAGTATGCCGCCCGCTCGAAAACAACTTTTACCATCGGCAGCAATGCAATCGTCTGTTACTCGCCCTATTCGAAGGAAGTCGGATACATCACGAATGAAAATGCGGGCAATGGCCTGATCGCCTTTCCTAATCCGTCGGCGGATGGGGTGGTCCGTCTGGAGATCCGGGAAAACCTGACCAATACGAAGGTAACCGTCTCAACCTTAAGTGGTCAGGTCGTATACACTAAACAAGTGCCGGTTTTTAATAACCAGGTGGCCATCAACCTGTCGGCACTCTCGACGGGCAACTACATCATCCGGATTAAGGCCGACGGCTACGAAGCAACCCGGCGCGTCTGGATAAAATAACCATTAATTTTCAATGAAAGCGGGCCTTCCAACATACTGGGAGGCCCGCTTTGTGTTGATAAATCCGTGGTTATGTGGTAAATTTGGAAGATGATTTGTGTTTGAAATATCATTAACTTGCGTGCTTTCTATAGCTTTCTATGAACTCAACCTATTTGCCTTCTGATTACCTGCCGGTTTTTATCCAGTTGGGCCTGGCGCTGGCATTTATTATCGTCACCATGATTGTGACGCACAATATCGGGCCGAAGCGGAAAAGCCAGAAGAAGGATGCGGCCTTCGAGTGCGGAATTCCGTCGGAAGGCGATGCGCGGACGCCAATTTCAATCAAATACTTCCTGATCGCCATTCTGTTTGTGTTGTTTGACGTAGAGGTCATCTTTATGTACCCCTGGGCGGTCAACTTCAAAACCCTCGGCATGGCCGGTTTTTTGGAAATGGTTCTTTTTATGGGCTTGCTGCTGGCCGGTTTTTATTACATCCTGCGGAAAGGCGTTTTGAAGTGGGAGTAAACCGAAACTCAATAAAAAATGTTAATTTGTTGTTATCAGCAAACAACTCAACAGCATGGCAAGTGACATCAAGATAGTCGAAGCACCGGACAACTATAGTGGAGCCGGTTTTCAGGCGACTTCATTCGATAAAATCATTGGGTTGGCCCGGGCAAACTCGCTCTGGCCATTGCCGTTTGCAACCTCGTGTTGCGGAATCGAGTTCATGGCAACGATGGCATCGCGCTACGACATTGCCCGGTTTGGGGCCGAGCGCCCGAGTTTCTCGCCCCGGCAGGCCGACGTGCTGCTGGTGGCCGGAACGATTGCCAAGAAGATGGCGCCGGTGGTCAAGCAGGTGTATCTGCAAATGGCCGAACCCCGCTGGGTGATTGCCATCGGAGCCTGCGCGTCGAGTGGCGGTATTTTTGACACCTACAGCGTCTTGCAGGGCATCGACCGTATCATTCCGGTGGATGTGTACGTGCCGGGTTGCCCACCGCGTCCGGAGCAGATTCTGGACGGCCTGATGCAGGTGCAGGAACTGGCGCACAACGAGTCGCTGCGTCGCCGGAATGCACCCGAATACCAGCACCTGCTCGAATCGTACAATATTCAATGAAATGATGGTTCAGATGGTTTGATGGTTTTAATGGCTGGATGGTTTTTGACCTTCAAACCATTCAACAATTTTAGCCATCCAAACCATTCAGCCATTAAAAACACTCAATTAGTCGATCTTTTTCATGACGAACGAAGAAGTTGCCAAAGATCTGATCCGCCAGTTTGGGGAAACCGTCTACGATTTCGATGAGCCTTTCGGGATGCTGACCCTGTCGACCACCCGGGAGCAGATCATTCCGATGGTGGAGTACCTGCGGGATCATCCCCTCTATCAGATCAACTTTCTGACCACCCTCTTCGGCATCCATTACCCCGATGACCCGAATCCGGAGCGGGAGTACTGCGTCGTCTACCAACTGCATAGTCTGGTCAATAATTTCCGGATTCGCATTAAGGTTTTCCTGGCTGAAAATGATCTGCATATCCCGACGCTGACGAAAATTTACAGCAGCGCCAACTGGATGGAACGCGAAACCTACGACTTTTTCGGCGTCATCTTCGACGGTCACCCGAAACTGATCCGGATTCTGAACATGGAGGACATGGATTATTTTCCGATGCGCAAAGAATATCCGCTCGAAGACCCGACGCGGGAAGATAAAATTGACGCTTTATTTGGTCGATAATGGATTGAAGGGCTAGATGGCTGAAATTGTTGAATGGCTTTATGGTCAAGAAAACCGTCTGACTATTTTTAACCATCCAACCATTAAAGCCATTCCACAATTTAAAATTCCATGAGCACTGTACTTGACATATCGAATAAAGATGTACCGGGCAGCGATCTGCCTTCCAAACCGGAGGAGTCGGTCCAGTATGTCAACGAATTGACCACGCTCAACCTCGGGCCGACCCACCCGGCCACGCACGGTATTTTCCAGAACATCCTGCAAATGGACGGGGAAAAAATCGTGTCGGGTGAGCAGACCATCGGGTACATTCACCGGGCGTTTGAGAAGATCGCCGAACGGCGGCCGTTCTACCAGATTACGACGCTGACCGACCGGATGAACTATTGTTCGTCACCGATCAACAACTTCGGCTGGCATATGACGGTCGAGAAACTGCTCGGCATCACGGTGCCGAAGCGGGCTGAGTACATCCGCGTGATCATGATGGAACTGGCCCGGATTGCCGACCATCTGATCTGCAACGGGATTCTGGGCGTGGATACGGGCGCTTTCACCGGTTTTCTGTACCTGTTCGAAGAACGGGAGAACATCTACGAAATTTACGAGGAAGTTTGCGGAGCGCGGCTGACGACCAACATGGGCCGGATTGGCGGGATGGAGCGCGACCTGTCGCCGGAAGCCATCCGGAAAATCCGGGCGTTTATCAAGCGCTTTCCGCCCATCATGCAGGAGTTTGAAAAACTGTTCAACCGCAACCGGATTTTCATGGACCGCGTCATCGATGTGGGTCCCATAACCGCCGAGCGCGCCCTGAACTACGGTTTTACCGGCCCGAACCTGCGGGCCGCCGGGGTCGATTACGACGTGCGGGTGATGAATCCGTATTCGTCGTATCAGGACTTCGAGTTTGATATTCCAGTGGGCAAAAGTGGCGACACCTACGACCGGTTTATGGTGCGGAACGAAGAGATCTGGCAGAGTCTGCGGATCATCGAACAGGCCATCGAAAACCTGCCCGAAGGGCCGTATTTTGCCGATGCGCCGGAATATTATCTGCCACCGAAGAAAGAGGTGTACCGAAACATGGAAGCGCTGATCTATCACTTTAAAATTGTGATGGGCGAAATCGACGCGCCGGTGGGCGAAGTCTACCACGCCGTCGAGGGCGGAAACGGCGAACTGGGTTTTTACCTGATCAGCGACGGGGGCCGGGCGCCGTACCGGCTGCATTTCCGGCGGCCTTCGTTTATTTACTACCAGGCTTACCCGGAAATGTGCGTAGGCACGACCTTGTCGGATGCCATTGTGATTATGAGTAGCCTGAACGTGATTGCGGGCGAATTGGACGCATAAACCCCTTGTGGGAGAAAGGAGGGACTATGAAACCCGACTGGCAGGATTTGGTCAGTAGTTCGTATCCGGAAACGGTCATTGCCATCCGAAAAATGATTGAGCAAAACGAATACGAAGAAGCCATTGCTGGCCTGGATGAACTGGAAGATAGCATGTCGAAGCATGAACAGCGGGCTGTCAAAAGCCAACTGACGCGCTTGATGGCGCACATTTTGAAATGGCGTTATCAACCCGATAAACGATCGACTAGTTGGGCTTCAACAATTGCAAATGCCCGAATTGAAATTGAAGATGCACAGGATACCATGCCTTCGCTGAATGCAACATTTATTCGGAGTATTTGGGCGAAGTGTTTTGACCACGCTATTACATTGGCCAAAGCCGAAATGAACCTGTCCCGCAAAGATAAATTTGAGCCTGCCCCGTTGACCTGGCAGGAAGTTTTTGACGACGAATACCTGCTGTAAACCGATATGACGGAAACGCAAAACACCGTAGCATTTACCCCCGAGCGACTTAATAAAGCGCAGGAAATCATTGCCCGTTACCCTGAAGGCCGTCAGAAATCGGCCTTGTTGCCGTTGTTACACCTGGCGCAGGAGCAATGGGGCTGGTTGAGCCCGGAAGTGATGGACTATGTTGCCCGGATGCTGGATATTCAGACCATTGAAGTATACGAAGTCGCCACGTTCTACACCATGTTCCACCTGGAGCCGGTGGGCAAACACGTCATCGAATACTGCCGGACAGGGCCGTGCTGCCTGATGGGGGGCGAGGAAGTTTACGATTACCTGAAACAGAAACTCGGCATTCAGGCGGGCGAAACCACCGCCGATCAGAAATTCACGTTGAAAGAAGTGGAGTGCCTGGCCGCTTGCGGGATGGGCCCTGTGTTCCAGGTTCGGGAAAAGTACTACATGAATTTGACCAAGGAACGGGTTGACGAAATTATTGACGAATTAAGCCGATAATAGATAAATCAATTCCAGCCATTCATAACCCCTAAATTCCACGTAGGCACACACCCATGGAAAGCAAGTTGAAGGACAAATTGCGTCGCGTTTACCGGATGGCCAAATTCCGGATGAATAACGGACCGCTTGATTTTGAAGAGGAGACCTTGCCCTGGATCGATCGGTCCAATGCCGATATTGATGCCTTTGTGAAGAAATTTAAAACCCCGAAAGACTTTCCTTACGACCTGGGGCAACTGCTGCGCGACTGGCGGGATAAAGGCTACGTCATTCTGCAACAGGCGATACCAGTCGAATGGATTGACGGGTTATGGCAGGAAATAGAAGAGGTGGTTGATAACCACGAGAAGTATTCGGTTAAGTCGCTGGTCTATCAATTTAACGAAGGCAAAGAAACGCCGATCAAAGACGTACCGAAAGAAAAGCTGAAAGGAATCGGCTCCCGTTTGCTCGAATACCACAATAGCTCGGTTGCGGCCAAAAAGGTGATGACGCACCCGCACATTGCGACGTTTCTGCAAGCCATTTTTGACGAGAAAACGACGGTTTTTCAAAGTCTGATTTTCAAGTACGGCAGCCAGCAGGCCACGCACCAGGATTTTCCCTGGGTGCGGTCGAAAATTGCCAGCCATCTGGCGGCCGCCTGGATTCCGCTGGAAGATGTCAGCCCGGATTCGGGCCCGCTGGTGTACTACCCCGGCTCGCACCGGCTGCCTAAATTCAATTTCGGGACCGGAATCCTGTACCGGGAAGACGAGTCGTTGTACAGCCCCGACGATTTTTCCAAATACCTGGATAAGATCTGCGCCCAAAACGGAATCGAGAAAACAGTGCTGCTCCTGAAGAAAGGCGATGTTTTATTCTGGCACGGCGCACTGGCCCACGGAGGAAGCCGGATCAACAAACCAGAACTGACGCGCAAATCGTTTGTTTGCCATTATTCAACCGTGCGTTCGTATCCCAAACACCGCTTTGAAGAAGGCGACAAATCGATTGCGCAATTACACAACGGTATTACCATCTACGCGAACCCGACTAATCTGGCCGAAGAGGACATTATGACGACGGGGAAAGCGTGGAATTGACTTTTTGATGTACACATAGGGTGACGAACCCGTTTTTGAAATAAGGCTATGGGCAAAAAAATTCTGCTCGAACACATTAACGTCCCCGGCATCGAAACCTACGATGTATACCGGAAACAGGGCGGGTACACGGCGGTTGAAAAGGCGCTCAAAACCATGACGCCCGAAGCCGTGGTGGAAGAGGTTAAAAAATCCGGCGTTCGCGGTCGCGGGGGCGCGGGCTTCCCGATGGGCATGAAGTGGAGCTTTCTGGCTAAACCGGAAGGCGTACCCCGTTACCTGGTCTGTAACGCCGACGAATCGGAGCCCGGTACCTTCAAGGATCACTACCTGATGAAAAACATTCCGCACCTGCTGGTGGAAGGAATGATCATTTCGAGCTACGCCCTGGGTGCCAATAAGTCGTTCATCTACGTGCGGGGCGAGTTGATGTATGTGATTCATATTCTCGAAAAAGCCATTGCCGAAGCGAAAGCGGCCGGTTTTCTCGGAAAAAACATCCTCGGTTCGGGCTACGATCTGGAACTGGTCGTTCAGCCGGGCGGGGGAGCCTACATCTGCGGGGAAGAAACCGCCCTGCTGGAATCGCTGGAAGGCAAACGTGGGAATCCGCGTAACAAACCGCCGTTCCCGGCCGTCAAGGGGCTTTACCAGAGTCCGACGGTGGTGAACAATGTCGAGTCGATTGCCACCACATCGTGGATCGTTAACAACGGGGGCGATGCCTATGCCGCGATTGGTGTCGGCCGGAGTACGGGAACGAAGCTGATTTCAGCATCGGGCCACATCAAAAAACCGGGTGTGTACGAAATCGAGCTGGGCGTACCGGTTGAAGAATTTATTTACTCCGATGAATGGTGTGGCGGTATTCGCGACGGTCACCACCTGAAAGCGGTCGTGGCCGGTGGGTCATCCGTCCCGATTCTGCCCGCCAACCTGATTCTGAAACTGGCCAACGGCGACCCGCGCCTGATGAGCTACGAATCGCTGGCTGAGGGCGGTTTTCAGACGGGAACCATGCTCGGTTCGGGCGGTTTTATTGTCTTCGACGAAACGGCCTGCATCGTCCGGAATACCTGGAACTTCTCCCGGTTTTACCACCACGAATCTTGCGGGCAGTGTAGCCCCTGCCGGGAAGGAACCGGCTGGATGGAGCGAGTCCTGCACCGGATCGAATACGGGCACGGCAACATGCACGACATCGATCTGCTGGTCGATGTGGCTAAAAAGATTGAAGGAAACACCATCTGCCCGCTGGGCGATGCGGCTGCCTGGCCCGTCGGGAGCGCCATTCGGCACTTCCGCGACGAGTTCGAGTGGCACATCACCAATCCGTCCGAAGCTACGCGGCCGGGCGCGGTTTTCAAAGGTGATATGGCGCTGGTGTAAGCGTAAACACAATTAATCATTCGACGCTATGGAAGAAATACTGCTGTTACGGAAAATGGTCGAAGAGCATGATTATCAAAGTGCTCTCGCGCTCATTGATGAAATGGAGGAAATGGCGAAGGATGACAAGATTACAAAAATAGAAGCCTATGTTCTCGTCTTATTGATTCATTTAATCAAACAGCAGGCCGAAAAACGGACGACCCGGTCATGGGATCATTCGATCGACAATGCGCTGGACGGTATATATGTTTCCAATAAGCGTCGGAAAGCGGGCGGATTTTATTTGACACATGATGAACTACGGGAAGCGGTAGAGGAACGATTTACCCGCGCCCTGAAAGATGCTGCCCACGAAGCTTTTGAAGGAATTTATTCAGCCGCACAACTAGCCGGTATGATCGATACCGAACAGGTGAAAAAAAAGGCACTTGAGCTTATTACAACCTACGAGCCTTAGTTACATGGAAAATACACAACCTCAACTGTTTAAAGTCACCATCGACGGGATTGAAGTCGAGGTGGAACCCGGAACGACCATTTTGCAGGCGGCCCGGAAAATCGGTGGCGATGTGGCCCCACCGGCCATGTGCTACTACCAACCCCTGAAAGGCAGTGGCGGCAAGTGCCGGGCCTGTCTGGTTCGGGTGGCGGCCGGTTCGGCCAAAGACCCGCGCCCGATGCCGAAACTGGTGGCGTCCTGCATCACACCCGTTCAGGATGGGATGGTGGTCGAAAACCGCTCCAGCGAGCAAGTGCTGAACACCCGGAAAGCCATCGTGGAGTTTCTGCTCATCAACCACCCGCTCGATTGCCCCGTTTGCGACCAGGCTGGCGAGTGCGATTTGCAGAACTTTGCGTTCAACCACGGCATGGCAACGACCCGCTACGAGGAAGAGCGCCGGACGTTCGAGAAGCACGACATTGGTCCGTACATCCAATTGCACATGACGCGCTGCATTCTGTGCTACCGCTGTGTGTATACCGCCGATCAGATTACGCAGAAACGCGTGCATGGTGTGATGGGCCGGGGTGATGCGGCCGAAATCAGTACATACATCGAGAAAGCCATTGATAATGACTTCTCCGGAAACGTCATCGACGTGTGTCCGGTGGGCGCGCTGACCGACAAAACGTACCGGTTTAAAAACCGGGTCTGGTTTACCAAACCGGTGGATGCGCACCGCGACTGCCCAACCTGCTCCGGCAACGTGACGCTCTGGTACCGGGGTGAGGAAGTCATTCGGGTGACGGCCCGGAAAAACGAGTGGAACGAAGTAACCGAGTTTATCTGCAACACCTGCCGGTTCGAGAAAAAGAAAACCAGTGACTGGGTGATTGAAGGCCCGACGAAGGTATCGCGCAGTTCGGTGATCTCGGCCAACAAGTACCGGCGGGATACGGTTATTCCGGATTTCCAGAAAAAACTGGCGGCTGCCACGTATACCGATGTGCATGAAGAACGCGACACGTCGCAACTGGGTATTCAGCAACTTCCTCCAGAACGGTTTGCGCCGGTTTTACCGCATGCCAACGATCCCGAACCGTGAAATAGACAAGAGAGGATAGACAAAAGATGTAAAGTCTCTTGTCTCACATCTAACATCTTTAAAAATGAATTTGACCGAACTCATCATTAAAGCGATCATCATTCTCGTCCTTTTTGGCGTGACACTGCTGATTGCCATGTACTCGACCTGGGCGGAACGGAAAGTCGCGGGTTTTATCCAGATTCGCTTTGGGCCAAACCGGGCCGGACCGGGCGGTATTTTCCAGCCGCTGGCTGATGCCGGAAAGATGTTCTTCAAGGAAGATTTCATTCCTTCGCAGGCCAACAAATGGCTGTTTATCCTCGGCCCCTGTCTGGCGATTCTGACGGCCCTGATGTCGAGTGCGGTGATTCCGTTCGGCGAAAGCATCCGATTCGATGATCTGCTGATTCCGGTTCAGGGCATTGAAATCAATATTGGCATTCTGTATATCTTCGGTGTCGTGTCGCTGGGGGTTTACGGTTTGATGGTCGGCGGTTGGGCTTCCAACAACAAATTCTCCCTGCTGGGCGCGATCCGGGCCGCTTCGCAGAACATCAGCTACGAAATTGCCTTTGGCTTGTCGATCATCGCCATCCTGATGATGACCGGTTCGCTGTCGATTCGGGCGATTGTGGCCGAGCAGCACGGCATTGCCTGGAACGTCTTCAACCAGCCGCTGGGCTTTATCATCTTCCTGACCTGCGCGTTTGCCGAATGTAACCGGACCCCGTTCGACCTGCCGGAGTGCGAAACCGAACTGGTAGGCGGTTATCATACCGAGTACAGTTCCATGAAACTCGGTTTTTACCTGTTTGCCGAGTACATCAACATGTTTGTGTCGTCGGCGGTTATTTCGTCTCTGTATTTCGGCGGGTACAACTACCCCGGGATGGACTGGGTACGCGAAACCCTGACCGGTTCCCTGGGTGCGGCAACCGGCCATAACCTGGCGACGCTGATCGGTACGCTCGTGCTGTTTGGCAAAATCTTTTTCTTTATTTTCTTTTTCATGTGGGTTCGCTGGACACTGCCCCGGTTCCGGTATGATCAACTGATGAACCTGGGCTGGAAAAGCTTTATTCCGCTCTCGGTTTTGAATATCGTGGTAACCGGTTTTGGGTTGTTGTTTGACATTAAGTACGCTAGCTGGGTTATTGTGATTGTCATGGTCGTGCTGGCCGTGGCTTCGCAGGCCCGGGCACCCAAGGAAGTCGTTCAACCCCAGCGATCCTGATAACGTTTGACACGCCTTATGCAATTAACGAATCGATCCAAGCAAGTCAGTAACAAGCAGATGACGCTGGCCGAGAAGATGTATCTTCCGGCGGTCATGCAAGGGCTGGCCATTACGATAAAGCACTTCTTCGGCAAGAAAGTCACCGTGGCTTATCCGGAGGTAAAACGGTATTTAGGACCGGTTTTCCGGGGCCATCACGTCCTGAAGCGCGACGAAGACGGTCGCGAACGCTGTACGGCCTGCGGGTTATGCGCCGTAGCCTGTCCGGCCGAAGCCATCTCGATGGTCGCTGCCGAACGGAAAAAAGGGGAAGAAAACCTGTACCGGGAAGAAAAGTACGCAGCGGTATACGAAATCAATATGCTCCGGTGCATCTTCTGTGGACTGTGCGAAGAAGCCTGTCCGAAACAGGCCGTTTACCTGCGCCACGACCGGATGGTACCTGTCTTTACCGAACGCGACGAAGTAATTTACGGCAAAGACAAACTGGTCGAGAAACTCGACGACCGGTATGTCCGAACCAACCCAGAGGTGCAGGCAACGCCCACGGAACCGTCACTGTCGCGATCAGTATCCTAATTTTCGTTTAACGTTTGAAGTTTAACGTTTAAGGCTCTTGATGAAAAACGTTAAACCTCAAACGTTAAACCTTAAACACTAAAAAATGAAGCCTACTGAAATTTTATTTTACGTACTAACCGCGATAACGCTGCTGAGTGCCTCGTTTGTGGTCACGGCCCGCAACCCGATCCACAGTGTATTGGCGCTGATCCTGACATTTTTTACGCTCTCGGGGCATTATATCTTGCTGAATGCCCAGTTTCTGGCGGCCGTCAACATCATCGTTTACGCGGGGGCTATCATGGTGTTATTTCTGTTCGTCATTATGTTTCTGAACCTGAAAAAAGAAGACGAAGAATCAAAAACCACCGTGACCAAGCTAGCGGCAGTGGTTGTGGGGGGCGTTTTGCTGGTGGTGTTGGTTGCGGTTTTTCGGGCGGCTTCCCTGACAACCTATAATCCGTCTACTTATACTGCCGAAGTCGGTCTGGTAGAGGGGCTTGGCATGGTTCTATACAAAGATTATTTGTTACCGTTTGAGCTGGCGTCGGTCTTGTTGCTGGTTGCCATGGTCGGGGCCGTGATGCTGGGCCGTCGTGAACCGGGTGACAGGCATTTCTGATAACATCATTAAAAAAGGGGGCTCTCGTCGACGAGAGCCCCTTTTTTAATGTAATCTGTAAGTTGTATTACCGTGAGTTGATGACTTTCCGAATACCCAGATAGCCACCCGCCGAGTTGTAGAGCAACTTCCCGTAATCATTCGCGAACGATGCGTTAATCTGGAACTCGCCCAAACCGCCCAGGTCGACCGGAGCTACCAGGCTGAATAAAGTCGACCACTGCTTTGTCTTCGGATACGGCTCGTTGTAGGTGCCGATGTTGTCGCTATAAGAAAGCTTTCCGAGCCACTGAACCCGACCCAACGCACCCGACAGCCCAAAATGCAGCAGGCTGACCCGGTTGTTGCCAATGGCCCCGTTGGGCAAACCGGCCCGCACATCCGTTCCCGGCGTCATAAAAGGAGTACCAATCGTGCGTCCCTGATAGACCCAGCCATCGACATATTGGGAATGATTGAAGTAGTTATCCCGACCGCGCTTGGCGGGATTATCGATTAAAAAGACGGGACCACCCTGGTTTTTGGTGTACAGAAACTCGGCCAGAAACTCATTGATCGAGAAAAACGAACGTTCCTCCCGGGTGTTTTTAAAACGAATCCCCTGCAAGCCATCGCGGATATTCGTCAGGTAAAACAACGAGCCGTCGTCGTACATGCTTTGGCGATACATGAGTACGTTGAGCGCGCCAAAGTCGACCTCAAGCGCCAGATCGACGGTACCAAGGTGATTTCCAACCCGGTTTTCTTCAAAACTCGGCAGGGTGGTATCGATCTTGTTCGAGTTGCGGTGCGAGGTAACCACAAACCAGTAGCTTTGCAGACTCGAAGGCAGGTAGCCATTATTCGTAAAATCCGGCGAAATTTTATCGGAATACCCCGCCCATTGCACCTGGTGATTGATGCCGGCATAGAACTTCACTTTTGAATCCGGTTTTCCCAACCGTCCGTATAAGGCTTTCTGATGGAGGTAGGTGTCCCGAACAATGCGGTCGTTATCGAACCAGCCGTGGTTATAAAAGGCGTTGATAGCCACAAAGTTATTGGTGAACGGAAGCGGAACAAACCCGCGCGTACCGATCTGGATCACCGGAATCGGCAGGGCATTGCCCGACCAGGCATACGAACCGGACGTCAGCGTGGTATCCATCAGGCCGTATACATTCCGGCGACGACCCGCGTAAAACTCGATGCTTCCGTAGCGGGCCTTAACGTAGGCTTCCGGCAGGAGAACTTTCGTTTTCCCGGCTACATTGCCGACTACCTCAACGCCGTAGCCCCAGTCAAATTTTTTCTGGCGCACGAGGCCACTATCTAAAACGGCAACTCCATAATCGGACGAAATCCCGACGCGAAGTGTGGCTGCGGGGGTTGTCGTGGGTACAATACCGAATTGATTGGCCCGGAGCCAGAACGGCGTCCGGTCACCGGACGACACATACGCCCCGGCCTGTACATCGTACCGGGTTGTTTTGGGAAAATAGGCCCGTTGGGCAACAACCGGATGGAGAAAGCATGCGTAGCACAGGAACAGCAATCCGGCTTTACTTTTCATAAAATCGATTAGAGACACAACACGTTTATTTTCCTCGTCCCTGCACCATGACCCGAACCGTCTGAACGATGAGCCAGACATCGGTCGAGAAAGAGACATTTTGCAAATACTCCAGGTCATACCACAGGCGCTGCACCATCTCCTCCACATTTTCGGCATAACCGAACTTAATCTGCCCGATGGACGTAATCCCCGGTTTAACCATCAACAAATACTTATATTCCGGCGATTTTTCAATGATCTGATCAATGAAATACTGCCGTTCCGGACGCGGCCCTACCACCGACATATCGCCTTTCAGCACATTGTAAAACTGCGGTAACTCGTCCAGCCGGGTTTTTCGCATGAATTTCCCCCAGGGTGTGATCCGCTCGTCGTTATCCCCCGACGAAAGCGCTGGACCGCAGCGTTCGGCATCGGGATACATGCTGCGGAATTTATGAATGTGAAACGGCCGTCCCCATTTCCCGATCCGTTCCTGCGAGTAAAAAACCGGCCCTTTCGAGCTGAGTTTCGTTATCAGCGCCACCAGCAGAAAAACCGGGGCTCCGAAAGCCAGCACACTGGCCGAAAACACAATGTCGAATGCCCGCTTGAACACATTCACCTGCAAGTCATCGAGGTAATGCGTCGACATGCTGATCACGGGCTGAACATCGTGGTACTCGACCGTGACGCCTTTCGTCAGGAAGCCCTTAAAATCCACAATCAGTTTGACCTGATAACTGGCTTCCTCCGAAAAATTCATGATTTCGCGCAGTTGTTCGGTTTGGATGTAGGGCAAGCAGCAGTACACGCAGTCAATTTCGTTCCGAATGATGTATTCCTTCAGGTAGCTGTAATCACCCCGCAGGGAAGCCGCATTTTCGGGCGTTAGTTTATCGAAATACCCGTAAAACTTGAATCCGATTTCCGGATACATCTGGTAAAACGTCTGAATGCTGCGGGAAAGCGGGCCGTAGCCAACCACCACAAACCGCCGGGTGTTGTATCCCATTGCCCGGTAGGTCTTCAGCAAAATCAACACTACGGCGCGCCAGAGCGACCCGGCACACAGAAACAGCACGTATGTCAGCAGCAGGTGTTCGCGGGAATACGAAAAACCGCCTTTCGTAAATACCCAGAAAACCGACACCAGCGCAATGTGCAAACCAATCAATTTGGCCAGGCCGACCAGCAGGTTCTGGATCGTGAAAGTCAGGCGGGAAAAATTGTACGGTTTGTTCAGGATCAGGATTAAGAGCCAGGCGGCATTGATGAACCAGAACAGATTGACGTAAGGCTCGTTAAAAAGCGACTCGGTCGAACCAAATTTCAGACGATAGGCCAGGGCAAAACAGATATCCAGGAAAACGATATCCATTGTTGCACTAAACGGACGCAGTAAGAATGAAAACCGGTGTTTCATGGACAATTCGTTCGGAACAGCGGCTACCCGGATAGGCTACTAACTTGCCATTCTGATCCCCCTCGCTTGAATTCGTGATCAATAAAATAAGGACTTATTATAAAAAGACGGGCCGGTCAGCCGACTTCTCTCCATAACTTCAAGTTCACCTTATTTGTACGATATTCAGCCGAAAATTATTGAAAAATACAGCATTATTTATCCTAAGGGCAAACCGCTTACCAAATTCTTGCTATAGTTCTATTTAATAATCAGATCTTTACAAGATTTTATACTTTACCTACCATTCGGTAAGTTTGGCTGAAACAAACTGTTCAAATGCCTGTTGGAAATTGGCACGACTGAATCCTTCGGCGTGCTGGCGGATCAATACCGGGTCGAATTGGTCGGCATTTTGTTCGAATCGCCGGACACATTCCCGAAGCGAAGTAACCTCCTGCCGGTTGAAAAATAAGCCGGTTTTTTGATCGATAACCGACTCCCGAACTCCCCCTTTTCCGAAAGCCAGCACCGGTGTTCCGCAGGCCTGCGCTTCGACGGGCGTAATCCCGAAGTCTTCTTCGGCGGCAAAGATAAACGCTTTTGCCTTTTGCATGTACAAGGTGAGCGAATTGTTGGGCTGAAAACCGACCAATTCAATGTTGGGCGTGGCCAGCCGTTTGATCTTGTCGAAATCGGGACCGTCGCCAACCACCACCAGCCGTTTGTCGGGCATGGCCGCGAAAGCTTCAACGATCAAGTTGATTTTTTTGTATGGCACCATCCGCGACGCCGTAAGGTAGTAGTTGTCTTTCCGGGCGTCAAGTGTAAACAGCTCCGTATCGACAGGGGGATATATAACGTGGGCGTCGCGGCCGTACACCTTGCGAATCCGCCGGGCGATGTAGCGGGAGTTAGCCACAAAATAATCGACTCGCTGGGCCGACTGGTAATCCCAGAGCCGGATGTAGTGTAGAATCAGCTTGGCAACCGCGCCACTCAAGCCGGTTTTCAGGCCGCTTTCGTTCAGGTACTGGTGGTACAGGTCCCAGGCGTAGCGCATGGGCGAGTGGCAATAGCAGATGTGAAGCTGGTTGGGGCCGGTCAGCACGCCTTTCGCTACGGCATGGCTGCTCGACAGGATAACATCGTAGGCGCTGAGGTCGAACTGCTCGACGGCCAGCGGCATCAGCGGCAGGTAAGAGCGGTATTTGGACTTCGCCCAGGGCAGTTTCTGGATAAAGCTCGTCGTGGCCCGTTTGCCCTGCACGAGCGGGCGCTGCGCGTCGGGCAGGTAATCGACCAGCGTAAACAGGTCGCTTTGCGGGTAGAGCGCCAGCATCTGTTCGACCACACTTTCCGAACCGGCAAAGGTGACCAACCATTCATGAACCAGCGCGATCTTTTTATCAAGCATGCTTAGACAAGAGAAGTGAGACAAGAGACAAGAGACCTGAAAAGCAGGGGTTACATTGCCGCTCGTCCAGCGTCCCTTGTCTTAGGCCTAGTGTCTTTGGTGTAATTCTGAAATAATCCCGGCGAGTTTTTGGGCCGATCGGTCCCAGCTAAAGTGTTCGACCCGGCTGCGGCCTTTCTCGACCAGACTTCGCCGGAGATTTTCGTCGCTGTATAGCTTGATTAGTCCGTCACGGATGCTGCCGATGTCGTAGGGATCGACGTAGACGCTGGCATCTGCGCAGACTTCGGGCAGGCTCGTCGTATCGGACACCAGCGTGGCGCAGCCGCACGACATGGCTTCGAGCGGAGGAATGCCGAAGCCTTCGAAATACGACGGATAGGCGAAAAACAGCGCGTGCTGGTACAGATTGACCAGTTGTTCGTCGCTGACGTAGCCCGTGAAAATGATGGACGGGTCATTCTCGATCAACTCTTTCAACCCCGTGTCGGCAAATACTTTATGGGCAGCCCCGACAATCACCAGCCTGGCATCCGAAAAGTTGGCTTGCTGAAACGCCTGGATCAGCCCCTTGAAGTTTTTGCGCGGATCGAGTGATGAAACCGCCAGGATGTATTTGCCGTATTGATTTTCGCCTTTGACGGCGGGTGGATACCGGAAAATGTCCGAAATACTCGGGTAGATAATGTCCAGCGCCGACTTCGGAACGTGGTAAAACTGATGTAAGTCGTTCAGAGAATACTCGCTGATGGTCAGAACTTTATGCGCCGACTTGACAATGCGGGGCACCGTAAAGTTATAAAGCATTGAAAACTTTTTTGAGAACCATTCCGGGTGGCGGTGAAACGACAGGTCCAATACCGTCACAATCTTGTTACTGTATACGATCGGGGCGGTATTGCAGAGGTTCAGCAGCAGGGGGCTTCCCTGTGTCCGGAGGTACATCGGCATTTCGATCTGTTCCCAGATATAGCCTTTGCTGCGTCCGTAAACCGTGGCACCCAGATCGTTTGCAATGTCGTTTTGCAGAATATTATGCGGAGTTAAAAACGTAATATCGGGAAGAAGTTTCCGGAGTCGCATCCCGAGTTCGATCCCGACGCGTTGCGTGCCCGTAATGGGCTGCGTCAGAAACCGGGCATTGACTACAACTGATTTATGATTCATACAGAAAAAATTGAGCGGCTGTAAAGTTAGTGGTTGCTTTCCACACTCTGATAACCGTAGACAAATGAAGAAAAAGACCCAACCATCGACCAGATTAGCCTTTCATAGGTTGTCTCTTGTCTAACTATCTACTATACTAACCGCAGCGTTCACTTGTTTAGTATCGAAATTTCGTTTGAGGATGTAAAGGCACAGCGCAATCACCAGCGGCAGCGCATTGGAAGGCGACGTAATCCGGTGTTCGGTGAAGCTCATCACCGACAGATTGAAATACGAAACCAGCAGAAATTTTTGCACAATGCTTTCGGGACCTTTCTTCAAATATCGGTATAACGCGTACCAGAAGACCAGAAAAATTGCCAGCCCCACCAGTCCTTGTTCGCCCAAAATGTGCAGGTAGGAGTGGTGAGCGTGGGCGTCGTTAAATTCTTTCTTCGGCTGGTCATTGAGACTCAGCACGTACGGAATACCTTTATACCGCAGCGGAATGTCGTTGACCGAGCCAAAACCGGTGCCGATCAGGGGCGAATGCAGGAAACAATCGACCGCCCGGGGCCAGGTTTCGACCGCCCGGATGGCAATGTTGGCCGATTTGGTACTGACTTCGCCAAACAGCGGAGAAATGTAGGTGCTGGCCCCCGCTTCGCTCAGGTCGGCATCACGGACGTAAAGATCATACAACGGATAGGTGTACGACAACACCGCGCACTGCACGGCTACAATGCCGAAAAGTGCCAACCGGATCAGGTACGCTCGGTTGGTCCGGTCGAAAAAATAAAACGCAAAACCGGCTACCAACCCCAGAATGGAACCCCGTGAAGTTGTGGCTACCAGAAAAACGAAGTTGATCAGGATCAGCAGCAGCCATTTTCGTTTGCGTTCCTGCCAATACAGGACAATGTTCAGTGACAGCACAATGCTGATAAAACCGCCCGCGCCGTTGGTGCTTTTGAAAAAACCGTGGAAAAAGTATTCCGGATTGGTCCAGTCATAGAGGGCTGCAAACCGGGAGAAGGCCAGATTCAGGGCAAAGGCGATGCCGTTGATGAGTGTTGCAAAAACCAGAAACCGCTTGAAAAGCCGGTCGACGGGAATGTTATAGGAGAAAAAGAAAACCAGTAGCAGCGGCAGGTACGAAATGATGAAATTGCCGTCGTAGCGGTAAAAACCAAAATTCCAGAGCGAAGGCGGGTAATAAATCAGCACCCCGGCCAGCGAATACAGAAAATAAATATAGAGGTAGTAGATGAACCGGGGAATGACCAAAACCGTGTGTCGGAGCAGCAAATACGGCAGCACCGCCAGCGCCAGAATCGATGGCAGCGGGCTGATAAAGATCAGGTTCGTGACGGTCCCGAACAAACCGATCAGCAGGGCGATATAGAGCAGGGTACTGATTCTCATCGCACGCGGCCGGTTAGTCGTTTGGTGAATACGTTTAATTTATCTTTATAAAGCCAGGTCAGGTATTGCCGGCGCGTCAGCATTCCCTTTTCGTACCATAAATGCAGATTCTCCCAGACGGCTTCCGGTCGGTGGGAAGCCCCGCCCTGCCGAAAGTTACTGAGAATGACGTTAAGGGAAATAAATGGAACCTGATTTTGACGAAACCGCAGCATCAACTCGTAGTCGCTCACGTACCGGTATTGCTCCGAAAACAAACCGTACTGCTGGTAAAACGAAGCCGGTACAAAGCAGGTCGGGTGTTCGATATTGCCCTTCGGAAGCTGGCTGGCGTACGTCTGAATCAGAAACGCTTCCTGATCATCCACAAACGTCCGCTGAATACCGTGGAAAACCGCCGGGCCGGATTGCTGGTAGGCGCTAACCACGCGCTCGACAGCGTCGGATTCGTACCAGTCGTCGCTATTGATGATTCCGATCAACTCGCCGGTTGCCAGCCGGATGCCCTTGTTCATGGCGTTGTAAATACCGGTGTCGGGTTCGGAAATGTACCGGATTTTGGCCGGAAACTGCCGCGCATACCGCTCGATGATGGCCACGGTCTGGTCAGTCGATTTCCCATCAACCAAAATATATTCGATCCGATCATGCGTCTGATTCAGAACGGATTGAATGGTTTGTTCGATGTGTTTCTGGCTGTTGTAACTGACCGTGATGATGGAAACCAGGGGCGGCATAGGCGAATCCAACGAAGGGCGTCAAAAAAACAAATAAACGGGCCGCTTAAAACGGTTCGGTCGTTTGGGTTCGGGTGTTAAAAACCGGCAGTCCCCGGATGATGGTAACCCGGTCGTCACCGGTTGCGTAAGTCAGGTTGCCGTTCGGGTCGCGGGCTTCCCGAAACTTGGAGTAAACGTACCCTTCAGCGGCCGTGAGCGGTTTTAAAACTCCTAACTGGCTATTTTTTACAAAGTAAGCATTCAGGCCGACACTGTTGCAACCCACCAGCGAATACCCTTTTTCAGCGGCCAGATCGCAGAGGGCCGCCAGCGATGTTCCGAAATACAAATGGCTGTAGTGGGCCTTGCTGCGCACGAAATCCGGCTGGTAAGGCACCGTAATGGCCCGTTCGGCCCCGAACAGGCTGTTGTATTCAACGATAACAATATCCGGGTCCACCACCTGGATGGCTTTCCAGACCCAGTAATCATTCCCGTCGATGTCGATACTCAGTAACCCCAACGGCCCGGCAAAACCGTTGTCGGCCAGGAGCACGTTGATATTTTCGGCGGTGATGAAAGATTGTTTCGCAATCAGGTGGTGTTGCCAGAAAAACGGATCGGCCTGAATGTAGGCGATATTCTGTGGGCTGCCGTCGAGTACCAGGCCCTTCCAGTTGTTGTTGATCAGCAAAAAACGCGTGTTGGACTCCACGTAGGTCTCCACCCCGAATTCGACAAAACTATGTGAACGAATAGCCGCCGTTTTGATCAGGTATTGAATGATGCCATCGTCGCCGTATTGCGAAAAAACTTTGTATTCCGCATCCTGAAGGGAATGAACCGTCTGGAGTTGCATCGAAAGAAGCTTCCCCAGCAGAACGCGGTTGTCGTAGACTTCCTGCCGCGTTTGTTGCAACAGGCTCGAAAAAAACTGGATTTTCCTAAGGATTTTCCCAATCATAATCCTGAAACGCATCCTTTTTTATGAAAGGACTACGTGTTTATCGCTGGTTTTCATCATAAACGAACGGGCAAAGATAGAAAATTGCGGTTCGGCAGCGGTTTTATCCGGGAACAGTCTTCGTAAGCGGGCAAAAAGTTACTATAAGCGCTGGTACAGGTCGAGGGTTTCCCGGACGGTTTTTTCCCACGAAAATTGAAGCAATTGCTGATGCCCCTGTTGACGAAGTGTCTGTCGCAGACGGGCATCCGTCAGCATCCGTTCGGTGGCCTGCTGCATGGAAACCGCATCGTCCGGATCAAAATAAAGGGCGGCCGAACCGGCAATTTCGGGTAGTGAACTCCGGTTGCTGAGCAGGATGGGGCAGTTGCAGGCAAAGGCTTCCAGCACCGGAATACCAAAGCCCTCATACAGTGAAGGAAAAACAAAGGCGAGCGCCCGGCTGTATAGTTGACGTAAAGTGGTATCCGTAATGGGTTTATGTTCAACGAGTTGAGTCACCATGAGTTCCTGCAGGATGGCAATTTCCCGGGGTGTAAAGGCTCCTCCACCCGCGCAGACCAGCCGAACCTGATGGGCCCGGAGCAAGGGCGCAACCGCCCGGAGGAACGGCTCGAAATTCTTGTATATGCCGCGATTGCCCACAAACAACAGGTAAGGTGACTCGGTGGTCGTCTCAGGAGTAACCTGCTCAACCGACACTGATGAGCCCAGGTAAATCACCCGGATGCGCTCCGGCGGAATCCGGTAATAGTCGATCAAATCCCGTTTGGTGTTTTCCGAAATGGCAATGATGGCCGAGGCCCGGTTAACAATTTCTTTTTTCCAGGCCATGACCTGATGATCGGCGGCCAGTTCGGGAAAAACCGTGTGGTACTTTTCGTGAATCATATCCAGAAATGTTACCACAACGGGCCGTTTCCGGATGTGTTCGAGGAAATAAGGCTCGTAATAGGTGGCATGGAAGACATCGTACGACCGAGTGCGCATCTCCAGCCGGTTGAAGGCTTTGTTGAGTTTGTAAATAAAGGGCTGGGTTCTGTGAAACGGCAGGTTCGGGAAGAAAGATACCGTCCCGAGTCCCTTTTCCTGCAAATGAGCATTATTAGAAACCAGGAGGGATAAGTGAGCCTGGTGGTCGGTCGGTTGCTGGTTGATACCGGCAATCAGTTCGCAGAAGTATCGGGAGATGCCGCCGTAATTTTGTTGAGAGAAGGTTTGGTGATCAAAAAAGATGTTCATGCAGAGGTGTTTCAAGGAAGCAGATGCTTCTTGAACGTGGTTTTCATGTTTACCAGCCCGGTTTTCTTTTTTATTTCTTCCACCCGCCGTTTCAACCGGGTTAGTTTTCGAAAATAATTCTGTAAAGAATACTCCGTGGCCTGACGGTTTTCAATGATAAACCGTGGATGAACGATTTCGTTCAACGGTTGGACGGGTCTGTTTGAAAAAATCTCGTTGTTCTCCCGAGTATGAGTGGCGTCAATGCCGAAACCGATGTTTGAAATCAGGTTTTGGTTTGGATTGATACAGAGGCCGTTATGGGTCCAGATGGTGTAACACCACTGAAAATCCCAGGTATCGATCAGGCCGGCAAACGTGCCGTCGAATGACTCCGTCCAGAACTGCTGCACCTGCGGATCGGTGAAAATATCCGTGATGAGCTTCTGGCTTTTGAAATCCGGGTAGGTCGTCATGTCCACGTCATAATTCGCCCAGGCCCGGCGCCAGGAGGCCCATCCCCAGACGTGACAGATCTTGGTGTAAAAATACGAGCCCTTCCCATACCACCGGCCGTTGTGCAGGTTGACGCCCCCGATGTGCATGATCGCCGTGTTGTCGCGGTGGTAGTGCAGGTTTTCGCGGCAGAAGGTAAAGAAAGTAGGGTCGGGCAGGCAGTCATCCTCCAGAATGATGCCCATTTCGACCTGCCGAAAAAACCAGGTAATGGCCGTACTGACCGCCCGGCGACAGCCCAGGTTCTGCTCCTGCGTTAGTAGCTGAATCTGGCAGGGCCAGTCAACTTCGTCGAGCAAGGCCAGGCACTGCGCCACCCGCTCAGGATCGGTAGGGTGGTTGGGGCGAGGACCATCGATGGCCAAAAACAGTTCGCGGGGTTGAATTTGACGAATCCGTTCAAAAACCCGGCGGGCCAGCGCAGGGCGGTTAAACAAAATAAAAAGAACGGGCACGTCGAAGGGGGGAGGCACGTCAACTTGAGGAGCCGGGAGCGGTGTCACTTTATCTTGCTAATTTTAGGCGATGGTAGTTACAAAATAAACAATAAAATTACCAAAAAAGGTGATCTCTTGTCTATTTTCAATAGGCTTCCAGTACCCCGACGACAGCTCACCGGTTACAGCTAATCGGAACTAAGAAAAATTAAATTCGAACCGGCAGCCGACGACCCATCTATGACCCCTCAGGTCTTCAGGCCAAGTCGTCTTTTCAGTCCTTCGGCTTTAATGGTTACCCAGGTCGGTTTTTTGAAGTAATGGTTGTTGGAGTATTCCGTGGCGGTGATGTTCTCGATCAGAAAACTGGGGTGACGGACCTCGGTCAGCGGTTGCAGAGGCACGTTGGAAAGCGAGCCGTCAGCGTCTACCGTATGGGTGGCTTCGTCGCCGAAACCGATGTTGGAAACCAGGTTCTGGTTGGGTGAAATGCAAAGGCCGTTATTGATCCAGATGGTGTAGCACCAGGGATAGGCCCAACTGCTGATTCGCCCTTCGTGCACACCATCGAAGGCATCTATCCAGTATTCCTGCACCAGCCGGTCGGCAAAGAGGTCGGCAATCCGGTTTTGCTTCCGGAAATCCGGGTACGATTTCAGCGAACCATCGTACTTTTCCCAGGCCCGGCGCCAGGAGGCCCATCCCCAAACATGGCAGATTTTCGAGTAAAAGTACGATCCATCGCCGTGCCATTGCCCGTTTTGGAGATTGATACCCCCGATGTGCATGATGGTTGAGTTGTGGCGATGGTAGTGCAGATTTTCGCGGCAGAACGTAAAAAAGGTAGGGTCGGGCAAACAATCGTCTTCCAGAATGATGCCCATTTCGACCTGCCGGAAAAACCAGGTAATAGCCGTACTGACCGCCCGGCGACAGCCCAGGTTCTGGTTTTGCACCAGTCGGTGTACCGAACACGGCCAGTCGATTTCGTCAAGCAGCGCGAGACATTCGGCTACATTCTGGGCATCGGTCGGATGGTTTGGACGCGGCCCATCCACCGAAACAAACAGTTCGCGGGGCTGGAGTTCGCGGATACGTTCAAAAACCCGACGGGCAACAACGGGTCGGTTAAATAAGAGAAATAGGATAGGAACGTCAAAATGCATCATTACGATGAGGTAAGTTATAGCTCAAGAAAAAGCCTCTTCGCTTGATCCCCTATAAACAAGTAACGCCAATTGTAAGGGAAGCAATATGAGGTCCGGACATTTTTGACAACACATAATCAGACAACAGAATGCAACCGTTATTTTTTAGACAGGATTTCGGCCCGAATGGTTGCCAGTGTTGTTGTACAAATTACCACTGTGGCCGAACAAGTAGACGGTTTGTTTATCGGAGGTTAAAAAGTGTATTGCCGAATTTGTATATTGATAATCAGTGGATTATATTGCTGGCATAGTTGCAATAGCGTTGAATCTAGATCATCCGATTGATCCGTTCCCGTAGAAATGTTAGCTTCAGCGTGTCGAGGAAAGCACTGGTTTGGGCGAAAAAAACCGGACGGGCCTGGCTGATGACGTAATTCATCAGGTACGAAGTCGTCAGTTGGGCGATCAGAGTGGCGATGGAGGTGCCGACGGCACCATACCGGGGAATCAGGAAAAAATTGAGCAGGATATTGAGCACTGCGCCCATGATGGTTTTGAGCAGTAGCAAACGCTGTTTATTGTGAATGACAAACCAGTAACTACTGCCCACACCCATGAATACAAAAACCGCTGACCAGATGTGAATCACCAGAATGTCGTCGACTCCGCGATACTGCTGGCCGTACAGGAACTGAATGAGCCAGGGAGCCGAAAACGTTATGAACACGGCAATCAGCAGACTGATGAAGATCAGCAGGCTTAGCAAGTTCCGATACGCCCGCTGGAAGGCTTCCTCATTCTCGGTTTTCAGGCGGACAATGGTTGGGTAAAACGACGAGGTGAGCGCCGTTGCAATGAAATACCAGACTTCCGAGAGCCGCAAGGCCGCACTGAACTTGCCCAGTTCGAGGTTGGTCGCCAGTTCTTTCAGCATAAATTGGTCGCACCGCATGTAGATGAAGATGAAAAACTCCGATACCATCAGCGGCCAGGCTAACTGCAGAAGCAGAACCGCCAACTGCCGATTGAAGCGCCATTGCACCAGGTATTGACCCTCCTGCCGGTTGTAAATCACCAGCAGAATCAGGGCCGAAAGCGCGGCTTCGACAAATACAACGGATGAAAAGGCGAGCAGACCAAACTCATTGGCCAGAAAATAGACCCGCAGACCCGTCGAAAGGGCAAAAGCTGTCGATTTGGCAATCACCGACAGCTTCGACTTGACCCGCGACTGGAAATACAGGTCGATCACATCCACGCTCTGACAAACCAGCACCGAACTGGTAAACAGAATCATGGCCTGCAAGACTGGCTGGTCGCTGTACAGGATGCGGGCCGTCACCGCAATGGCCAGCAACGAAACCGTTCCGGCCAGGAGCCGCAGGAGGAAGGCGGTTCCCAGGAGCTGGTTTTCGGTATAATCCTTGTTGCGAACCAGTTCCGTCACCAGCACATTGGCCAAACCTAAGCCCGCCAGCGACGTCAGAACCGTTGGGAAGACGTTGGCAAAGTTGAGCAAACCGAACTGCTCCGGCCCCAGGTACCGCGCCGACCAGACGCCCACCAGTAGCGCCGTCGCCATCCGGAAAATCCGGTCGAAAAACACCCATCCGGCGTTGGCGAAGGCTTTCCGGGCGGTTGTACTCAGCTTTCGGGGGCTTGTTTCGATCATGCGGTCGGGTCAGGAAGCAGTCGGGTGAAACACGCCGTTCAGTTGCGCGTCGACCATCATCTGGGCTACTTCCTCCATCTTATGTTTGGCTTTCCAGCCAAATTGCCAGAAAGCTTTAGCCGGGTTGGCGTTTCCTTCGGCCAGGTCGGTCGGGCGGAAAAAGGAAGGGTCTATCTGCACATGATCTTCCCAGTTCAGGTCAACGCGTTCGAAAACCGTCCGAATAAAATCCTTCAACTTCCGGGTGTGGCCCGTCGCAATCACAAAGTCGTCGGGTTCGGGTTGTTGCAGCATCAGCCACATGGCCTCCACGTAATCGGGTGCCCAGCCCCAGTCGCGGGCAATGTCGATGTTCCCCAGGGTCAGTTTTTCGGTACTGCCCTGGGCAATCCGGCAGGCGGCTGCTACAATTTTGCGGGTAACAAACCGTTCCGGCCGCAGGGGGGATTCGTGGTTAAACAGAATACCGGTGCTGGCAAACAACTGGTAGGCTTCGCGGTAGTTGGCAACCTGCCAGAAGGCGGCAGCTTTGGCCACACCATACGGGCTGCGCGGCCGAAAGGGCGTTCGTTCGTCGGCGGCCAGTTGGCCCGTATCACCGAACGATTCGCTCGATCCGGCGTTGTACAACTTGATCGGTAATTCGCTGAACCGGATGGCTTCCAGCAGATTCAGCGTGCCGACACTGATACTTTCCAGCGTTTCCACGGGTTGTTCAAACGACAACCCCACCGAACTCTGTCCTGCCAGGTTATACACTTCGTCGGGCCGGATTTTTAGCAGGGTTTGCAAGACACTACGGAAATCATTGATATTGACCGAAACCAGCGAAATGTCCGATCGAATGTTTAGCCGGGTCAGGTTCTGAAACGATGACATCTGAGCATCCCGCGAACCGCCGTAGACTTCGTACCCCTTCTGCAACAGCAAATGCGCCAGATAGGCCCCATCCTGCCCTGAAACGCCACAAATCAATGCTTTTTTCATCGTGCTTAACTGGTTTTCAGTATTCAGTTTACGGTTTTCCGTTTTCGCTATTCGTTATTCAATATTCATTATTTGCTATTCCTTCTTTCCATTGCCCCTCACGGCACCAAGCCACAACGGAAAACCGTATACTATTTCCTTCTTTACTTACGCCAGCGGACCATTGACGCGTCCCAGTACGGTTTTAACAAACGTCCACGCCAGACCGCCAACCATCCCGGCGACGAGGGCGGCTACAATAAACAGCATTCGCCGGGGGCCGCTCGGCCGCAACGGAATGCGGGGCGGTTCGAGCATTTTGAAAACCGGCGTTTCTTCCTGGACGCGGATTTTGGTCTGTTCCAACTGCCGCGAGAGGTCATTGTAAACGTTCTGAGCCAGGATAAACTCGGCCTGCAACCGCTGCTCGGCGATCCGGGCCAGCCCGCTGTACAGACTGCGGTTGCGGTCGCGGTAACTTTCCAGTTCAACTTCGGCAGCCTGGTACCGACGCCGGGACTGCGCGACCTGTTGCGTCAGAAACCGCTCCTGATTCCGTACCTTCTGGGTCCGATAGCTGGTAATATAGTTCGTCAGGTATTCGAGCGAAAACCGGGCGACGGTAGCGGCCACCACCGGATCGGGCATGACGACCTCGATGGTCACCATGCCGGTTCGGCGTTCGTAAGTCGTCGTGATGCGCTTGATCAGGGCAGCGGCCAGTCCCTCCTGCTCGGGTGTGATCTGGAGCGCCTTGCTGTAATTTTTCGGGTCGGGTAATGCTACGGGAGCCGGTTTTATGGTTTCGGGGGGCGAATCATCCGTGGTGCCGGTCAGTCGCTGAAAAGCCGTTTCCTGCTGTTGCCGTTTCAGGTACGTCTGCAACGGCATGGTGGTGCCGTACGTTTTGGAATACACCGGCTGCTTGAGCACCTGCAATGCAAACGGAATGCTTTGCAGCACATTCGGGAACAAATCCGGCCGGATAGCATCGCCACCCGTATTGTCGAGGTTGATACCGGCTAAACCCGCCAGGGAACCCAATCCACCCGCTCCGCCCGCCGGACTGGCCGACGCTTCCGGCATGACGATGACTTCGGCTTTATAATCGTCCGGTTTCGAAAAAGCATAATACAGACCCAGCAGCATCCCAGCCAGCGCTCCAAGGAGTACGGCTTTGCGGCTGCTTTGGAGAAACTTCCAGATGTCACCCGGCCGAATTTGAATCAGATCATCGTCCATTTTGGGCCCGGCAGTGGATGTTTGCGTTGTTACTGGCATGAGCGACGTTCTAAACGTTGCGCTAAGGTACGCTTAAAAGGTTCGAATCAGATTTAGAATAACGGTTGTCAGGGTGACGGTCATCGTTCCGACGACCGAAATCAGGCTAATGCGTTCGCCCGGCGTCAACCGTCGTTCGTCGGTCAGCGGACCGAACGGCACGATAACCCGTGAACCTGGTTCAACTTTTGGGTATTTTCGGAAAAACAAAAACCGTTTGGTTCGGTCTTTCAACCCGTTGGCATACACGACGTAGGCTTTTTTGTGCCGGGCATTATCGGTATAGCCGCCTGCCTGGGTCACGTAATCCCGGAAACTGAATCCCTGCGTATAGCCCACCGTCGATGGGTTCAGGACAGCGCCCTGAATGGATACGGTTTCGGGACGTTTCGGAATAATAATCGAATCGCCCACTTCCAGCAGCAGGTTGCCCGGAACGCCCGGATCCTGCAGGATCGCGCCCAGGTCCGTGGCAATCACGACGCCCCGCCGGGAGAAGCGCGTGCCCGGCAGGAATGCTTCCGGTTTGAGGCCCCCGACGCGCCGGAGAATATCTGAAATGCGTTCCGACCGCGACTCGATGGCGTAATTGCCGGGGTGCATCACTTCGCCAAAAACCGCCACATTCTGCTGAAGCTCATACCGGGGCGAGGTCCGCACGTAAACCACGTCGAACGGTTTGAGCAAAAACCGGGCTTCGGCCGGTTGAAGGTTTAAGCTCCGGTCGATGGAAAACTGAAAAATCTGCACGGTTTCGCGGCCGGTTGTTGTCGTGGTGTCTTCCCGAATCCGGCGGGCTACCTCGATGCGGGTGGGCGTGGCACCTTCCTGAAAACCGCCCGCCAGTGCAATCAGGTCGGCAACAGTCAGATTGGCCACGTACGAAATGGTGTCGGGCCGGTTGACAGCACCCTCGATACTGACGTAATAGGGCTCGCGCAAATCCCGGACGGAATAAATGTGCAGACTATCCTGCCGTACCAGCGGAATATCTTCGGTTTCGTTCCGCATCAACCGTCCGACATCGAACGGAATAGCCTCCAGATCCATATTTTCGCGTTCCCGGTACAATACCGCCCGGTTCAGGAAGGCATCTTTCCGCAGGCCCTCAGCTTTACCAAGCAGCGAACGAACCGAGGAAATATCGTCTCCCAGCGCGTAATCACCCGGTCGCATGACGGCTCCGGTCACCTGAACCCGGTTTTCGTAGCGGTTCAGGATCTCACCGACCGTATACCGGTCTCCCGCCTGAGGGACAAACGTGGCAATCTGTTCCTGGGTGATAGTCGAAATGCGGAGTTCGCGGGGCGTGTTCCGGCGGAGGGTGATCGAAAAGGTATAGGCCCGGTCGGTAAAACCGCCCGCGAAGGCCAGCACATTTTTCAGCGTTTCGCCCGGTTTTACCTCGTAGATCGCCGGTCGCTTCACCTGCCCGAGCATTTCCACCCGAACGCCGTAGTCGTTGACTCGGATCACGTCCTGATCCAGCAGCCGGATATCGTCTTTTTTATCGGCCCGGAGCAGGTAATCGTAGAGGTCGATGGTCCGGATCACGCGGTTGTTGCGAATCACCTGAATGTCGCGAAACGAGCCGGTTTCGGGGTTGGGGCCACCCGCCAGATACAGCGCATTGAAAGCCGTTGCCAGCGATGAAATGGTGTAAGCCCCGGGCGTGACGACTTCGCCGACGAGTGTCACCCGGATGCTGCGGATGTTGCCCAGCGTCACGGTGGCGTAGGTGCCGCTGCCGGGTCGATTCAGGCCCTGGTAGGCCTGCCGCAGCCGCCCGACGATCCGTTGTTCGGCCTGCTCGATGGTCAGCCCGCTGACAAAAATGGGTGCCAGGTTCAACATCCGGACGGAGCCTTCGGGGCTTACGGGTAGCCGAAAACTTTCGGACGAGTTTCCATAAATCTCCACAACAAGCTCGTCGTCGGGGCCGATGACGTAATTTCGGGGCGTTGCGATCCGCAGGTTGGGTTCAAACGTGAGCGTGGTGCCTTTAAACAGGTTGGAGCCAAAGATGTAGGGCCGACGAACCGTATCCCGCCGGAACGGATTCAGGCTGTCGTTGAGCGGGTAAGGCCGCTGGGAAAGCAAACCCTGTTGTGTCCGGTTGATCAGCGTATCGCCCTGAAACTGGCCCGGCCGGGTTGATTGTTGTTGCCTGATTTTGGCCATGCGCTGCCGCATTTTAGCAATGTCGCTCAGCGTATAGCCCTGCGACATGGCCGCCTGTTCAATCTGCATTTCGGTCAGACCGCTGGCCTGGGCGCGTTGGTAAAACTCAATAATCTGCTCGTCATTCATTTGGTCGGCCCGCGACGGTTGCTGCGCAAACCCGCTGACAGACAGGATTAGCAGAAAGAAAAAAGACCATAAGGTACGTTGCCGGAGCAACAAAGAAGAAAGGTCTTGGTACGTGGGCAACGTAAATGTTAAGCTGCTACAAGTCATGCAGTGAAAATAATCTGGCGCACAAAGGTACGAATTGCTTGATTCTCTGTCGCTTTTTATAGTCAACGGCCCAAAAGTGGCTTTTTATGCAAAAATACCGCTATTTCGTTGGAGAATTAGCCAAATAATTAACCGTACAAATAGAATTTTAGCAAGATGGCACTAGTAAAACCGGTTCGCGGAATCGAGCCAACATTTGGCGAGGAATGCTGGTTTGCGGATAACGCAACGATTGTCGGTGAGGTGAATATGGGGCGAAATTGCACCGTCTGGTTCAATGCCGTCGTGCGGGGGGATGTTAACAGCATTACGATGGGCGACTACTGCAACGTACAGGATGGGGCCGTCATTCATTGTACGTATCAACGATTCAAGACGACCATTGGAAACTATGTATCCATTGCACATAACGCCATTGTCCACGGTTGCACGATTGAGGACCAAGTGCTGATCGGGATGGGCGCTATTGTGATGGATGGCGCGGTGGTTGGTAGCGGTTCCATTATTGCCGCCGGGGCTATTGTTACGCAAAACACGGTTGTGCCGCCGGGTACGATTTACGCGGGCAATCCCGCCCGATTCCTGAAAAACGTAACCCCGGAACTCGGCGAAGTTTTTATGCGGACGGCCAATAATTACGTCATGTACGCTAAGTGGTACCAGTAAATAGCGCTGATTGACAGGTTTTTCTTCCTGAGCCTATTGCTTTGTATGAAATAAAACAGTATTTTTGTTTGAACTTAGTCTAAATAAATAACTGCTGATAGACTATTCGGTTAAACGTCTCCTAGTCGGACGACCGTTCCCTGATTACGCCCATGCTGGAATCAACCTCGTTATTTAAAACCGCCCGAACAAAACTGGAAGAATACCTGCTGACGAAGGGGCTGCGCCGGTCGACGGAGCGGTTTGCCATTCTGGAAGAAGTCTATTCGCGCGATGATCACTTCGATGCGGAAGATTTGTACCAGGCGATGCACCAGCGCTCGTTTGCCGTCAGCCGGGCAACGGTTTACAATACGCTGGACGTTCTGGTGGATTGCGGACTGGTGCGGAAAAATCAGTTTGGGGACGAGGACAACACGAAAAGCCGGTTTGAAAAAGCACTAGGCCGGCAGCAGCATGCCCACTTGATCTGTGTCAATTGCCACCGGGTCATCGAGTTTTGCGATCCGCGCTTACAACTTATCAAAACCACCGTGGGGCAGACCCTACAGTTTGAAGTGGAATCCCATTCCCTGGTTTTTTACGGCGAATGCGCCGACGAAGCCTGTGTTGCCCGCACCAAAGCCGCCAACCTGAATACCCGCGTTAATTAGTACTACATTGCGCCAGGCGGGATAGAAGGGAAAAAGGAATGATAAATGTAATGGACAGCACACACTTCTAACGCCCAAAATCCCGATGCGCCCGGTTGTTTGTCTTTTCGTTTTGCTGGTGGCTTCCTGTGCGCCCCGGATTCGGCAGGAGCAGATGCGGATGGCTCCCAACCAGCTTTTACACCGAAGCAGCGATGTGTTTCGGACCGAGTCCGGCCCGTCGATCAAATCTGTTAAAAGCGTTTTTCTGCAAGCTCGAAACCTGAACGTTCGGTACGCCGACGGCCACTCGGAGATCGTACCACGAGCCGAGGTCTGGGGCTTTAGCGACAAAAAAGGACGGATTTACCGGCTGTACAAACGTGGTCAGTACGAAGTTGTCAATATTGGGGATGTGGTTACGTACGAACAGCAAAAGACCCGCAGCTATACCACAAATGGGCAAACGAACACCACGACAGAAACGGAGACGTTTTACAGCAAAACCCTCGACAGCAAGATTGTCAGCAGTCGCAAAAAAGCCCTGGCCGAATAGCCATTCGTCTGATTACAGTTTCGCCATCGGTTTGCGCCGGAAGTTTTTGATGCGGTGAAAGGTCAGAAAGTTGGCATCGTGGTTGTTGTGCGCCCCGCCCAGGCCGTCGTCGAAAGCCGTGCGCGAGAGGAAAATAATATCCCGGCCTTCAAACAGCCAGTCGACGTACTGAAAACCGTGTTTGGCCACATCGGGATGCTGCAACACCACGCGGTGCAACTCCCAGTTCATCAGATCCTTCGAGCTACAAAGCGCCTGTGTATTGCGCAGACTGGCCGGATTTTTCCCCGGATTGGCCTGTTTAAACGGCTCAGGAATGTAATTTGTTAGTGTCCAGTACCGCCCGGATTTCGGATCGTACCGAATCGTGAATTTCTTACTTCCACCCGGAAACGGCACAAAACCGGTGCTCACATCAAAGCGGGCGGTTTTGCCATCCGGACTGATCCGCACAAAGGCGGCTTTTTCGTCCAGCGACTTCTTGTGATCGACGCGCAAAATGTCCAACATCTCGCCCGCCGGACTCAGCACCGCGTTACCTTCTATCCAGCCGCCAAACTCGCCGTTCAGGTACGTCGAATCAAACCGGAGCACGTTGCTGCTCGTCCAGCTCGACGCCTTCATCGGATCGGCGTCCAGCGGCATCGACAGCATGAAAGCGCCGTAGCGTTTGCCCCATTGTTTGATCGGCCCCATCGCGTCTTCCATCGCGCGCCAAAGCCGGCCGTTGTGTTCGAGAAATGGCACCGGGGCGCAGTGGTATTCGCCCACCAGCAGCAGGCCGTTGTCGGCGTCGGTCGGGTTGGTCCAGGTAACACCCCCGTCGTCGGATTTCCGGATGATGGTGTTGCCGTGGTGTTTGTCGGTTCCGAAAAAATAAAGCCCGTTGCGGTGAACGTAGAGTTTCGACCAGAACTGCCCGTTGATTTCGGCGATCGGTGTCCAGGTTTTACCCCGGTCTCTGGAGCGGTAGATGCGGGAAGTGGGCCGGACAAACTCGTTGGATTGCGGCCCGAACAAATCATGCGACGCCAGGTAATCGCCGTTGGGCAGCACGCACAGGCTCGGCGAACCGATGTACAGTCCCGACGAGGCCGGACTGTGGGCGACAATTATTCCCGGCACCCGGGCGAAATCAGGTGTCTGCCCAATCCCAGGCAACGAAAGAAAAAGAAGACCGGATAGCAGAAGGGTGACGAGCCTGGCAAACATACCCTGGAAAGCAGAAAGAAACCGGTTTTTACTTACCCGCCCGATTACCTCGGCAAACGCAGGATAAACTCCGTATACGCCCCTTCTTCGCTGGCGACTTCGAGCTGACCGCCGTACCCTTTCGTGATAATGTCGTAGCTCAGCGACAGCCCCAGACCCGTGCCTTCGCCGGTGGGTTTGGTGGTGAAAAACGGCTGAAAAACCTTCTCCCGGACCGCTGCCGGAATGCCGGTTCCGTTGTCGCGGATGGTCAGGACAACGTGCTGCGCCGTCGCCTGGGTCGAAACCGTCAGTTCGGGTTCGTAACCGGTGGTCGCACTGGCCCGCCCTTTCTGTTGCAGAGCGTAAAACGCGTTGCCGAAGAGGTTGAGCAAGACGCGGCCAATTTCCTGCGGAACGACCTGTATCAGCCCAACCGCCAGCGAGAAATCCGTGCTCAGTCGGGCTTCGAAAAACCGGTCTTTGGTCCGAAAACCGTGGTAAGCCAGCATCAGGTGTTCCTCGGTCAGCGCGTTGAGGTCGGTGGGTTGCCGTTCGCCGGTGATGTTGCGGCTGTGTTCGAGCATGCCTTTGACAATCAGCGACGCCCGCTGGCCGTGGTGGCTGATTTTTTGCAGGTTCTGCGTCAGATCGCCCAGAATCTCCTGCGCATACGCCTGTTCCGATTCCGGCAACTGCTTGAGTGGACCTTCCTTCAGTTCGTCAGCCAGTTCGGTACTGAGTTCGGAGAAATTATTGACAAAATTGAGTGGATTCTGAATTTCATGGGCAATACCGGCCGTCAGTTCGCCCAGCGACGCCATTTTGGCCGACTGAATAAGCTGGGCCTGGGTAGTCCGGAGTTCAGCCAGCGACTGGTTCAGTTCGGCGGTTCGTTTCGTAACCTGTCGTTCCAGCAGCTCATTTTGCGTAGCCAGAATCTGTTGCTTTTCCTGTTCCTGAACCAGCGTCTGCGCCGACAACCGCCGAACCTCCTCCAACTGTTTCCGAAGCGACTGGTACGTTCGGGCATAATCGCCGACCAGCGAAAGGGACAAACCCATCGGGACGCTCAGAAAGGCCAGCAACACCAGCAGGATGATTGCAAACGCCAGCAATTCCGGCCGGTTCCCCAAGCGAAAACTTTCGATTCCAAAGGCTGCAACCACGATTCCCCCGACGATGATAAACAGCGAAATAAACGAGAAACGCAGCGACTTCCAAGGGAGCCGCACGTCGTAATCCCGTCGGAGCCGCCGGGCAAGCCAGCTTACCCGGATGTATTCGACCAGAATAAGCAGAAACGGAATCCAGGCGTTGTCTTCCTGGGTGGGGTCGATGAACAGGGTGTACACGAACGTTCCGACCAGCAGCCCGATCAGTGACCAGAAAATCCAGCCTTTCCGACGTTCGAGGTAGGTGTAGAGTGACAACAACATCAGACCGAAACTAGCGTAGGTAGCGGTCCAGGAAAGCAGTTGCAGCAACGAACTGGCGGTCAGCGTTCCGGCGTAGGTTTTAAGTTGGTCCAGTAAAAATGTAAAGGCAATGGCCAGCATCGTCAGCGACAAGACCCGGTTGACGGATTGAGTCGGGTTGGCGCGGTAGAACAGGAAGTGCAGTAGGCTCAGAATACCCATAATGCCCGTTACCAGCAGCGCGACGCCCGTGTTGTACGACTCCTGGTCGATGAGGTCATTCAGGCTGTGGCCGACCGGAGCCATGCTAAAGTTAAACGGTTTTTTGTCGACCACAAGGCCAATGAGCGGGTCGCGCCGGAACGAATACCGCACCGCCAGCACGTGCCGGCTGGTGTCGGCAATCCGAATCGGAACTACGGCCGAAATGCGTTGCGAACCGCCCGAATCAAACCCGTCCGGTCGAAGCGTTTCGATCAGTTTCCCGTCAAGGTACACGTCCGAAGCGCCAAACTGTTTGAAAGTCAGGGCATACGTCGTGTCTTCAAGGGACCGGAACCGGATGACCCGCCGAAACCAGCCCCGGCCCGACTTCCAGAGCGTGGGATTGTCGTCGAGATCAACGCCCGGATTGATGCGTTCCCAGCGCTGGTGATTGTAGGCCGGATTTTTCCAGGCCAGGCTATCGCCCGCCCGGAACCACCAGCCGCCCTCCGGAACGCGTTCCTGCTTGGGCGGTTTGGCCGTCTGGGCAACTACCGGCCACATCCCCGCAAGGACGCACACGAAAAGACAGACAAAAAGGCTAAACCGGAAACCTGAACGGATCATACAGGCAAGTTAATCCGGCCCGGGTCAATTTACAACCGCGCAAAACAAAGTCTGCTCGTTTGTGAAACCGGGTATACCAAAAAACCGCCCCGCAACCGACGCTCAGGGCGGTTTTTTCGCTTGATAGACGCTTAGAAGAACGACACCCGGATGACCCACGGACTGCCGCCGTAGACAAATGACGAATAAATCGGGTTCGCGTTGTAGCTCAGGTTATACAAAGCCGTCAGGTTGACGCCAAACCGGCGACTAATAGGTTGCGAATACGTCAAACCGACCAACCCGGCACTCACCCAACGGCGCATGTCCTGGTAGGGGATTATGCTCGTATTAGTATATCCTACATTCGTATTTTCGAACTCACCGTGCAGATACAGGTTTTTGACGATATTCGGAACGACTTCGTACATCCCGAAAACCCGTCCACCGTACTGACTTGTCCGGTAAATTTCAGTGGCGCCATTCTGGTAGTAATATTTCGCCCGGTAATAAACATAGTTAATCCCAACACCAAGAATGGCGCGTTCGGAAGCTTGGTAGGCAATAACGGGCGATACGCCGATGCTAAACGGATTACCAATGGAGACATTGCTAATCCCGCCCCCAAACCGCAGTCGTTGTGAGAAAGGCAGGGGATCACCTTCCGGCGTTTTGGTTTTCAGCGGGTCTTTTCCGTCTCCGCGCCGGTCTTCCGGGTCTTCCGTAATTTGCCCGAAGGCGACACTGCTACTGATCAGAAGGATAGCCAATAAGCCTTTCTGTATGAGGTTCATAGAATTGATTAAAGTACAAAAATGAAAACTTGTTATAGTAACGAAAAAGTAAGGGTATTTAGTTGGTGATTTCCCTCAAAACGTAAACTCTTTCACCTCCGGATCGTTGAGCAGGTGCTGGATACAGCGTTCGTGGGCTTTTTCCGGCCCGTCGACCCGCCAGTTTCCGATCAGCTCGTCGCCGATGCGTTGCTGGGTCTGCCGGTGCGGACGCAGGCCGTATTCTTTAAACAGTTTTTCGTAATCGGCCAGGGTTTTATGCCGAAAATCTGTCACAATCCGGTATTGCCGAATCCGGTTGACGCGGGCAATCCAGTTGGCAACACCCGGCAGGATCATCAGCGTCGCGCCGATGATCACAAAACTGCCCAGCGCCACGTCGTAAAAACCGCTCCCGATCGCCATCCCAATGGCCGCTACGGCCCAGATGGTGGCCGCCGTGGTCAGGCCTTTGACGGCGTTTTCCTGCCGGTAAATGATGCCTGCGCCCAGAAAACCGATGCCGTTGACGATGTTGGCTGCAATCCGGTCTTCGTCGTCAAACTGCCGGGAAACGATGGTAAACAGCGTTGACCCGACACAAATGAGCAGCGTCGTTCGTAAACCGGCCGATTTGCTCCGGTACTCCCGTTCAGCCCCGATGATGCCGCCCAGCAGCATCGCCAGCGCCAGCTTTCCCAACTCTTCCTGTACGGCTATGTCCATGCTGCTTTTGGAACGTTGCTAACGGTTCCTGTGAACTTTGCGAAAAAAGAAACCATCCTTTCAAAAAAACCGTTAGCCCAAAGATAGAGTTTTGCTACATTTATAGAATGAATTTATCGGTTAGTCTGCCGCCCAACGGCTCATTTCCCCAGCCCGACGTTGAACGCCTTGATCCCAAAAACTACATCATCATCAAGGGTGCGCGCGTGCACAATCTGAAAAGTATCGACGTTGCCATTCCCCGGAACCAATTGGTGGTGATCACCGGTTTGTCCGGCTCGGGCAAATCGTCGCTGGCCTTCGATACGCTGTTTGCCGAAGGGCAGCGGATGTACGTCGAAAGCCTGAGCAGCTACGCCCGACAGTTTCTGGGTCGTATGGAAAAACCGGAAGTCGACTACATCAAGGGCGTCTCCCCGGCCATTGCCATCGAACAGAAAGTAACGACCCGCAACCCCCGCTCGACGGTTGGAACGACCACCGAAATTTACGATTACCTGAAACTGCTCTTCGCCCGGGTGGGTGTCACCTATTCGCCGGTTTCGGGCCGGGAAGTCCGGAAAGATACCGTCACGGATGTGGTCAACTATTTGTATAGCTTCGAAGCCGGGCAGCGCGTGATGGTGATGGCTCCGCTGCACATCCGAACCGACCGGACGCTGGCCGATGAGCTAAAAGTGCTGCTCCAGAAGGGCTACACCCGGATTGTGGCCGACGGCCAAGTGCTGTTCATCGAAGAAATCCTGGAAAAAACTGTTGGAGAACCTAAATCCGGCGCGGAACTCGAAATTCTGATCGACCGCAGTACGGTGCAGTTCGACGAAACCTGCCAACCCGAAGAAGACAACCAATACCGGTTTTCGGATTCGATTCAAACTGCTTTCAACGAGGGCGAAGGCGTTTGCCGGGTCGATGTGGTCGGGAAGGAATCGCGCGTTTTCTCGGATAAATTTGAACTCGACGGCATTACGTTCGAAGAACCGACCGTCAACCTCTTCACGTTCAACAATCCCTACGGCGCGTGTCGGCGGTGCGACGGTTTTGGCAAAGTGCTCGGCATCGACCCCGATCTGGTCATTCCGGACAAGAATCTGTCGGTGTTCGAAGGGGCCATAGCGCCCTGGCGCAGCGAGAAAATGAGCGAGGAGTTTCTGCGTCCGTTGCTGAAAAACGGCATTCGGTTCGACTTCCCGATTCACCGCCCTTACAAAGACCTGTCGCCCGCCGAGAAGGAGATTCTCTGGACCGGCAATACCTATTTTCAGGGCCTGAACGCGTTTTTCGACTTTGTGGAAAGCCAGACGTTCAAGGTGCAATACCGGGTGATGCTGTCGCGCTACCGGGGCAAAACGACCTGCCCCGAATGCCGGGGTTCGCGCTTACGGCGGGATGCCAGCTACGTGAAGATTGCCGGAAAATCGATTACCGACATCGTGCTGATGCCGATTGGCGAAGCCGCCGAATTTTTCCGAAACCTGGAATTGCCCGCTCACCAACTGGAAGTGGGTAAGCGGCTGTTGACCGAAATCCGCAACCGGCTCGACTACATGGAGCGCGTCGGCCTGAGCTACCTGACCTTAAACCGGCTCACGAATACACTCTCGGGCGGTGAATATCAGCGTATTAAACTAGCTACCTCGCTTGGTAGTGCACTGGTGGGTTCGATGTATATTCTGGACGAACCGAGCATCGGCCTGCATCCCCGCGATACAAAGCAGTTGGTGAGCGTGCTCGAAACCTTGCGCGACCTGGGTAACACCGTCATCGTGGTCGAACACGAAGAAGAAGTCATGCGGGCTGCTGACCAACTCATCGACATCGGCCCCGACGCGGGTGTCAACGGCGGGAATCTGGTGTTTCAGGGAACGTGGGCGGAAATTTTGGCAGAGGGCTTAGGGCAAAGGGCAAATGATTTGGAACCCTCTGCCCTAAGCCCTCTGCCCTCTGCCTCCCACACGATTGCGTTTCTGACGGGGCAGGAAACCGTGCCGGTGCCGAAGTTTCGGCGGAAGGCGACGCACTGGCTGGAAGTGAACGGTGCGCGGGAGAATAATTTGAAAGACCTGGATGCGCGGTTTCCGTTGAATACGCTGACGGTGGTGACGGGCGTGAGCGGCTCGGGCAAATCGACGCTGATTCGGAAGGTGTTGTACCCGGCGCTGATGCGGCTGAAAGGCGACGGTTCCGAAGAAGCGGGCAAGCACGACAGCCTGGGCGGGAGCCTGGACCGGATTGCGGCCATCGAGATGATCGACCAGAACCCGATTGGCAAATCATCGCGCTCGAACCCGGTGACGTACATCAAAGCCTATGATTACCTGCGGTCGGTGATGGCCGAACAACCGGTAGCCAAAGCGCGGGGCTACAAACCGTCGCATTTTTCGTTCAACGTCGATGGCGGGCGTTGCGAGGTGTGCCAGGGCGAGGGCGAGGTGAAGATCGAGATGCAGTTTATGGCCGATATTTTCCTGAAATGCGAAGGCTGCAACGGCAAACGGTTTAAACAGGAAGTGCTGGAAGTCACGCTGAACGATAAAAACGTGGCCGACATTCTGGACATGACCGTCGACGAAGCTATCGACTATTTCCGGAAAGCCGAGCCTAAAATGGTCGAGAAACTGCTGCCGTTGCAGGATGTCGGGCTGGGGTACATCACGCTCGGGCAGTCGTCGAACACCTTGTCGGGTGGCGAAGCGCAGCGCGTCAAACTGGCGTCGTTTCTCGGAAAAGGTAACCCCAACAAAGGCGGGACGCTGTTCATTTTTGACGAACCGACCACTGGTTTGCACTTCCACGACATCCGTAAGTTGCTGAAAGCCATCAACGCGCTGGTCGATCAGGGCGATAGTGTGATCATCATCGAGCACAACACGGAAGTGATCAAATCCGCCGATTACCTTATGGACCTCGGCCCCGAAGGCGGTGATAAAGGCGGTTACATCACCTTCGCCGGAACGCCCGAAGAGTTGGTCCAACTGCCGCAAGGTGAAAACTACACGGCGGATTTTCTGCGCGGTAAAGTCTGACGGTTTTGATGTGTTCTTTCATCCAAAAACACCGTTGTGACATGGTGTTTTTGGATGAAAATTTACGAATGGGTTATTCCGATCGTAAGCTTTTGACCGGGTTTATCAAGGCAGCTTTGATGCTCTGGAAGCTAACGGTTAACAACGTGATGAGCAACGCCCCGGCACCCGTGGCGGCAAAAACCCACCAGGGCAGATCGGTTCGGTACTCATACTTCTGAAGCCAGTTGTGGAGAAGATACCAGGCCATCGGGGTGGCAATTCCGAACGCAATGATGACCAACACGAGGAAGTCTTTGGAAAGTAAAGTCCACAGATTCAAGGCCGAAGCGCCCAATACTTTCCGGACGCCCATTTCTTTCGTTCGCTGCTCGGCCATGAATGAGGCCAGGCCAAACAGCCCCAGGCAGGAGATGAAAATGGCCAGTGTGGCAAAAACCGACGCGAGTTTACCAATCCGTTCTTCGGTGGCAAACTTAAGGCCATACTGCTGGTCGGTAAATTTGTAGTCGAACGGACTGCCCGGATTGAATTTGCGAAATACCGCTTCGACTTTCGCCAGGGACTCACTGGCACTCCGTGCGGGGTTTAATTTGATCGTGATGACATTCGACCAGCCATAGTTCAGCGGAAATACCGTTTGGTAGACCGGCTCAAACGGGGAGTTCATCACCATATCCTTAATGACCCCCACGATCTGGTACGGCTTTCCGTTCCATTTTACGGTTTTCCCCACCGGGTCCTTCAAACCCATGTAGTTGACCGCCGTTTCGTTCAGGACCAGGCCCGACGAATCAGTTGAAAAAGCGCGGGAAAAGTCCCGCCCGGCCACGAATTGCCAACCCACGGTTTTGCCAAAATCATGGGTGACAGCCACCACCCCCAACTGTTCTTTAAAATTCGGATCTTTGCCCGCCCAGTCAAAGCCGACCAGCCGCGAATTGAGCCGGGTCGTTGGCGACGACGAAGTAGCCATTTCCACCACGGCCCCCGTTCCAATCAACTCAGTCCGCAAGGCATTGTAATGACCGTATAATTCCGGTGTATTCATGGCAACAGTAATCAGTCCGTTTCGGTCATAGCCAATCGGACGGTTTTTCGCATGCTGAATCTGACGGAAGACAATGATCGTTCCGATGATGAGCGTTACCGAAACCGTAAACTGGGTTACGACCAGGACCTGGCGAGGGAGAGATGCCAGACGTCGGAATCGTGACGACGAACCGATCCCCTTAAGTACCTCGATCGGCTTAAATGATGAGAGGTAAAAGGCGGGATAACTGCCCGCAATCAGCCCCGTAAACAGACTAAAGCCCAGGGCGGAAAGCCAGAAATACGGCTCGTTCCACGGTAAAGACAGGTTTTTATCGGCTACCTCATTGAAAAAGGGCAGACTCAGCAACACCCCGAGCAACGACAGCCCAAACGCAAGGGCGACAACCAGCAGTGACTCACTAAAAAATTGACTGATGAGCTGGGAACGGACCGACCCAATGGCTTTGCGAATACCGACCTCTTTCGCTCGTTTCTGGGAGCGAGCCGTCGATAGATTCATGAAATTGATGCAGGCCAGCAGCAGCACGAACACCCCGGTGATGCCAAACAACCAGACGTATTGAATCCGACCTTCCTGATGACCCGATTGGTTCCAGCCGTACAAATGCCAGCGGTTCATGGGGAGCAAAAAGATCTCCGGTTTCAGGTGGGCGGTTTCGGGAACATGGATCAGCCGCAGGTTTTTTATTTTCCCCGAAACGGCCTCAAAATTGGAGTTGGGGGCAATCTGCGCGAAAATTTGCCAGGAGTTATTTTCCCATCCGGCATTGTCCCGAATCCAGGGCTCCGACGACACATACAAATCCCAGGGGGCCACAAACGTCATCTCCCGAAATTCAGAGTTGTACGGTAAGTCCTCGTACACACCGGTCACTTTGACGTTCAGCTTGTTATCAATTTTCACGATTCTACCGAGCGGATCGGCATCGCCGAAAAGGGCTTCGGCTACGGATTCTGCCAGGAGAATGGAGGAAGGGTCTTTTAGTCCGGCCCGCGTGCCTTTCCGCATTTTCAGGGTAAGCATCTCGGGGGCTTCCGGGCTCATGTAACGGCCGGTTTTCGTAAATTTTCTGTCACCGGACGCCAGAATATGTTCGCCGTTCCAGGTGGATAAAACGACGGAGGTAAAATCGTCCGGAAAATCCAGCCGCAGGGTGTTAGCCATTGGAATAGGCATGGCTTCACCAGCACCAAATTCGCCGTTAACCGTGGCCCCTTGCATTACCTTGGCAAGGCGGTTATAATTCAAATGGTATTTGTTGAAGGCAAATTCATCATAGATCCACAGGCCAATCAACATGGCGACGGCCATCCCGACGGCTAACCCACCGATGTTGATAGCAGAATAGGCTTTGTTACTGGCCAGATTCCGCCAGGCGATTTTGAAATAGTTACGTAGCATAGCAGGACGAAGTAAAGAGGTTCCGGAATACTCGGTGCTGAATGGGTAGCTGGTTTGTCGTTTGGCAAAAAAGGGCGTCAGGCACTGTAAAACCGCCCAGATGTACTCGCGTCGGGCCTCGGCAACGCTTCCTTGTTGAAGACGCTTGTGGAACATCTCCAGCAAATCTCCCTGCACGTATTCCAACAGGTGCGGAGCAACAAACCACGTAAGTAGCCGATCGGCCCACCGGGGTGGTTCGGCCGGGCCACCGGGGCTGTTCCGGGGAGATGGCGAAGCAGCTTGATTGGGTTTATTCTTCATCTGGAGCGGCAGAGTTGTTTATCGGATACCTAATAGCTGCAGCTTTTCTTCCGGAATGGCCTGCCAGAGCTGCTGACGCATCTGCTGAACTTCCTGCAAAGCCCGGCCCCCGGCCGCTGTCAGCGCAAACAGGCGCTTCCGCCGTCCACCCCGCTCGGTGGTTGCTCCACCCACGGAGGAGGCAAGGAAACCTTTTTCTTCCAGTCGATACAAGGTCGTATGCACCGCGCTGATGGTGAAACTTCGGCCGGTTTGCCGCTGGAGTTCTTCCATCACCGGCACGCCGTAGACATCCTCGGTACTGGCGGCCACGACCAGAAGCACCAGTTCTTCCAACTCTCCCAAGACGGTTTTTTTCATCGATACATCAGCTTAGTATTAGATACAATATTTTAAATCAAATCTGATGCCAGAGATAAAAAAGGGCTTTAAACGCATCCAGAGGCCTATAGAGACAAGCCTCTATGTCCAGAATCGGACGAAGCATTGTCCAATCATGGACAAGAATGAGGTTGGAAGGTAGGTATAGTAGGCAGTTTCCTCAATTGACCCGCTTCATGCCTAGTGGCTTGTCGGCTAAAAGGTCTGATCCGTCGATGTTTCTGCCTCACCTATCTATTGACTTTGTATATTTACCCGAAAAAATGTTGCTTTACTGATTCCGTCTGGTAAACTAAACCTACAGTCTTACTGCTATGAAAAACCATTCCTCACGCCGTCGGTTTCTGGGCACTACGGCCGCTCTTGTTTCGGGAGTGGTGGTCGGGAGCCACAAACTTTTCGGAGCACCGGCCCTCATCCGCAGCCTGGGTGACAAGCCGAATTCATTGATCGACGGCGTCCAGATCGGGTGCATTACGTACTCGTTCCGTGACATGCCCGACCAGAGCGCCGAAGCCACCCTGCAATATGTGCTCGACAGCGGCATCAGTGCCATTGAACTGATGGGTGGCCCGGCCGAATCGTTTGCCGGGGCACCCAAAAACACGGTGAACATGCGGGAGGTTTTGCCGCTGATGCGCAAACGGCGCGAAAAGCAGGAACTGACCGAGGATGAGAAAAAACAGCTCGCTGAAGTGGATGCGCAGATGAAGGCCTACCGTGAGGAAGTTGCCAAATGGCGGCTTTCGGCCCCAATGGCGAAGTTTGAGCAGGTGCGCAAGCTGTACAACCAGGCCGGGGTGAAAATTTACGCCTTCAAACCGGATGCGTTTGGGATGCAAAATACCGACGCCGACATCGACTACGGCATGCGGGCCGCCAAAGCCCTGGGGGCCAATCAGGTCACACTCGAACACCCGGCCAACGATGCGCATACGCTGAGACTGGGCAAGATGGCCGAAAAACACGGTTTGCGTGTGGGCTATCACGGTCATGAACAACAAACGCCGACCTTCTGGGACACCGCTCTGGCGCAGTCGCCGGCCAACGCGCTGAATTTCGATCTGGGGCATTACGTAGCCGCCGGAAATCCGGATCCGCTGGAGCTGATCCGGCAAAAGCACGACCGCATTGCCAGCATGCACATCAAAGACCGTCAAACCGCCGAACACGGCAAGGGAAACCTGGAATGGGGCAAAGGCGACACCCCGTTGCTGCCCGTGTTGAAGCTAATGCGGGAGCAGAAATACAAATTCCCGGCGGTGGTCGAACTGGAATACCAGATTCCGGCGGGGTCTAACGCCGTGGCCGAAGTAAAAAAATGCGTCAACTTTTGCCGGAATGCGCTGAGCTAGTTGAGCTAGTGGGGCAAAGGGCATAGGGCAGAGGGTTCGTTCTCCAATGCCCTTTGCCCTATGCTTTCGCGTTACTCCTTTTTCACCCGCCGGTATTTTTCCACAATCACCCGGTCGATGCCCAGCTTTTCGAGTTTCTCAACGCCTTTCTGAATCAGCGTATCCCCGTTGATCTTCACAACGAACTCGAAGGTATTGTTTTCCCAGGCCGGATCGACGTAATAATCCAGGTGTTCGGTATACACGCTATCCACCAGCGTATACGTGCCGCCCCCGCCCGAGAACGGAAGCGCGGCCGAGTCCTTTCCGGCTCGTTGGTCGTGATTCAAAAACGCAAAATGCGTCGCATTGATGATCTTGATCATTTTCTGACGCGGATTGAAGGTCGAATAGGTGGAGTCTTTTTCCGTTGCGGTGGCCGAAACCAGTTCCCAGGTGCCGACGAGGGGAACATCGGCTTGGTTGGTCTGGCAACCGGACAGGACACCGAGGGCCATCGAGACCAGGGCAATTCTAAACTTCATGCTGGACGGGTTTAGGAGTAGAAGTACGGTAAAGGCGGAAAACGAATGCCTAAAAGTAAGCAAAGTCCGATTTCTGTCTGCATGAATCGCTGGCAAATGCGGTTTTTGTTCGTTAAGTTCGTGGATTACGGGAGTTTCTCGTTTTTCTCTGATCCATTGCACATGTAGAAACCGTCCGCGGTTAACCTACCTATGTCTTTGCCCAATAGCCTTAATGCCTTGGTAACTGACGAGAAAGTCAGGGATTATCTTTTGGCTGAAACCCATCCGCAAAACAAAGGGAAAGCGAAGTTTTTCTTTCAAATAGGATTTACCCTTGAAAACTACGAGGTTCTTCAACAGGCTTTAAAGAGGGTAGCATCAGAAGGTGCTGTTCGTACCAGCATGCACACTGAATTTGGCGAAAAATTCGTGGTTTTGGGCCTTTTAACTGCCCCTAACGGTAAAGTTTACCCAATTGAGAGTGTCTGGATTCTGGAAAAGAAGCTGGAAATTCCGAGATTAGTGACTGCATACCCATTTCCCTGAGAAATCATGAAAGAAGGAGACCTTGTTGCCTTACTAATTGATCTGCCAGCCCGACAACTGGCTGCAGGCGATGTTGGAACGATTGCCTATATCTATCAAAACGGGGCAGGCTACGAAGTGGAATTTGTTAATGCCAACGGGGATACAATTGCTGTCGAGACCCTAAAGGCCGATCAGGTGAAAGGCGTAACAAGCAGTGAGGTCATCCTCCACATCCGATTGGACACTGCTGCCTGAGTAAAGTCAGGAGAGGCAGACGATAGGAATCTATCTTCTTAAACTTATCATCTGGAGTTAGTGTATTTCATGAAACACCTCGTTTACCTGCTCTTCATCAGCGCTTTTGCTAATGGACAATCGTATGATCTGGTGATTAAGAACGGCCGCGTGGTCGACGGAACCGGCAACCCCTGGTATTACGCCGACGTGGCTATCCAAAACGGGAAAGTGGCCCGGATCGGGCGGATTCCGGCATTGGAAGGCAAAACCGTCATTGATGCCCGCAACCAGATCGTGGCCCCCGGTTTTATCGATGTCCACACGCATGTCGAAAGCAATTTGCAGGACCGGCCCGGGGCCGAAAACTTCCTCTACGACGGCGTAACCACGCTCGTGACGGGCAACTGCGGCAGTTCAGCCACCAACCTCCGGCTTTTCTACGACTCGCTACGGATTAGCGGTTTTTCGCCCAACCTGGCGTCGATGATCGGCCACAATACTGTGCGGATGAAGGTCATGAAAATGGCCTTCCGGGAGCCAACCGCCAAAGAACAAACCGAAATGGAAGTGCTGGTTGAGCAGGCCATGAAAGACGGCGCCGTCGGCCTTTCGACGGGCCTGATTTACACACCCGGCACCTACGCCCGCACACCCGAAATCGTCAACCTGGCGAAGGTGGCCGCGCGCTACGGGGGCGTCTATGCCTCGCACATGCGCAACGAAGGGCAGGATGTCAAAAAAGCCATTGCCGAAGCGATCCAGATTGGCCGCGAGGCCCAGATTCCGGTCGAGATTTCGCATTTTAAAGTCGCCAGCAAACCGATTTGGGGCAGCAGCGTCGAAACCATCGGAATGGTGGAAGCGGCCCGGCGCGAAGGGCTCGATGTGACGGTCGATCAGTATCCGTACACGGCCTCAAGTACTTCACTTTCCAGCATTGTGCCGTCCTGGGCGCTGGCCGACGGTGATTCGGCCACGCTGGCCCGGTTTCGCGATCCGGCCACTCGCGCCAAAATTGGCAACGAAATGCTCGACGGTTTGAAAAAGAACGACCGGAAAAATTACGACTACGCCGTGGTGGCCTATTATCCGGCCGACACAACCTTCAATGGCTTGAGCATCAGCAAAATCAATCAGAAACTGGGCCGAAAGAATAAGGTCGAAGCGGAAGCCGATCTGGTGCTGGAACTGATGGAAAAGGCGAACATGAAACGGATTCAGATGGTGTACCACACCATGTCGGAAGACGACGTAGCCACGATCATGCGCTACCCGAACACGATGATTGCCTCGGACGCGGGTGTGACGCGCTACCAGTCCGGGATGCCGCACCCGCGCGGCTACGGCACCAACGCCCGGGTGCTGGGCCGGTATGTCCGCGGGCAAAAAGTCATTCCGCTGGAGGAAGCCGTCCGGCGGATGTCTTCGCTGCCCGCCCAACGCTTCAACCTCGACGACCGGGGCCTGCTCAAACCCGGTTATGCCGCCGATTTGGTGATCTTTGACGAAAAAACCGTGGCCGACCAATCGACCTACGACGTTCCTCACGCTTATTCGACCGGTTTTTCGTACGTGCTGGTCAACGGCGTGCCCGTGATCGAAAACGGCAAACACACCGGCAAACGACCGGGGCAGGTGCTGATGGGGAAGGGGTTTGTTAGGAAAAAGGAATAACGTACGAGCTATTTTTTTGGTGCTTTACCCGCTTGCTCCCGCCAGTTAATTCCTAAAAAGGGAAACGCCGGATGCTGGCCACCAACTGTTTGACGCACCATCTCATCGGCAAAATCCAGACCGTTCGATCCATTCGCAAAATAAATTACCGCGTCTTTGCGCCTGCGGTTCGCCATGACAAAACACTTGAACGTACCGTTATCGCCCCAGTGCCAGAAATACGTTTCCGCCGGTGTTTGTTCCACGCCAATCCCTAAACCCCAGTAGGAATTGGACGCCAGGGTGTCGGAGCCCGAAAAGCGGGTTGGCAATTGACTTTGTGGACTGAGCATCTGATCGACCGTGTTGGGCTTTAACCCCGTTGCGTTGAAAATAGCCTGTATAAACCGGGCATAGTCAGCAGCCGTTGTGTGCAGGGAATAGGCCATATTGGCCTGCGCCGGTTTGTATTTTTGCTGGACTTCTCCCGACTCGTTGTGCGGCTGGGCGTAATTAGCGGTAAAACTCGGTTGCCAGACAAAGCCACTATGCAACATACCCAGTGGCTTCAACACCCGCTCTTCCATCAACGCATGGATCGGTTTGCCGGTGATTTTTTCGACAACTTTTTGCAGATAGACGAATCCTTCCCCGGAGTACCCAAACCGCTCCCCGGGTGAACGAACCATCGACAATTGGGATGATCGCCGGTTTTTACGCCAGTTGGGGAGCCCGGATCGGTGACTCAAAACCAACCGGGCCGTAATTTTCTTATACCGTTCATCGTCTGCCACATCGGGATAAGGCAGGTAGTCAAACAGTGGTTTGTCCAGGTCCAGACTCCCTTCGTCCACCAGTTGCAGAACCGCATACGCAAAGAGTGGCTTGGTCAATGAAGCGGCTTCAAATACCGTATTGGCATCCACTGGCTGGGTCGAGTCTGCTCTGGTAATACCATAGGCTTTCGTATAGGAAAGTTGGCCATTCTGAATCCATGCCAGCGACAAGCCGGGCACGCTGGCGCTGTCCATGAGCTGCTTTACAGCCCGGTCAAGTTGGTTAAAAGCCGTATTATCAGGCTTGTTTTGGGCCTCACTGGAAGTCGCCAGCAGGCAGAACAAGATCATTAACCCAACTAGTGCGCCGGAAGGTCGAGGGTTCACGTTCATCATGTTAAAAGTTTATAAACATGGGCATAGCAGGAATACGATCAGACGAATAGGCATAAAAACACAATCTACTACAATAATTAATCGACTGATCATTCACCATCTTAAACCTGCCTAACATCAGTGGTACTTATAATTCCAATAGCATTCACTTTTTGATATTCAGGTCTTTCTAATTGCTTGAGTTGAGGATATAGTTATAATCGGTATTTTGCCATTTTTGAACCTGCCATCCGGTATGAACCGGGATAACTCATGGAAGAAAACTGGCAAACACAAACGCTCGAAACGCTGGAGGAGCAACGGTGGGAAGAACCGGATTTTGCGGACAACCGCCAGCAGAAAATCCAGGCACTCCGACAAACGCCCCTTACTCAATTCAGCATTGAAGATATCCGGTTTCTGATTGAAAACCGGGTGTCGCTCCCGTACCTGATTCCACTGGCCCTGGAAAAGCTAAATAAAAACCCGTTCTGCGAGGGAGATTATTACCCCGGCGACCTTTTACAAAGTGTATTGAACGTCGACCTAAGTTTTTGGTTGACAAATCGGTCGCTTTGGCAGTATATTCACCAACTTATTATAAAGAATTCGTACGAGCTGGAAGACCGGGGTATCAATACCGAACAGTTTCTGGAGTTGTCTTAATCGTACCCACGGACCGCCGGGCGGCCCCGTTTAGTCCGTGTGAGCCAGCTCATCATTTAGTTGATACCAACTAATAGATCATGTAAGCTCACACGGACTAAACGGGGCCGCCCGGCGGTCCATGGGTACGTTACCATCCTAAATCTAGTAACCCTTTATGACCTCAAAATCAGTCAATCGACGCAACTTTCTCGGCCAGGCTGCGGCTGCTACGGCAGTCGGCGTAGCCATTCCTTATGTGAATTTCGGAGCACAACCCAAAGCCGACGAAACGGTAATCGGCCACGGTTCGCACCGCTACCGCGTCGTGCCGAACTGGGGCGTCTTGGATGCGGGCAAAAATCCGGTCAACGACTGCCATGAAATGGTCGAAGACGCCAAAGGCCGGTTGATTCTGCTCACCAACGAAACCAAAAATAACGTTATCATTTACGACAAATCCGGCAAGCTGCTCGAAACCTGGGGAACCACCTACCCCGGTGCCCACGGCCTGACGCTGGCCAACGAGGGCGGGGAGCAATTCCTGTTTATCTGCGATAACACCCGCCATCAGGTCATCAAAACCGACTTGAAAGGCAAGGAACTGCTCAAAATCGACTACCCGAAGGAAACCGGTAAATACGATTACCCAGTCCAGTTTACGCCCACCGAAACCGCCATCAACCCCGCCAACGGCGATATTTACGTGGCTGACGGGTACGGATTGAATTACATTACCCAGTATGACCGGACGGGCAAATACATCCGGCACTGGGGCGGCAAAGGTACCGAAAACGGCCAGTTCGACTGCTGCCATGGCATTGTGGTTGATACGCGCAACAAAAGCAATCCCACGCTGCTCATCACCGACCGGCGGCACAATTGCCTGAAGCGGTTTACGCTCGATGGCAAGTACCTGTCGACCATTGCCTTGCCCGGCTCCTACATTTGCCGCCCGGTTTTGCACGGCGACATGGTTTTCGGGGCGGTTTTCCGGAGTACATCCGATGCCTATCCCAATTCCGGATACATCCAGATTCTGGACAAAAATGATAAGGTCGTTTCGACGCCCGGCGGCACGGCACCTGTTTACAAAGACGGCAAGCTGGAAGAACAGCGGAAAGACATGAGCGCCACTGCCTTCATGCACCCGCATGATGTGCTGGTCGACAATGATGAGAACATTTACGTGCCGCAGTGGGCCTCTCAGAAGACCTATCCGGTGAAGTTGCAGCGCGTGAGTTGATACGTGTTGATATAATGTCCCTGCTGTGCCTGGAGCCCATCGCACAGTGGCGACATTGTACTAAAAAACTCGACAGTATCACGTTTAATTGGCGAAATTAGGCTTTCGTTAAAATGGAATCAGGTATGATCGACCAACGGATTGCGCCAATTCTCGAAGAATTGAAAACGAGCCTGAAAGCCTTATATGGAAACCGTCTGGCTCAAATTCTGCTCTACGGTTCTTACGCACGAGGAGATTTTCATGATGAATCGGATATTGATATTCTGGTGGTATTGCGGCAGAAAACCGTTGACACTTACGAAGAAATTCTACGAACGGCTGATCTGGTAACAGCACTTAATCTGAAGTATAGTTCCATTATTTCCTTGCTATACGTCACGGAAAACCGGTTCTTACGCTCTCAGATGCCTGTTTATCAGGAAATTAGGAACGAAGGTCTAACTGTATGATGCTGAGCGAAGAGGCCCGGAGGGCTTTGGATAAAGCGATTTTTACGCTGGAAGACCGAAGCAATCTTAGCAGGCGAGCACACACTGGCAGCCATTAATCGGACATATTATACAGTCTATTATGCCATTTGCGCCTTGCTATTCTCGAAAGGAGTTCATGCCAGAACCCATCAGGGCGCTCACTCAAAATTTAATGAATTGTTTGTAAAAAGTGGGCTGTTTACCATCGAAGAAGCTAAACTTGTCAGCGACTCTTTTGCTCTTCGGCAGACTGCCGATTACGATTTCGAAGCAACTATTTCTGATGCAACCGCTTACGACCTTGTTCGAAGAACACGCATTTTCCTCGACACAGTAATTGCGTATTTCCGGTTGTATGATTATTTCTAATCACATGATTCCATTAATTGTCTTATTGCAGGCCCCATCGGCGGCTCCTTCCGATTGGGTTTTGTTTTTCGGCCGCTTTCACCCGCTGATCGTTCACCTGCCGATCGGATTCCTGCTGATTGCCGGTTTGCTGGAACTCGACCGCGTGACCCGGCGGCAACGCGTCAGTTCGCACACGATTACGCTGATTCTGTTCTGGTCGGCTGTCAGCGCGACGATGGCCTGCATTTTTGGATACATGCTCTCGCTGGGCGGTGGTTACGAGGAGGAAACCCTGAACAACCACATGTGGCAGGGGATCGGGGTAGCGGTTTTTGCCTGGATTGCCTGGGCCGTCAAGCACGAGCGGATTGGTCCCCGCATCCGGTTTGGGCCGCTGTTCTATTTTCCGGCGCTGGGTTTATCGCTGCTGCTGCTGCTGGCCGCCGGGCACGAAGGTGGCTCACTCACGCACGGTTCCGACTTTCTGACCCAGTACACGCCGGAGCCATTCCGGTCGCTGGCCGGGATTCCACCCCGCGAGGAAGAAGTGGCTGGTTTTGAGCCTATTGCTGATGTCAATCAGGCAATGGTGTATCAGCAAATTGTGCATCCGATTCTGAAAACCCGCTGTGTGCAATGCCACAATCCGGAAAAATCGAAGGGTGATTTGCGACTCGATACCCCCGACATGATCCGGAAAGGCAGCGAAGACGGGCCGGTGGTACAGCCCGGAAAAGCCGACCAAAGCCGACTCGTGAAAGTTTGTTTGTTGCCCGAAGAAGACGACCACCACATGCCGCCGAAAGGCAAAACCCAACTGACCGAAAATCAGATTGCGTTGCTGTCGTGGTGGATCAATGAAGGCGCTCCGTTCGACAAAAAAGTGGCCGAACTGAAGGTGACCGATGCCATAAAACCGGCGCTGGCGTCGCTGGGTTCGGGCAGTGCGTCGGGTGGTCAGCAGGTGGCCAGCGGCCCGGCACCCGAATCGCCGGTGTTGACGATGAAGCTTCCGGCCGCCGACCCCAAAGCGATTGAGGAGTTGCGGAAAACCGGTTTGCTGGTATTACCGCTCTCGAAAGAACAGAATCAACTGGAGGTCAGCGCCGTCAATGCCCGGACGTTCAACGATGCGCAGGCTGCGGCTTTACCAAAATTGAACCAACAGATCGTTTGGCTAAAACTGGGCGATACCGAAGTGTCCGACGCGACACTGGCGCAGGTGGCGCAGTTGAAGAATCTGCAAAAATTACATCTGGAACAAACTAAGGTAACCGACAACGGCCTGAAAAACCTGAAGAACCTGCCGTATCTCGAGTACCTGAACCTGTACGGTACGGGGGTGACGGATGCCGGGTTGAAAGAACTCGCCGGTATGAAAAACCTGAAAACCGTCTACCTATGGCAAACAAAGGTGACCGACGAAGGCGTTGCCGAATTGAAGAAAGCTTTGCCCAATCTGGAAGTGAATATGGGTCTGGGCGAAGCCACTATTGCCCAATTTACCAAAGCGGATTCAGCAACTGAAAGAACAAAGTAACGGATTGCAAGATCAAAATTCTACACTTTTTAGTACGTAAACTGGTTTATTTTCCCAGTTTTTTGCTATATTTTTGTAGAATCTTTGCATTTTTTCTTTATACTCTTTTTTTCGTATGCGTATTTTGACCGACATACGACTTCCGGCCTGGACCGTGCGTACGGCGATGGGATTGCTTTCCGTAGCCGTCGGGAGTTCGTGCAGCACCAGCGTTGAAAAACCGGCCGAGCTGGTGGCGGTGGAAAGCAAGTTGCCTGAAAAAGTCGATTACAACCTGCACGTTAAGCCCATTCTGTCCGACCGTTGCTTTGCCTGCCACGGCCCGGACAAGGCCAAGCAACAGGCCGGATTGCGGCTTGATACGCCCGAAGGTGCCTACGAGGCCCTGGCCGAAAGCGGCAAAACCGCCATTGTACCCGGTAATTTAGCCAAAAGTGAAGCCTACCATCGGATTATTTCGGACGATCCGGAATACCGGATGCCCACGCCGGAATCGAATCTTGTTCTGACGACCGAAGAGAAAGCCTTGCTGGTTCGCTGGATTGAGCAAGGGGCTGAATATAAACCGCATTGGTCACTAATTGCGCCCCAGCTCGCCGAGGTGCCGAAGGTGAAAAATGAGAAGTGGGCCAAAAATGAGATCGACCATTTTGTTCTTAAAAAGCTGGAAGAAAAAGGGCTGACGCCCAATCCGGAAGCTGACAAAGCGACCCTGCTCCGCCGGGTTTCGCTGGATTTGACCGGTTTGCCGCCGACGGTGGCTGAAGTAGATGCTTTTTTGGCGGATCATTCGCCAAATGCCTACGAAAAAGTCGTCAACCGGTTGTTCAGCAGTCCGCACTATGGCGAACGCCAGGCGACCGAATGGCTGGATGCGGCCCGCTACGCCGATACACACGGTTATCAGGACGACGGTTTGCGGACGATGTGGCCCTACCGCAACTGGGTGATCACGGCGTACAACAAAAACCTGCGGTTTGATAAGTTTATTACGTGGCAGCTGGCGGGCGATATGCTTCCGCATCCGACCCAGAACATGCTGCTGGCCACCGCCTTCAACCGCAACCACCAGCAAAGCCAGGAAGGCGGTATTGTGGACGAAGAATACCGGGTCGAATACGTTGCCGACCGCGTGAACACCTTTGGGAAAGCGATGCTGGGCATGACGGTCGAGTGCGCCCGCTGCCACGATCACAAATACGACCCGATCAGTCAGAAGGATTATTATTCGTTGTTTGCCTTTTTCAACAACAACAACGAGCGCGGGCAAATCCCGTACAACGGCGAACCCGCCCCAACCATTACCCTCACCTCTTCGGCCACCGACGCGCAGCTGAAGTTTATTCGCGAACAACTGACGCCCTTGCAACAGCGCCTGAACCCCAATCGGCCGGAATACCAGCGCGGTTTTGGGCAGTGGCTGAGTCAGGCTGAACGCAGTCCACAATCGTCGATCAACGAGGGGTTGGTCGCTCACTACACTTTTGACGAAGCCGACCGGCTGGATTTCAAGGCCTACGAGCATTCGGAAGAAAAGAAAATCAAAGACGCCGAACGGAAGAAAGAGAACGAGTTAAAGAAAAAGGAAGAAGAGCGCCGGAAAAAACTCGGACTGCCGGAAGTGAAAAAACCGGCGGTGCCGAAATCCCGCGAAGAACTGGAAAAAGACCCCCGCAACGCGTTCTGGAACCAGGTGAACGATACGTTGCCAGCCCGGCTGGCCGGCGACCCGGAAAGTTTGCCGTATCAGATAAAAGGCCGGGTGGGCATGGCGCGCTACCTGATCGGTGACAGCAATATTGAACTGCCCCGCCCCGTCGGTTTTTTCGAGCAAAATAAACCGTTTACGGTCAGTGCGTGGTTTAATGTGGCCAAACCGGGTGTGGAAGGGATGCTGATGGGCAAATCGAATGGGCCATTCGACGGAAACCGGGGTTACGAAATCGAACTGTTGAAAGACGGCCGGTTTAAACTCACAATGAATCACGTCTGGCCCGACAACAGCCTGGATTTGGAAACCGTCGGCAAGATTCGTTACAAACAGTGGTTTCACCTGGCAATGACTTACGACGGCTCGGGCCGGGCGGCTGGAATTAAACTCTATCTGGACGGAAAACCGGCTCCGCTGCGCGTCGTGACCGACAAACTGCGGCACAGCATTGACCACGGCCAAAACGGCAGGAACTGGACGGGTTCGCCGTTCCTGATTGGTCGGATTCACGATCACTACATCAAGGATTACGCGATTGACGAACTACGGATTTACAACCGCCGTTTGACGCCCCTGGAAATTCCGAAGCTGGCGGGCCAACCCGATGCGTTGACAACGGCTTTGTACACCCCGGCTGCGAAACGCACGGCAACCCAACGCGCTGATTTGTACACCTATTACGTGATTACCCACGACTCGACCTACCGGAAAGCCTTTTCCGAATACCAGGAGTTCCGGGCGAAGGAATTGAATCTGTACAACAATTCCGATCAGGTGATGGTGATGAATGAGCGGAAATATCCCCGCAAAACCTTCCTGTTGAAGCGTGGGGCCTACGATGCGCCGGGCGAGGAAGTGAACCCAGCCACCCCCGCCCAACTGCTGCCATTTCCCGCAGAATACCCGAAAAACCGGCTTGGTTTGGCTCAATGGCTGCTGCATCCTGATAATTCACTGTTCAGTCGGGTGATGGTCAACCGGTTCTGGCAGCAGTATTTCGGGCAAGGTTTGGTGAAAAGCAGCGACGATTTCGGGAATCAGGGCAATCTGCCTTCGCACCCCGAATTGCTGGATTATCTGGCGGTTCGATTCCGGGATGGTGCGGGTTCGTCGGGCGTCTGGAATGCCAAAGCCTTGCAGAAACTGATTGTGATGTCAGCCACCTACCGCCAGTCGTCCGTGGCCGATCCGAAGAAAATCGAAGCAGATCTGGACAATTCATTGCTGTCGCGCGGACCCAGCTACCGGATGTCGGCCGAACAGGTGCGGGATATTGCGCTGGCATCCAGCGGGTTATTGTCAGAAAAAATCGGCGGGCCGAGTGTGCATCCGTACCAACCCGCCGGCATCTGGGAAGCCCTGGCCACCCGGAATGCGATTAATTACGTGCAGAACCACGGTGACAGCCTGTACCGCCGGAGTTTGTATACGGTTTGGAAACGGTCGTCGCCCCCGCCGATGATGCTCAACTTCGACGCGGCCGAACGCCATACCTGCATCGTGAAACGCCAGAAAACCAGCACGCCCTTGCAGGCCCTGGTGACGCTGAACGACCCGCAGTTTGTGGAAGCCGCCCGGGTGTTGGCGCAAAGGGCAAAGGGCCTGGGGCTTGGGGATGAACGGTTGATTGAGTATGTGTTCAAAGCGGTGACCAGCCGCCCGGTTCGTCCGGCAGAAACCGCCCTGATGAAGCAGTTGTATGCCGAAGAACTGGCTGATTTTAAGCAGAATCCGAAACGGGCCACGGAGTTGTTGAGTGTCGGTGAATACCCGATCGCCAAAGAAATCCCGGCTTCTGAACTGGCGGCCTGGACGGTGGTCACCAGCACGATTATGAACGTTGACGAAGCCATTATCAAACGATAAACCCCTCTGCTCAACTCTAATTTTCTCCGCTTAACTCCGCGAAATAGCTTTTTAAATTGTTTCGCGGAGTTGAGCGGAGGGAATCAGAGTCTAGCGGAGAAAAGGAGAAGGTCATGTACAATCTGGAAGACGAATTGCACGATCAGTTGAGCCGCCGGAATTTTCTGGGGAAAACCAGTGCCGGTTTGGGCGCGATGGCGCTGGCTTCGCTGCTCAACCCGACCAAAACACTGGCCGGTTCGGAAGAAAACCGGGCACCCGGAAAACCGCATTTTTCGCCGAAAGTAAAGCGGATCATTTACCTGTTTCAGAGCGGGGCACCCTCGCAATTGGATTTGTTTGATTACAAACCCCGGCTGGAAACGATGTGGGGGCAGGATTTGCCCGAATCCGTGCGGAAAGGGCAACGGCTGACGGGCATGACCGCCGGGCAAAGCCGGTTTCCACTGGCGGCTTCCAAATTCAAGTTTGCTAAACACGGCAATAGCCAGATGTGGGTCAGTGAGTTGCTGCCCTACACCTCGCGCATCACGGACGATTTGTGTTTTATCCGGTCGATGCACACCGAAGCCATCAACCACGATCCGGCGGTAACCTTCTTTCAGACCGGTTCACAGCAGGCCGGCCGTCCGTCGTTTGGGTCCTGGGCCAGCTACGGGTTGGGGTCGGATAACCAGAATTTACCGGCTTTTGTCGTGCTGCTTTCGAAAGGTCGCGATGGCGATCAGCCGCTGTATGCCAAGTTGTGGAGCAACGGTTTTTTGCCGTCGGTGCACCAGGGCGTCGTTTTTCGCTCCGGCCCCGACCCGGTTTATTACCTCAACAACCCGCCGGGTATCGACAAAACCAGCCGTCGGCGGATGCTCGATTACCTCGGCAAACTGCACCAGGAGCAATACAAACAGGTGCTTGATCCGGAAATCAACAACCGGATGGCGCAGTACGAAATGGCCTACCGGATGCAGACCTCCGTGCCCGAAACGCTCGATATTTCGAAAGAACCGGATTATATTTTCGACCTATACGGCCCCGATTCGCGCAAACCGGGCACTTTTGCCGCCAATTGCCTGCTGGCCCGGAAACTGATTGAAAAAGACGTCAAGTTTGTGCAATTGTACCACCAAGGCTGGGATCAGCACGGCAATTTGCCCAACGACATCAAAATTCAGACGAAGAGCGTCGATCAGCCGTCGGCGGCTTTGATCATGGATTTAAAGCAACGCGGTTTGCTCGACGACACGTTGGTGATCTGGGGCGGGGAATTTGGCCGAACCAATTATTCACAGGGCAAACTATCGAAAGAGAATTACGGTCGCGATCACCACCCCCGTTGCTTTACGGTTTGGATGGCGGGAGCGGGCGTCAAAAAGGGGATGATTTACGGCGAAACTGACGAGTTTGGGTACAATATTGCCAAAGATCCGGTTCACGTTCACGATTTCCAGGCCACAATTCTGCACCTGATGGGCGTCGACCACGAGAAGCTCGTTTTCAAACACCAGGGACGCCGATACCGGCTGACGGATGTGCACGGAAAGGTCGTGAAGTCGGTTTTGGCGTGAAAAGCATGAAGGAACCTGAAGCGAAATAGGTTGTAATAGCCCACGGTTTCAACCGTGGGCACCGCGAAAAACGGCATTTACCCCAACCGTTTTAACGGTTTTGAAAACCTGAAACCGTTAAAACGGTTAGCCACTTTCCTGTTTTGTGCACGAGCCCACGATTAAAATCATGGGCTATTATTTTGAATTTCCCAATACAAACTCTGGCCAGATGCCGAATTATCCTTCCTATCTTTGCGCCAAATCAACCTAATTTATCGGAATGGCGGCTTTAGACGTTGTGAAAAAATACTACGATTGTTTCAATCAGAAAGACTGGAACGGGATGCTGGCGCTGGTTCACCCCGACATCCGGCACGAACCCAACCAGGGCGAAGCACGTATCGGCATCGAAAAATTTACCGAGTTTGTTCATCACATGGATGAGTCGTACGACGAGACGCTGACGGAGATGGTTTTCTTCACAGAGCCGTCCGACCAACGCGTTGCAGCGGAGTTTGTGGTAAACGGGTTGTACAAGAAAGCAGAAGACGGTTTGCCCGCAGCCCACTACCAAACGTACGTGGTACCGGCAGCCGCTTTTCTGGAAGTGAACAATGGCAAAATCAGCCGCGTAACCACTTATTATAACCTGCCGCTCTGGATCAAAGCCGTTTCGTAAGCCATGCGATCTTTGTCGTTCAGTACGAAGCGCGGGGCGGAGATCGAGTCGGTTTTTGACGAACTGGCGGCTTTGCGCATTGGGGTTTTTCGCGACTTTCCGTATCTCTACGAAGGCACCATCGCGTACGAAAAGGAATACCTGAAAACCTACACGCAATCGGAACATTCTTTTTTATTCGCGGTGTACGACGGCCCCAGGATGGTCGGCGCTACGACCTGCATTCCGCTACGTGACGAAACCGTCGACATTCGGACACCTTTCGAACGGTCTGATTTTGAGATTGATACCATTTTCTACTTCGGCGAAAGTATCCTGCTTCCGGAGTTTCGCGGGCACGGTTTTGGGCACCGGTTTTTTGATGAGCGGGAAGCCCATGCCCGGCGCTTTGGTACGTACAAAACCGCCTGTTTCTGTTCGGTAGAACGGGAGGAGGACCACCCCGCTAAACCGCTCGACTACCGCCCGAATGATGCGTTCTGGACTCGCCGGGGTTACGCCAAAATGCCGTCCATGCGAAGTACCATGAGTTGGCCCGACCAGGGCGAAACCGTCTCGACACCCAAACCAATGGTGTACTGGCTAAGGGCGCTTTAACCTTTTCGGACAAAAATCTTTCCGGGCTCTTGGCAACAATTTCCGGCTTCGGTGCTTTTTATAGGTGGACTCCTCGCTAAAAAACCATGAACTGGACAGATTTTTGGGATAGCCTCGGCCAATTCGGAACAGAGATTGACCGCTGGCTGCGGCATAATCGAAAGCTCTCCGGCTGGCTGATGCTGGCCGTATCCGTCGGAGCCGGGCTGTTGGTCAATCTCATTGTGACGCAGGTGGTGCGGCTGATTTTACGCCGACGGTACAGTGAAGTGCTGGGTTTGCTGCGGCACTACATTCGCAATGCGTTCTACCTGTTTATTCCGGCTCTATTTTTCCTGGTGATTACCAACATCCAGGAGCGGGCGTTTCGGCGGTTTCCGTACGCATCGAAAGCGGCTGAAGTTATTTTTGTCATTGCCACTACCTGGTTGGTGGTTCAGTTGCTAAAAGTGGGCGAACGGCTCATTATTCGGCAGTACGACACGGCTAGCGACGTGAATCTGCACCTGCGGAAATTTGTTACGCAAATCCGGTTTGTTCGGCAATTTGTTTCTATTCTAGTCATTGTCATCGGTTTTTCGATCCTGTTGTTGTCGTTCAACGGCGGGCGGAAGATTGGTCTGAGCTTCCTGACTTCGGCGGGGATTGCGTCGGTGGTCATCGGTTTTGCGGCCCAGCGGACCATTGCCAACCTGCTGGCCGGGATTCAGATTGCTTTCACCCAACAAATCCGGGTCGATGATGCTGTGGTGGTCGAAAACGAATGGGGGCGGATTGAGGAGATCAACCTGACGAACGTCGTCGTCCGCGTCTGGGACCGTCGGCGGCTGATTTTGCCGATTACCTATTTTATCGAAAAACCGTTCCAGAACTGGACCCGCTCGCAGGCTTCGGTATTAGGCACGGTTTTGCTCTACCTTGATTACTTGGTGCCGGTGGAGCGCGTCCGGGAAAAAGCACAGGAACTGGTGGAGAATAACCCGCTGTGGGACAAGGAGGTATGCGCCGTCCAGGTAACCGACATTCAACCTACCTGCGTGGTGGTCCGCATCCTGACCTCGGCCCGCAACTCCGGCGAAAGCTTCGATCTGCGGTGTTTTATCCGCGAAAACATCATTGCGTTCATTCGGGAGGAATACCCCGAGAGCCTGCCGAAAACGCGGTTTCAACAGGTAGAAGAAGCCCGTACCCACGGACTTTAGTCCGTGAGAGTTAGTACCAACTTCTGGATTTGGAATCACTCTCACGGACTAAAGTCCGTGGGTACGGAACGACGAAGGGCACCATTGGTGCCCTTCGAAATTAAGAAACAAGGATCGGCTAAACCGCTACGGTTTTGCCCGGCACGGCGACCGGATAGAAACCGTCGGCGTTGGGCAATAGCTTGGGTTTGGCATCCCAGGCCAGTTTTTCCGGGAACAGGTCGATGTTCGAGTTCAGGGCCTCATCCCATTTCACCACTTTGCCTGAATAGGTCGCCATACGGCCCATGATGGCCGTCAGCGTGCTTTTCGCGCCATTTTCGGCATCCCAGAACTTGTATTCGTTCTTAGCAATGGCCGCAAACAGTTCGTCGTGTTCGATCTGGTACGGATCGCCGTCGCCCTTGCCGTTATGCGTGTAAATGGAATTGCCCTTGTGGTCTTTCAGGATGCTTTGCCGCCCGAAGGAATCGACCCGGCCTTTCGTACCAACAAACGCTTCGTCCACTTTGCTGTAGGTGCCTTCGTAGTGGCGGCACTGGCTGTTGATCAGCGTGCCATCTTCGTAGACGTAATCCACGATGTGGTGGTCAAAGATTTCGCCGTACTCCTTACCCGTCCGCACCTGACGACCGCCGGTTCCCTGGGCCGAGACCGGATAGCCTTTTTTCACCCAGTTGGCCACGTCGATGTTGTGAATGTGCTGTTCGTTGATGTGATCCCCGCAGAGCCAGTTGAAGTAATACCAGTTCCGCATCTGGTGTTCCATTTCGGTCTGGTTCGGCTTACGCGGATTTACCCAAACGCCCCCACTTACCCAATAGACCGAACCGCCGATGATGTCGCCCAGCGCGCCATCGTGGATTCGTTTGATCATTTCGCGGTAGTTCGGCTGGTAATGGCGTTGCAATCCAACGACCACGTTCAGTTTTTTCTTCTTGGCTTCTTCGGCAGCGGCCAGCACCCGGCGAACACCCGGTGCATCGGTAGCCACCGGTTTTTCCATGAAGACGTGCTTGTTTTGCTTGACGGCTTCTTCAAACATCATCGGCCGGAAACCCGGAGGAGTGGCCAGAATCACGACATCCGCCAACGGAATGGCTTTTTGATAGGCATCGAAACCGACAAACTTGCGTTCTTCCGGAACATCGACCCGCTTCGCCAGTTCCGGATTTTGATTTAAGGTTTTATACGCGTCGTCCAACCGATCACGGAACGCATCGGCAATCGCCACAATTTTAACATTCTGCTTGCTTTTCAGGGCCTGAAGCGCAGCGCCTTTTCCCCGACCACCGCAGCCAATAAGCGCCACTTTGATGGTATCATCGGCCGAATTATGAAAGCCATAGGAAGACGCAAAAGAAGGTAGGGTCGTTAACAGGGCACCGCCTGTCAAGAGGCCGGATTGTTTCAGAAACTCCCGGCGGCCGGCGTCCCGGCGGTTGGATTCGTTTGACATAGGAAAAAGGTTTAAAAATAAGGTATATAACGTCCAATGGCAAATACTCTAAAATAGGTCTACCTCAATACTCCTCAATCAACGGCGGGTTGTAATACGCCTTGATTTCTTCGTCCGACGGCTTTTTAGCGGGCCGCACCACCCGGAATCCGACAAACGACGCGCTGGTCAGCCACCACTCGCTTTTGGGAGCCTGCGGGTCGAGCATTTTCCAGGCCGGAGCCGAGGGTGTTCGGGCGGCTGAGCGCAACACGGCCGCATCGTCATCCCACGAACCGCCCCGCACCGCGTTTGGGTAAAGCTGCGTCACTTTCGCGTACGGTTCTTTTACTTCACCTTTCGCTTTCCGGGCGTAATAATCCGGGTAATACTGATCCAGCGTCCATTCCATCACGTTGCCGTGCATGTCGTGCAGGCCCCACGGATTCGGTTTTTTCTTGCCAACCTGTTTGTACGAGCCGTCGCTGTTGCCGTTAAACCAGGCATATTCGCCCAACTGCTTCACATCCGCTCCGAACGAATACGGCGTCGTCGTTCCGGCCCGGCAGGCATATTCCCACTCGGCTTCGGTGGGCAGTCGGTAGAAAATACCGGTTTTGGCGTACAGCCACGCACAAAAATGAATGGCCGAGTACTGCGTCATGTTGATGGCCGGATACCCCTCCCGACCCATCCCGAACGACATATCCACGTACGGCGGACTCGGCCGGGTGGCGGCATCGGTTTTCGCCAGATCAAAACCGGGCGTCCGGTTGGCCATTTCCTTTTCCATATTCTTGAAAGCAAACAAATCGAACAGATCCCAGGTCACTTCCAGTTTACCCATCCAGAAGGGTTCGATGGTTACTTTGTGTTGTGGCCCCTCATCGGGTTTGCGTCCCTTTTCGTTGGCCGGGCTTCCCATCATGAACGTTCCGCCCGGAATCGCTACCATATCATACACCAGCGTGCTGCCGGGAATCGGTTGAGTATAGGATTTTTTTACATCGTCGGTCACCTGCGCCAGACTCTTTACCGAAATAAAACACGCCAGACCAAACAGGGCAATGGATTTTCGCATGAATGGGGTTAATGGATTAAGCTTTAAACTAAACAAAGGGAAACCGGTCGGAAATTTACCACATTTCGTTCGAAAATTTAGCATCGGCAAAACAGAACCGGCGGTTTTCGGGCCTAACCTGCGCCAACGGTCTCGGCGATCCGGCTCCGGCTGTGTATCTTTGCTGTATAATGAATTATTTATCCGCAGAAAACTTATCCAAATCCTTCGGCGACAAGTGGTTGTTCCGGAACATCACGTTCGGCATGAGCCGGGGAGATAAAGTCGCCATCGTCGGGGCCAACGGCACCGGCAAATCCACGCTATTATCCATTCTGTCGGGGCAAATGCCGCCCGACGAAGGGCTTGTCAGCATCCGCAAAGACATTTCGGTGGGCTTTCTGGACCAGCAACCCCAACTTGATGATCGGCTAACGGTGATGGAGATCGTTTTAACGGGCGACAATCCGGCGCTGACGGCCATCCGGCAGTATGAAAAAGCCTTGTTGGCTGACAACCCGGCCGCGCTCGACCGCGCGATGCAGCAGATGGACACGCTGCAAGCCTGGGATTACGAAACGCAGATGAAGCAGATTCTGGGCCAATTGGGCATTCACGACGTGACGCAGCCGGTTTCGACGCTCTCGGGAGGGCAGCGCAAACGGGTCGCGATGGCGCAGGTGCTGATCGAAAACCCGGATTTGCTGATCATGGACGAACCGACCAACCACCTCGATCTGGAAACCATCGAGTGGCTGGAAAACTTTCTGTCGACCAACAACAGCACCCTGCTGCTCGTCTCGCACGACCGGTATTTTCTCGACCGGGTCTGCAATCAGATTGTCGAACTCGACCAGCAGTCGCTGTTCAGCTACAAAGGCAATTACGCGTATTTTCTGGAAAAGAAAGCCGAACGCCAGGCTGTGATGGCTGCCGAAGTTGACAAGGCGAAAAACCTTTTCCGGCGCGAGCTCGACTGGATGCGTCGGCAGCCGAAAGCACGCGGCACCAAAGCCCAATACCGCGTCGATGCCTTCGAGGATGTGAAGGAAAAAGCCCACCAGCGGCTCGGCAACGACCAACTGGAGCTGAACATCCGCACGCAGCGGCTCGGCAGCAAGATCATCGAACTCGAAAACGTCAGCAAGCGATTCGGGGAGAAGGTGCTGCTCGATCATTTTACGTATACCTTCCGGCGTAACGACCGCATCGGTGTCATCGGCAAGAACGGCATGGGCAAAACCACCCTGCTGAACATGATTACCGGCGAACTACGCCCCGATTCGGGCAAGATCATCACGGGCGGAACCGTCAAGATCGGCTATTATACCCAATCGGATCTGGTGATTCCCGACGACCAGCGGGTGATCGACGTGGTGCAGGAAGTAGCCGAGGTGATCAAACTCGGAACCGGCGAAACTGTCACGATCTCGCAGTTTATGCAGCATTTTCTGTTCGACCGGGCCAAGCAGTACGATTACGTGCACAAGCTGTCGGGGGGCGAAAAACGGCGGTTGCAACTGCTGCTCGTGCTGGTGCAGAACCCCAACTTCCTGATTCTGGATGAGCCGACGAACGATCTGGACATCACGACCCTGAACGTGCTGGAAGAATTTCTGCTCAATTTTCCGGGTTGCATACTGCTCGTCTCCCACGACCGTTATTTCATGGACCGGCTGGTCGACCATACGTTCGTCTTTGAGGGCAACGGCAGGGTCCGCGACTTTCCGGGCAATTATACCGACTACCGAGAGCGCAAAGCCTCCGAACCCGCCGACCGCAAACCGGCCGAAAAGATAAAAACCGCCCCAGCCGCTCCGGAACCAAAACCGGCGACTCCGGCGGAGGGCAAGCGCAAACTTTCGTTCAGGGAACAGCGCGAATATGAAGCCCTGGAAAAAGAAATTGAGGAACTTGAACAACGGAAAAGCGGTTTATTGGAGCAGTTGAACAGCGGAACCGGCAGCCACGAAGACCTGACGCGCTGGGCTCGCGAAATTGAACAACTCGATCAACAGATTTCCGAAAAATCCGACCGCTGGCTGGAGCTGGCAGAACTTTTATAATTGTGAATGAGCGAATGAGTGATTGAGTGAATAACTCCGCCAGTTCTTTGCTTCCAGCGAAGCTATTCACTCAATCACTCATTCGCTCACCGCGCGGGCGGCCCCGTCACTCATTGAATCATGAACCAAATCGTCGACTTTTTCCAATACCTTCTCAACTCGGAAGAGATCATCCAGACGGGCGGTTTGGTACTGATTACGCTCATTATCTACATTGAAAACGGGATCTTTTTCGGGTTTTTCCTGCCCGGCGATTATCTGCTTTTTCTTTCGGGCGTGTTTGCCGGAACTCGGACGCTCGACGTTCCGCTGCCGCTGCTGCTGGTGTGCATTTTCGGAGCCGCCGTGCTGGGCTCGCTGACGGGCTATCTGACGGGCCGGTATTTTGGCGACCGGCTGCAAAATCGCCCGGATTCGCTGTTTTTCAAGAAAAAACACATCGAAACTACCCGCGAATACTTTCTGAAATATGGTAGCCGGACGCTGATTGTGGCCCGGTTTTTGCCGGTGGTTCGCACGTTTGCCCCGATTCTGTCCGGGCTGATCCGGATGAATTTCCGGTATTTTATGCTTTACAACGTGATTGGGGGAGCTGTTTGGGTGCTATCGCTGGTCGGGGGCGGTTTTTATTTCGGTGAGAAATTCCCCTGGATCGTCGATTACGTTCACTACATCATCATCTTCTTCCTGGCCGTTACGACCTTTACCGTGATTCGGGGGTATCTGAACGCCCGCAAAGACATGAAGCAGGAAAAAGAAACCGTCGGCGAGTAACCTGGCCGGTTTTTTGCCCGAATCGAGTATAGGTGTCCAGCTACCGAAGGTGTGGTTCTGGCTTATTATTCCCTCTCTTTCCCAACTTAGGCCCCGGTTTTTTGGTTTAGTAGTGACTTGAGTCATCAATAAGCTACTCAGCATGAAAAACATAGACGTTATTGCCACGGGTTTGCGGTTTCCGGAAGGACCGGCGTTTACGTCCGACGGCACGCTCTGGTGCGTCGAGCAGGAAGGGGCGAGTTTGTTCTGGCTAAAACCGGATGGCAGCAGTGGCCGCGTTCCGACGGGCATCAACAGCCGACCGAACGGTCTATACATCGACGACCTCGACCGGCTCTGGTTCTGCGACTCCGGCCAGCACGCCATCCGCTGCATCAACCACCCGGAGCAGGAACCCGAAACCATCGTCGACCAGATCGGCGACGAACCCCTCAACTGGCCTAACGATCTGATCATCGATTCGGAAGGCAATCTGCTCTTTACCTGCCCTGGTTCACCCGACGAAGACGAACCGGGCTATGTGGGGGTTTGCTCGGCCGTGGGCGAGGTCCGGAAAATCTCCGAAAAACTGTTTTATCCGAACGGAATCGCCTTCTTACCCAACGGCCGTACCTTGCTCGTGGCCGAAACACACCGCAAGCGTATCTGGGCCGGGCGCTGGGATGGCACCGGACTAAACTGGATTAGTCCGGCAGTTTGGGCCGAAACCGGGTCGGGCGGTTTTGGGCCGGATGGACTCACGCTCGGCCCCGACAACCGGCTGTACGCGGCCATTTATGGCGGTAGCTGTGTGCAGGTTTACAACCCCAACGGACAACAAGTCGACACCATCAAACTGCCGGGCGAAAACCCGACCAACTGCGCCTTTGACCCGACTGGACGGCGCGGGCTGGTCGTCACTGAAACCCAAAAGGGGCAACTGCTCTCCCTGACCGACTGAGTTGGATCTGGGACAAAATAACGAATAGCGAATGTTGAATAATGAATAATGAAGTGGCTTTGCTCCTTTCGCTATTCGTTATTTTTTTCGCCCCTTTCCAACCTTTTCCCTTCCTTTCCGCACTTTATTCTGAACGTTCAACGATGCTTTGCGCTTGACTCTGACTCCCGATTTAACGGACAACGAACTCGTCGCCCGCTGCCTTCGGCCGGATCATCCGGCGGATCGGCGCATGGCGCAGCGGCTGCTGTTCGAGCGGTATAAGCGGGCGATGTTTTCGGTGGCGTTTCGGATGCTGAACGATTACGACCACGCCAACGACGCCTTGCAGGACGCGTTTGTGGAGGTATTCCGGCACCTGGATTCGTTTCGGTTTCAGTCGACGCTGGGTGTCTGGATCAAAACCATCGTGGTGCGGCAAGCCTTGCGAAAACGGCAACTCGAATGGCGGTTTGAAACGCTGGACGAGGAGCGGCACGACCGCGCCGTCGAGATACCGGACACCCTGACGGGTGAAATGCTCGATGCCGCCATTCGGTCGCTGCCCGACGGCGCGCGGACGGTTTTCGTGCTGGCCGAAGTAGAGGGCTACAAACACCACGAAATTGCCGCGATGCTGAACATTTCGGAAGGCACGTCCAAGTCGCAGGTGAGTTACGCCCGGAAGCTGCTGCGGAGGAAATTGTCAGAACCGTCTTGAACTTGGATTACACAGATTTTGGGATTAACAGGAGATAAAAAGTAGATGGATTTATCGGACGCCATACGGGATTTACCGGAATACGAACCCCGGGCCGACTTGTGGGACCGGATCGAGGGCGATTTGCGGGCGGATGGGGCCATCGACCGGGTGCTGGGCGACCTGCCGGTTTACGAACCCCGGTCGGATGCCTGGGAGTCGGTGGCGGAGCGGCTGGAAAAACCGGTGGTTCGGCCGCTGTGGGTGCGTTCGCTGCGGTGGGCGGCTGCGGCCGTGGTGCTGCTGGTTGGGGGGCTTTGGCTGGTGCTAAAACCGGCTTCCGACGAAAAAGTGACGATTGCCTACGAGACGGAAGTGGTCGAGACGGAGTTGACCGTGGTGCCGGAAGCCCCGGTTTCGTCGGCCGACCGGAACGTGGAGACGTTTATCAACGAGCAATGCGAGCAGCAGGTCGTGATTTGTCAGAAACCGGAAGTGAAGGAATTGAAGCAACAACTCGATGAACTGAATACCCGAAAGGCGACGGTGGAGGAAGAACTGGCCGTTTTCGGCAACGACCCGGCGCTGGTGCAGGCGCAGATTAAACTGGAAAACGAACGGGCGGAAGTGACCAAAGAACTTGTCCGGCTATTAATGATATGAAAACGCTGCTTTTTCTCCTGATGGTAACGACGCTGCCTGCGCTGGCCCAGACCCGGCTGCAGGTGGTGACGAAAACCGTAGAAAAAGAACTGGCGTACAACGCCGGGCAGCGCGTGAACCTGACGGCCCAGAAAGCCGACATCACCCTCAAAGGTTGGACGAAGGCGACGGTGCTGGTGCGCCTGAAGCTGATTGCCAAGCACCCCGAGCGCGAGGTGGCTGAACGCGAACTGGACTTTCTGAATTACGAGATTGAAACACGGAAGAACGTCATCGAACTCGCCAACCGCTTCACGATTCCGCAGCGGGCCGGGGCGGTGCGGGGCAATCTGAAGGCGGTTTTTGAAATCTGGCTACCCGCGCGCTGCCCGGTTACGGTCAGCAACACGTTCGGCGATGTGAACCTCAGCGATCTGGCGGGCGAAACCACGCTGAAACTTGAATTCGGCAAGCTGTCGCTGGTCAACCTGAGCGGCAAAACAACGGTGACGTCAGACTACGGCGACATCGACGCCAGCGAGTTGACGGGTACATTCTCCATCAAAGCCGAGAAAGCCGAAATCACCCTGCGCGAACTGGGCGGCAGCGGCACCCTGCAAAGCCGCTACGGCAAGCTGACGATCCAGCCCGGAGCGGGGTTGACGGCGCTGACCGTGCAGGCCGCCCGCACCAACGTCTATCTCGCTCCGCGCCGGATGGACGATTTTCAATACGATATCGAGACGAGTTATGCCACCATTCAGGTGCCGGAAGGGTATGCCAACCACCTGGGGCAATTCATGAACAAGCGCCGGTTCGATTACCAGCCACCGGGCCAAAAACCGTTGATTTCGATCACGAATTCGTACAGCCCGGTGGTGATTCAACTGGCAATGAGCGGGGTGACGCGGGCGAAATGACAATTAGGAGAAATTATGAGACACGCTTTACGACTAGGAATTTTGCTGGGCTTGGGAACGAGTTTGAGCAGTTACGGGCAACAATGGACGGGCGGCTTGAAAGGAATCGCGCCCATCAGCTTGGAAGTCAGTCGGTTTTACCAGCAAATCGATGAATTTGAGGTGGTGGAGTCGAACAGCGGAGACGCGCGGGGGCAAGGCTGGGGGCTGTTTGCCCGCTATGATCGGCCGCGTTGGTACAGTCAGGTTGAAGCTAACCGGGGGCGGTATTACATGCCGGGACTTTATTTTTCGTCCGATCGAACGTCTTCGGGCGCAGAATTGACACTTAAACGCCAGGACATTCGGCTGATCGGTGGTTACAAACCGCTGCCCTGGCTGCGGATCAACGCGGGTGTCGTTGGTAATTGGAACCGGCGTGCTTACTCGTACAATAATCAGGCGCATATTCAATACTTGGAAGATCAGATCCGGACTTATCCGGCCCAACGGGAGTATTATGAACCTCAGGTCAAACTGGCCCGGATGACCCAGGCGGTTCGCGATGGTTTCAAGCGATTCAATACCGAGGCCCAGGGCGGTTTGGGCGTCGACATCGGCGGGCTCACACTCGATCTGACCTATACCCGCAGCTTAAGCCCGATCCTCGACCAGCTTGCTGTTGGCGGGCAGTCGTACCGCGTCCGGCAACAGTACGGTTTTTGGTCACTCAGCGCGGGGTACCGGCTTTTTCCGCTGAAAACATTCTTGCTCCAGCCCCGCAAAAACAAGCGGACGTACGAGCGAATCAAGCAATCCATTCCGTATTACCGCAACGAAGTAGGTGCCGGGCTAGGCGTCACCAGCGATGATTTCGGCGGCTCGTGGTTGTACGAAAACCGGTACACGCGCTATATCCACCGGCGAATCGGCCTCACGGCGGTGGTAGGCCTGGTGCGGTCGTTCGAGGATTACAGCGGCTTTTTACCCGAGATAAAAACCGGGTTTCAGGTCGCGGCTCAGGGCCGGTTTTTACCGCTGTACACCCGACGGCATCAGCTCGGTCTGGCTGTCGGCCCGGTTTATACCATGACCTCGGGAATCAGTCCGGCTTACGGCTCGGGTACCTATACGTCTGACGGTCAGGTGATCGGGAAGACGATTACGGTGCGCCCCGACAGCCGGCGGAAAAACCAGAGTCTGGGGAGCCAGTTACAGGTCGATTATCAATTCATGCCCACCGACCGCATTCCCGTGGGTGTCTGGTTTCGCCATCAGCAAAACCGGGCGCTGACGTACGTTGCGATGGGGTTTCAGATGGGATATCGTTTTTAAAAGCCTGACCATGAATCGTTTTGGTTTCGTTTTATCGCTGCTGTTCCTGCTGGCTGTCACCGGCCAACGACCGGTTTTGGCCCAGGCTTCAGACGGCTATCGTTGGGAGTTGTCCACGGGCGGCAGCGCCCTGCGTTTGTCAGATGTTGCGCCGACGGGCTGGTTTCTACGGCAGCAGGTGACGTATTTCCCACACAAAAACATCGGTTTTTCGGCGGGTGTGAGTTGGGGTAAACTAGACAACCCGGCCCCCTTACAGGCCGCCGACCGACGCGAACTGTTGAATCTGTTCTACCAACACCATAACGCCACGGAGCTGAATGTTGTGCTGGCCCCGCTCCGGTCGCGCCGACACACGGTACGCGTCTCGGCGGGACTGGCCTTCTGGCGACTTCGGGTCATGACGGTCGACAGCGTATACACCACTCGCTATCCAATTGACGACCAAACGACGATTCGGCCCGCTTTCAGCGATTCCCGGCGGGTCGTTCCGCAGGTTGGACTCGGGTATCAGGTGAATCTGACTCCGCGCTGGCTGCTGGGCCTGGAAGGCCGGGCGTATCGGTTGGGGCCTGCAAAAACCGCCACGACTCTGGGCCTGACAGCAGCTTACCGGTTTCGGCTCCATCCTGATTCCCTGGGACTCACCCACTTTAACCGTCAGAACCTGAAAGTAGGGCTTCGGGTGGGCGCAACGCACAGCACCGAAAACGGGCGCTCGCCATCCGAACGCTACCGCACGCGGCTGGTCGGGGGTGTCTGGGCGGAGTTACCGATTTCGCTCACCTGGTCGGCGCGGGGAGAAATCAGTTATGCCCAGCGCGGCTACCGGGTGGACAACTACCGGAAGGGCAATCTAAGGTATTTGCCGGCCGTGTCGAGTGAGAACTTTCTGGACTGGACGCTCCTGTTTTCGCACGAAGTAGCCTACCATTGGCGGTTGTTTGCCGGGCCGCAACTAGCGCTTTTCCTGAACGGGCAGGCCGAGGTAGACGGGAAGCCCAGCCCGGTTCGGCCGCGTAATTTTAGTGGTATTGTAGTCGGCACCGCCGTGCAACTCGCCGACCGCTGGCAGCTTGATGGCCGTTACCAGCGCGATGTCCTTTCGTTTTCGACCAACCAGGGCGGTGGCCTGCACGGTTTTCAGCTTGGAATAAACTATTTGATGAATTAAAAACCGTATGAAAGCTATATCCACACCCTTTTTAACACTTCTCGCTGCCTTGGCGCTGGGCTGTCTCCAAACCGCCCACGCCCAGCAAACCACGTATTCGCAGGAAGATAGCGCCGTGACGACGGGCGAGTTGAAGCGGCTTTACCGGTACATCACGCGGGCCAATGTGGAGGAGAAAACACTGCTCAAACTCGGATTCTGGCCCAACGCCGGGGATCGGGATTATACGGGAAGACCTTCGTTTCGGATCGGCCTGAATGCCGATGTGTCCGTCGAGCGGAAAATCACGCCCTCGTTTTCGGTGCTGGCCGGTTTTGATGTGATGCTTCGATACAATCGTTTTCGGCGGTTCGATGTTCCTTATGATCAACACGGAAATGGAGATCTGACCGATACCGATAAGATGGTCCGAAACCTGATGTATGCCAAAATAGGAACCCGCTATTATTATAGCATGGCGAAAAATATTCGCAAGGGGAGGTCAGCAAATAACTTCTCTGGAAACTATGCCGGGTTACAAGTCTCAAAAGTGATTGTGAACCAGACCAATAGGCGTATCTATGATACGAAAACGGGCCAGACGGTCCGAACAGATCGGATCAATGGTATCGGCACCTATGATTTTCCGGTCGTTTTTCCGCACTGGGGAATGCAACGCCGGATGGGTCGCTTGGGCTTTGTCGATGTCAATGCCGGGCCGGAAATTACTGTACCGCATAAATACGACTCGGCTCCAATTTTCAATGACGGCTCTCATTTTTTCGAAAAATATTATAAGCCAACGGTTGCCCTGCGCGTCAATGCCGTCATCGGGCTGGGCTGGTAAGCTTTCAGAGGGGTTCATACACTCAGTTTCTGGCTATACGGTTCGGGGTTGGGCCGGTTTTTGTTGAGAATCAATTACTTTCCGTACGTTGTTCTACGCAACCGCAACCCCATGACCCCCGAAACCGTCTTCCAGATCGTCAACACGCTCGTCCTGCCGCAGTGGCTCCTGATGATTTTCGCCCCTCGCTGGAAACCAACCGATTTCCTGACCAAAACCCTCCTGATCCCGGCGCTGCTGTCGCTGGTCTACATTTACTACCTTTTTTTCGGCAACAGCGGCCTTGATTTGCAGTCGTTTAGTACGCTGGCGGGCGTAAAAACATTATTTCGTCAGGATACGGGCCTGCTGGCGGGCTGGATTCATTACCTGGCCTTCGATCTGACGGCCGGGAGCTGGCTGCTGCGTAACAGCCAGCGTCGGCGCGTGCCGCATGCCTGGGTGGTTCCGTGTCTGATTTTTTGCTTTTTGCTGGGTCCGGTCGGTTTGCTGTTGTATCTTGTAATCCGGACGGCGAAGGAAAAGAAGCTGTACTGAATTTTGACCGATGAGAACGTTTTCCTTTTTACTCCTATTTGTTTCGACCACGGCGTTTTCGCAATCGCTGCTCTGGAAAGTGTCGGGCAACGGCCTGAAAAAACCGTCGTACCTGTTCGGAACGTACCATATTCTGAAAGACAGCTACCTGAACCAGAACGCGAAGGTGAAAACCGCCTACGAAGGCGCGGAGGGCGTGGTGGTCGAAACCGAAATCGACTCCTCGGCCATGCTGTCGATGGCGATGCGCGGCCTGATGCTGAACAACAGCCTGAACAAGCTGCTGTCGGCCGAGGATTACAAACTGGTGGCCGATGAATTCAAGCAGCGAACGGGCTACGACCTGGGCCTGTTCAACCAGATGAAACCGATCGTCACGGCCACCATGCTGAGCCTGGCGTATGTCCAGAAAGAATCCGACACGCTGAGCCGGTTTACGGGCCTGCCGCTCGATCTGTATTTTTCCAGCGACGGCCGCAAACGCCAGAAAACCGTCAACACGCTCGAAACGATGGAGGAACAGATGACGTTTCTCTACGACCACGACCCGGTCGAAAAACAGGCGCAGCAACTGGTTGAGATGGTGAAAGGAAAAGCCGAAATGTACGACCTTAGCAAGTCGATTACCGAACTGTATCTGAAGCAGGACTTGCAGGGCATGTGGAAACTGAACGAAAAACACGGCAGTTCGTTCGGCGACATGACGTACCTGGTCGATGAGCGGAACCGCAACTGGATGAAGCGCTTACCAGCCCTGATTTCTATCCGGCCTACATTTGTGGCCGTCGGCGCGCTGCACCTGCCGGGGCCGAACGGATTGATCGAACTGCTGCGGAAAGAAGGTTACAAAGTCGAGCCGCAGTAATCAGGCAAATCGCCGTTTCAGGATTTCAATCAGCATTGCCACTTCGTCGCTGCTCATGTCCCACAGGTACTGAGCGGCATACCGGTACGACACCAGATCGCGGGCCTGGTCGTAGCTGGTGGCGCGGTTCAGTTCCTCGATCGCTTCGTTGTAGGAAGCCGCGTTGCCGTTGAACAACTGGTTGATAAACATAAACTTCTGGTTCAACGAAATGCTCTTGCTGATGCTCTCGATGGGTGCGCGGTAAAACGTTTCTCCAACCGTAACCGGCCCCGTTGATTCTTCCTCCGCTTTCGGCAGGGCGGCTTCCAGGGTCGGCGTTTCGCTCAGGTGCGCGGTAGCCTGGCTGGGCTGCATGGAAGGACCAGTCGGTTCGACGGACGGCCCGGAACGATCCAGAAAATGGGAACGGGGAGCTGCATCCGAATCCATCGTATTGATCACCGGAACGACCTCGTTTGTCGGGGGCGGAGGAGCCACCTCCGGGGTTGGGGCCACCGGCGTCTCAATTTCGGTATCAAAAAACGACTTGTTGGGTGTCAAAACCGGTTGCGGAGGAGTAAAGTCGTACGAGGCTTTCCGGAGCAGAACGCCGGGGTCGAGCAGTAGTTTTTCGGAAAACAGCGTAATGTATTTCTCCGGTTTTTCGAGTTCCCGGCCCCGTTGCATCAGAATCTCGTCGAGCCAGGTCAGCGCCTGGTTGACGTACACCACGCTTTTCCCCTTCATGCGTTCTTCCAAAGCCGCCGGAACAAACTTGTTGATCTGCGTGTAGCGGGTCAGTTGGTGGGCGGCATCGGCCGACAGCGAGAAATCCGGCTGGTTGCGCAGGGCTTCGTCAAAATAATGGCGCGGATCGAAAATCAGGATCAGCGTCCGGCGGGTCGCGTCGGCCAGCAGCGGTTCGAGGTGTTCCCGGCGCACCGAAATGTGTTGCGAGACGGTGTTCATGAACACCTGCATGGCTTCGCGAACATCCGGGTGTTCGAAATCGAAATAGGGGCTGCGAAACCGCTCGGCATCACTCCGCCACTTCTCGGACAAACTGCTGATCACGAACAGGTTTACCTGACTAACCGCACTCAATTTCAACAACTCCTGACCGCTGATGACACTGTGATGCGCAAAAAAATCACCGGCCACTTTTCGGGCATATGATTTGCAATATTCAGTAAGGGAGGAGGCATTGAACTTGTTCGACATATCAAAATATCTTTGCTTTGTAAAGATATGGTTTTCGGTCAGAAAAATCCGTTCGGACATTGGTGAAAAAATAGGGACAAAAGCCGCTTTTGTTGCTATAACAAGAAAAATGCCAGTTTATTGAGAACCAGCAGGCTGTAGGGCGACAAAATACACCGAATCTCGGTTTCTGCCTCCACGGATTACCTTAATTTTATTCAACGTTGCGACACTATGTTTATTGAACCCAACCGCCGACGTGATCCTCCCCACCTGCGCACGGGTTGGATTGAAGTCATTTGCGGATCAATGTTTTCCGGAAAAACCGAAGAACTGATCCGGCGGATTAACCGGGCGCTGATTGCCCGGCTCCGGGTGGTTATTTTCAAACCGCTGATCGATACGCGGTATCATCAGGAGAACATCGTGTCGCACAACGCCAACGCCATTCGGTCGCAGCCAGTGGCCTCGGCCCGCGAGATCCTGGAACAGGCGGGCGACAGCGAGGTGGTCGGCATCGACGAAGCCCAGTTTTTCGACGATAAAGAGCTTCTTGAAGTCTGCAATACGCTCGCCAACACCGGCAAACGCGTCATTCTGGCGGGGTTGGACATGGATTTTGAAGGCAAACCGTTCGGTTGTATGCCGCAACTCATGGCTATTGCTGAATACGTGACGAAAGTACACGCCATCTGCGTCGTTTGTGGCGACATCGCCCATTATTCTTACCGGCTGGTGCCGTCCACCGAAAAAGTGCTGCTCGGCGAAACCGAAAGCTACGAAGCCCGCTGCCGCCGTTGCTACCACCTCGGCCCGCAGGTGACAAGCAAGGAGTGGGTGTATGAAGACAGTAGTAATGGATAATGAATATTGAATATCGAATATTGAATAACGAATATCGAACATTGAAGAACCGCAAAGAAGGAACGGTTGAAGGCAAGTCGTATCCATTTGTTATTCGTTATTCGTTATTCAATATTCGATATTCATTGTTCATTGTTGTTTATTTATTGTTCCTTCCCAACTCCTCCCAGGCTCAGCCCGGCACCTGGCGGACGCATCCCAGCTACTTATCGACGCAAACCGTGGCGGCTGTGGAGACGAAAATCTATGCGGCTTCGGAAACCGGTTTTTTTTCCTTCGATCCCGCCACCAACGAAGCCACGCGCCTGCACCCCGGCGATGGATTCAGCGAAACCGGCGTCAGCCAATTATTTTACCTGAGCGATCAGAAGAGACTGCTGGTCGGCTACCGGAGCGGGCTGATTGATCTGGTAACGGTTTCAGCGACCGGCGAACCGGGCGCAGTGAGTACGATTACCCTTATACGCGACGCAACGCAGATTTCCGGCAGCAAACGCATCAATCACCTGACTCGTTCCGGTGACGACGGTTATTTAGCATGTGATTTCGGCATCGTCGTGTTGGACGTTTCCCAAGGCGAAATTCGAGATACGTACCGCAACATTGGACCCAACGGCACACCGGTCGCGGTGTATGCCACGGCCCTGGCCCAGGACTCGATCTACGCGGCTACCTCGCGCGGTTTGCTGGCGGCCCGGCTGGCTTCCACGGTCAACCTAGCGTTTTTCGGCAGTTGGCGCACGGTTTCGTTGCCTGCGGGGACTTCCGTGAGGTCGGTGGTTGGCGTCAATAACCGGCTGTACGCGGCCGTGCCGGGTCAGGGCGTTGCCGAGCGGCAGGGTGGGAGCTGGGTGATTGTCAACGCCTTGCCAACGATCACCGGTTTACTCCAAACTGCGACGGAATGGGTGGCAACGGCACCCGACGAACTCCGGCGGGCTTCGGGCGTGGTCTTACAAAATGCGTTGCTGGGCGAGCCGAAAGAACTCGTGGAAGCGGGCGGGAGCTTCTGGGTGGCCGATTCGCTGGCCGGTCTGCTCCGGGTTTCGGGCAACCGGGTCGAAGCGGTCGGTCCGGATGGTCCGGCTTCCGATGTGTTTCAGCAACTGGCAACGGTGGGGCCGCCGGGTCAACCGGCCAACTTGCTGGCCTTGCCGGGCGGTTTTTCCGAGGCTCTCCGACCCCTCCGCCGACGCCGGGGCTTCGACCAGTTTTCCCAAAACCGCTGGCAGAATTTCCTGACACCCTCGCTCCCGACCGACTTTGTAACGGGCGTTTACAATCCCGCCGACCAGCGGACGTACCTCGGCAGTTTTGGGGGTGGTTTATGGGCGTACGGCGATCAGGGCCAGCCCGAAGTCGTCAACCGGGTGCTGGCGAACGTCAGCAGCCTGGCCGTCGATTCCAGGGGTGAAGTCTGGCTCGCTACGCCGACCCTCAATGTTGGCGTGGCCACGCTGCATGTCCGGCGGCAGAACGGGCAGTTTCAATCCTTCACGCCCATCCGGGGTGATAGTCAGCAGCTACTCATCGATGACAACGGTTTTGTCTGGATGCGGCTGAGCGCGGGCAACGGGGGCGGCATGCAGGTGTTCGACCCGGCGACGAACCGCACCCGCTTGCTTTATGATCAGGCCGGAGAAGGCGACTTGCCGGATCGCAACGTCCGGTCGCTGGTGAAAGACCGCGACGGCCTGATCTGGATCGGAACCGACAATGGCGTGGCGGTTTTCGATAATCCGGCGGGTGTTTTTACCGGTTCGGTCAACGCCTACCGACCCATTTTCGACCGTCGGCGGTTGTTGAGTGGTGAGTCAGTGACGGCCCTGGCAGTCGATGGCGGCAACCGGAAGTGGATCGGCACGGCCAACGGTTTGTACCTGTTCAATGAAGACGGCACGGTGTTGCTGGAGCATTTTACGACCCAGAACAGCCCCTTGCCCGCTTCACAAATCAATGCCCTCGCCTTGGAACCCGCCAGCGGGGAGGTGTTTATTGCCACACCCAACGGCCTGGTGTCGTACGGCGGAACGGCCAGCGAACCGGCTCCGGTTTTTTCGGCCCTAACGGTTTTTCCGAATCCGGTCCGGCCCGATTTTGGTGGGTTGGTCACTATTCGGGGCCTGGTGGAAAATACCGTCGTGAAAATTATGGATGCCGGGGGGCAACTCGTGTACGAAACCCGTTCGCAGGGCGGCACGGCTACCTGGAACCTGCGCGATTACCGGGGCCGGTCGGCCGAAACCGGGGTCTATTTTATATTCGCCGTAACCGCTGATGGCAAAGAAGGCCTGGCCGGGAAATTGGCCGTCGTGCGGTAATTGTGCGTTCGGCTTTTATTTTTGTAAAATGACTCAAAAGCCATTCATTGTCGGGATCACGGGCGGGAGCGCTTCCGGCAAGACCTCGTTTTTAAAAGGATTGATCGACGCGTTCACGGAAGACGAAATCTGCCTGATTTCGCAGGATAATTACTACAAAACGCTGGACCAGATTCCGCGCGACGAGATCGGCGTGCCGAACTTCGATTTGCCGGAAACCATCGACCACGTTCAGTTTGCCGACCACATCCGGCGGCTTCACGAAGGTAAAACCGTTGAAACGCAGGAATATACCTTCAACAATCCGAACGCCGTTCCGAAGAAGCTCCTGCTGCGACCCACACCGATCATCGTGGTGGAAGGCATTTTCGTGTTTCATTTTGAAGACGTTTCCGAGCAACTCGATTTGAAGATTTTTATCAATGCCACTAACAAGATCAAGTTCGAACGGCGGATGGTTCGTGATCAGGCCGAACGCGCCCTGTCGCCTGAGATGATCAAACACCAGTGGGAGTACCACGTGCGGCCGACCTACCGCGAATACATCAAACCGCACAAAGCCAAAGCCGACCTGGTCATTCCGAACAACCACCATTACCAGCGCGGACTGGAGGTTGTCATTGGTTATTTGAAAGGGAAAGTCGCTACCTTGCCGTCCCGCTAACCAAAACCGGACATTCTATTTTCAATCCTGAACCTGATTTATGAATTTCTCCTTAACCCTGCTTTCAGCCACGCTGCTGCTGACGACCTCCGTTATGGCCCAAAAACCGGAAACCTTGGACCTCTGGCCCGCCAACCAAATCCCGAATGCCGTTCCGAACGAGACCGTTCAGGAAAAGTCCGAGATGGGCAAAGACGGTATTCTGCGGATCAGCGAAGTGAAAGTCCCGACGCTGACGGTCTTTTTGCCGCCGAAAAATAAGGCGACCGGAGCCGCCATTATGATCTGTCCCGGGGGCGGTTATGCGCTGCTGGCATATGGCCACGAAGGTGAAGAAATGGCAAAATGGTTCACCGAGCGTGGTATGGCGGCTTTTGTGCTAAAGTATCGCCTGCCGGACGACCGGCTTCAGACCAACAAACACGAGGTGCCGCTGGCCGATGCTATGCAGGGCATGAAGCTCATTCGGCAAAACGCTGCCAAGTGGAATGTGGACCCCAACCGGCTGGGCGTGCTCGGTTTTTCGGCGGGCGGGCACCTGGCGGCCACGCTCTCGACGCATTACCACCGGGGCGCAGCCGCCAGCGAGGAAGCCAAACCCAACTTTGCGATCCTCATGTATCCGGTCGTGACGTTCGGGGCCAAGGCGCACGGCGGTTCGCGGGACCGGTTGCTGGGGAAAAACGCCAGCCCGGAGCAGATTGCTTATTATTCCAACGAATTGCAGGTCAGCGAAAAAACACCCCCGACTTTCCTGGTCCACGCCGAAGATGACAAAGCCGTGCCGGTGGAAAACAGCATCGATTATTACCTGGCGCTTAAGCAATTCAACATCCCGGCCGAAATGCACCTCTATCCGACGGGAGGCCACGGCTACGCGCTTCGAACCCAGGGCAAAGGCTCGGTCGAAGGCTGGCCCACGGCTTGTGAAAACTGGCTGAAGTCGATGAGGTTGTTGGAGAAGAAATAAGGCTTGATTGTTACACAGGGTTAATCAGAGAACATCAGGCGGGGCCGCCCGGCGGTTGATCAGAGAAACCCCTGATAACCTCTGATACTCTCTGATTAACCCTGTGTAATAACCTCATTCTCAAACCCGCAGGAATACTTTCTTCTTATACATAAAATACACAAATGCCCACTTCACCGCCAGGAACGCCAAAACCGCCCCGATAGCCCGGATGGGTTCGGAGAAGAAGCCCAGCAACCCGCCGAAGAAGAATTTGGCCGCGTACTCGAAATTGATGAATTCCCCGGCGATGTAAATCAGGATGGAGTTCATGCCGATGACGGTGAAGAAAAACGCCCAGCCGCTGATTTTTTTGACATCGATCACCCAGTAAAACAGGGCCAGCATCAACAGGCTCCAGCCCCCGGCCACCAACACGAACGAACTGGTCCAGAGGTTCTTGTTGACCGGAAAAATCCAGCCCCAGCTATAGCCCAGGATCAGGCACGACACACCGCCCAGCACCAGCCAGAGCGTTTTCTGGTCGCGGTGGGCGGATCGGCCATCGCTGCGGAGCAACTCCCCGGCGAAGATGCCTAGCAAAGCCGTTCCGATGGCCGGGATGGTCGAAAACAAGCCCTCGGGATCGTGGACTTTCAGGTACAGACGGCCCGGCAGAATCGAGCGGTCGACGTAACCCGCCAGGCTGCAATCCAGCGTCAGGACACCGGCTCCGCAACCCGGTACCGGAATCAGCATCATCAGAGCCCAGTAGCCGAGCAGCAACGCGCCAAACCAGGTGTATTGCGCTTTCGGGTTTTGGAAATAAAGGTAGATCAACTGCGCAAACATCCCGGCCAGCCCAATCCGGCCCAGCACGCTCGGAAACCGGGTGTCGCTGATCGGTTTGGTCAAAATGCCGTTGTTGTAAATAATGCCGAGCAGAACCAGAATCAGCCCGCGTTTGATGATCTTTCGGGCCAACTCGCTTTTCGAGACTCCCCGTTCCAGCCGACTGCCGACGGCAAAAGGCGTTGAAACCCCCGCCATGAACAAAAATAGGGGAAAAATGCAGTCGTAGGCCCGAAAGCCATTCCACTCGGCATGCGTAAACTGGTCGGCCAGGACGAGGGTCCAGGCCCAGCCGGTGGTTTTGGCCAGCACATGAAAAATTTCTTCTCCGCCCGCGATCCAGAACATGTCGAAACCCCGCAGGGCATCCAGCGACATCAGACGTCGGACAGGAGCGGGTTGGGCAAGCGCCGGTTCGGAAGCTGTCGTAGAAGTTGATTGCATACGTACTAGTTTGGGTTAAATGAGTAATTAGTATACGATGTTAGCTTCCGAATGGGCTACTGTTGGGCGTGAGGAACTGATTTATTTATCCGTCAGCATCAGTGGGGTGTTTCCGCGACCACCCAGCACGACAATCTTCGTATTGGGCGAAGCGGCCAGTTCACGCTGCGCTTTGATCTGTTCGTATTGCAATTGTTTATCCGACAGGCCCGTGGCCAGGATTTTCTGGTAGTCGGCAATGCCCTGAGCTTCCACGCGCTTCCGTTCGGCTTCCTGCCGTTCTTTTTGCAGCACAAACTGCATTTTTTGCGCATCCTGCTCGGCATTGATTTTCGATTCGATGGTGGTTTTGACGGATGCCGGAAGGTTGATATTTCGAATCAGAAGCTGTTCCAGCAGTAAGCCCCGTTTGGTCAGATCAGACTCGATGGTTTTGTAAATCCGGTTTTGAAATTCATCCCGTTTGGTGGAATACAAGGCCACGGCATCGTAGTAAACCGCGTTGTCGCGGATGCGGGTGCGGGTAATGGGTCGCACTACTTTATTTGAATAGTCGGAACCAATACTGCGGTAAATTTGGGGCGCTTCGGTTGGATTGACCCGGTATAAAACCGTTAGGTCGATGACAACTTCCAGACCATCGGCAGTCAGCACCCGGATGGCGTCGTCGCCCTGTTGTCCGCTTTCGTCGTGCGCCCCCGACATGGTGTAATTCTGGGTTTTGATGTCGAATTCGGTGACGGCCACGAGGGGATTGACCCAGTTCAGGCCACTTTCCAGGACGCGATCCTGCACGCTCCCGAATAAACTTTGTACGCCCACCGTTCCGGCGTCGATCTGCCGGATAGCCGACGACGCCAGCCCGAAAAGAATCAGAATAACCCCGACAACTTTCAATGGCCGGGAAAACCGGGAAACGGTTAGCGAAGGCGTGTTGATGGCAAAACCAATAATGAGTGCCAGGAAACCGAGGATCAGGAAAAGCATAACGTTACGTGGGTATAGGAAGTGAGATGCGGATTTATCGCAAGTAATGATACGAAATTTCCGCCAAAGTACTTACCTCCGTCGCAACTTGCTGACAAGTCCGCAGGACGCCCCATTGATAACCCTCCCAGACTGGAGTCGGTCCCGGTCCGCCGGATGCTACTCCTGCTCCACTGTTTCCGGTATGGAGCTGGGCAAAAGTCTACTCGACGCGAAACCGCTGAATCCACTCAGCAACGGTCGCGTTGGTCAGGTCGAACAGCAGATTGGGGTGAAGGCCCAGCAGTAGAGCCAGAGCCGCCAGCGGAATCAGCATCAGCCGTTCGCGGGTGTCGAGGTCGGTGAGGGCGCTCAGGGGTTCGGTGCGCGACCAGAGGGTGCCGAAAAACATGCGTTGGAGCGTCCAGAGGAAGTAAGCAGCCGCCAGAATGATGCCCAGCGTCGCCACGGCCGTCATCCAGCCCGGCAGCCAGAGCGATTGAAAACTGCCCATTAGCGTAAACAGTTCGCCCACAAAACCGGAAAAACCGGGTAGGCCGAGCGAGGCAAAAAAGGCAATCGCGGTCAGAGCCGTATACCCCGGCATGGCGCTCGCCAGGCCCCGGTAATGGTCGATGCGCCGGTCGTGGGTGCGGTCATAAATGACGCCGGTGAGCAAAAAAAGCATGGCCGACAACACGCCGTGGCTCGCCATCTGGTACACCGCGCCGTTGATGCCTTCGGAAGTCAGCGACGCAATGCCCAGCAGCACAAAACCCATGTGCGAAACCGACGAATAGGCAATCATTTTCTTCAAATCGCTTTGAGCCAGCGCGTTGAAACCACCGTAAACAATCGAAATCACGCCCAGCCCGGCCAGCAGCAACGCATATTCGGCGGCTCCGTCGGGGAAGAGCCCCCAGCCGATGCGCAAAAAACCGTACCCACCAATTTTCAGCAAGACACCCGCCAGCACCACTGAAACCGGGGTGGGCGCTTCAACGTGCGCATCGGGCAGCCAGGTATGCACCGGCACCACCGGGAGTTTAATCGCAAAACCGAGAAAAACGCAGAGGAAAGCCAGCAACCGCGACGGAATCCCGAACCAGACCGTTTCGCCGGTCGGACCGAGCAACGAATCGGGCAGGTAATTGCCGCCGTGGGCCATGTAGCGCAGGTCAAACGTGTGGACGAGTTGCTCCGAGCGAAGTTTGTATTCCGATAAAAGATACTGCACCTGCCGGATGAGTTCGTCCGTCGCTTCGGAGCGGTCATCGATCAGACCAATTTGCAGGGCGGTTTCGATGGGGTCCATCACCGACAGATACAGGCTGATCATCACCAGCAGAATCAGCACCGAACCGGCCAGCGTATAGAGGAAAAACTTGATCGACGCGTATTCTCGACGTGGACCACCCCACAAACCGATGAGAAAGTACATCGGCAGGAGCATAAATTCAAAGAACAGAAAAAACAGGAAAAAGTCGAGGGCGACGAAACAGCCGATGATGGTCGCCGTCAGGAGCAAATACAGGGCGTGGTAGGCTTTCAGCCGATGGTCGATGTGCCAGGAGGCCAGGGCTCCCACCAGCATCACCACGCCCGAGAGCAGCACGAGCGGCAGGCTGATGCCGTCGACACCCACCAGGTAATCGATGGAAATGACACCGAGCGAACCCAGTGGTAGGGTGATCCAGTCGACGCGTTCAAGGAGTTGATAATCAGACAGGCTTGGATCAAAAGCGCTGTAAACCGCTCCACACAACAGCAATTCGAGACCGCAAACGGCAAGCGTAACCCACTTGAACGTCTGTTTCAGGCTAGCCGGTAAAAGAACCACCAGCAGCGAACCCAGCAATGGAAAAAGAATCAGGAATGACAACAGCATAGTATAGAATCGGAGCCAATTTGCCCCGACTAGATCAAAAACCAAAGAATGACTAACAAACCGATGACGGCGCTGGCGATGTACGACTGCACCCGTCCGTTCTGCACCGAGCGCGTCAGGTTGCCCAACCGGTGCGCCAGCCACGAGGCCCCGTTGACCAAACCATCCACAATCGCCCGATCCACCCAACTGACCATGTGTGCCAGCACGACGCTTCCCATCCCGATCCAGTCGATGAACTGGTCGATTACGCGCTGGTCGAACCGGTAGAGCAGACGAGAAAGCCGTACGAACGGGTACACAATCAGGCGGGTGTAGAACGCGTCGAGATACCAGTTGTGTTCGGATAACCGGCTGGCGGTCGTCGAACGGGTCAAAACCGGCATTTGCCAGCCCAGCCAGCTACCGGCAGCCGCGACAGTGATGGACAAAACCGCAATCCAGCCGTACTCTTCGTGCGCTCCCGCCGTTGGAAAAACCTCGAAAAACCAGCTATGAGCCGCCGAAAACGGGTTGAGGGCAAAAACAAAACCGACGGATAAAACCGCCAACAGCAAAACCGGGCCGGTCAGCAGAAAACCGGACTCGTGCGCGGCAACCTCCGGATTACGATTCGTGCCGAAGAAAACCAGTTTCCCCTGCCGGGCCATGTAACAGGCCGTTAGCCCCGAAGACAACACGGCCAGCACGGGCACCGCGTAGGCCAAACCGCCCGCTTGTCCGGCCCAGTTGAACGCGCCGGTCAGAATCGTTTCTTTGGACAAAAAACCGGAAAACAGCGGCAAACCGGCCAGCGCGGCTGCGCAAACCGCCCAGCCCACGAAGGTCAGCGGCATGGCCTTTCGCAAACCGCCCATCCGGCGCATATCCTGCGTATGAATGCCGTGAATGACCGAACCGGCCGCCAGAAACAAACCGGCTTTGAAAAACGCGTGGGTGGTCAGGTGAAACAGCGCCCCGGTGGGGTTACCGGTGCCCATCCCAACCACCATCAGGCCGAGCTGTGAGACGGTAGAATACGCCAGGACTTTCTTAATATCGGTTTGGTAAAGTGCCGCATAAGCCGCCATCAGCATCGTCACTGTTCCGATGAGCGTGATGAACAGCAGAGCGTCGGGTGTCAGCAGAAAATGGATGCGGGCCAGCAAAAAAATCCCGGCGGCCACCATTGTCGCAGCATGAATCAGGGCCGAAGCCGGGGTTGGCCCCTCCATCGCGTCGGGGAGCCAAGTGGTGAGCGGAAACTGCGCCGATTTGCCGATGCAGCCGCAAAACAGACAAAGACCGGTCAGCGTCGCCAGCCGCCCGTCGGTCACGAACAGGTCCGGGAGTTCGGCCAGGTCGGTAGTGCCGGATTGAAAAAGCAACAGGAAAATACCGAGCAGAAAACCGGCATCGCCGATGCGGTTCATCAGGAATGCTTTTTTGGCCGCTGCGGCTGCCGCAGGTTTTCGGAACCAGAAGCCAATCAGTAGGTAGGACGAAAGGCCCACCAGTTCCCAGAACGCATACAGCACGATCAGATTCCCGGCCACCACAATGCCCAGCATCGAGCCAATGAACAGGCCCAAGTAGCCGAAATACCGGTAACGGTCGGGTGCGTCGTGGAGATAGGAAAGGGAATAAACCTGCACCAGCAAGGCAATGAAATGCACGATGACCAGCATCAGCAGCGTGAGGGCATCGACGCGGAAGGTGATGGGCACCGACCGGCCCGGAATCGTGAGCCATTCGGTTCGGACGGTTAGCGGTTCGGACCCGGTTTGGATCGCCAGCCAGACGGATCCGGTCAGCCCGGCCAGCGTCAGGATCGCCGAAAAACCGCCTGCCCACCCATTGACCCGCCGACCCGCCAACAGCCACGCACTGCCGCTCAAGAAGGGCAGTAAAACCAGAAGCCAGAGTAGATTTCGGACGGTGTGTTCGTCAAGCATTGCGCAGGATAACGGGACTTTGTCGGGGCAAATATCCTGAATAAATGGGCCAATAAAAATAATCGGCTCGTTTTATGGCGTTGGAATGGGAATCCGGATTGAGCGGATGGAACGGATGAAAACGGACTTTTTCGCGCTGATGCGTTCAATCGGTGTTTCTTCCGGATTGTTGCCATCGGTTACCGTAAACGCTGAACTTGAAACAGGAATTCACAATTTTTCATAAATTTGGTTCGGTTTTACCAATTTTCCTGAATTCCTATGGCCGTGGCAACCTCACAACCGACTGAACAATATAGCATGAACCTTCCGTGGACGGAATCGCCGTTTTTTCGTTCTGAACTGAAAAAAGCGAATCTGAGCCCGGAGATGGAACGCATCGTGACGCAGTTTGCGGAAGATGGCTACGTGATCTTCGATCCTGAAATTGATGAGTCGGTGCTGAATACCGCGCTCGAAAAGCTGGAACCCCGGCATGTCGCCGTTAAGGATGACCGGATTCAGGATGCCTGGAAAGAGGTGGACGCCGTTAAGCAGATTGCCATTGCCCCGAAGGTGCTGGAAGTCCTGCGGGTGTTGTACCGGCGTGAACCGATTCCGTTTCAGACCCTGAACTTCAAGCTCGGAACCCAGCAACGGACCCATAGCGATTCGATGCACTTTCACTCGATTCCGCAGCGGTTTATGTGCGGGGTGTGGGTAGCGCTCGAAGATGTTCGGGACGACAACGGCCCGCTGCACTATTATCCGGGGAGCCACAAACTGCCTTTTTATGATCTGTCGGATATCGGTATCCGGGCGACATCGGCCAAAACGCTGGACGAAGCTTACGGGAAAACGTATCCGAAATACGCTGATTTTCTGGAAGATCTGATTGAGGCCCAGAACCTGAAGAAAGGGATTCTGAACATGAAAAAAGGCATGGCGATCATCTGGGCCGCCAACCTGCTGCACGGGGGCGAAAAAATTCTGACTCCCGGTTCGACCCGCTACAGCCAGGTGACCCACTACTTCTTTCAGGATTGCGTGTATTATACGCCGTTGCAGTCGGACATGCCGCTCGATAAATTGTACCTGCGTCAGATCACGAACATCATCACCGGCCAGAAAGTCGCCAATAAGTACATCGACGAATACATCCACCAGGAAAATGAAGGCTACGCCATGCGGATTACCATTCCGACGGCCGTTCGCCGGATCGGGGGGATGATTCTGAAACCGTTCCGCAAGATTCTGGGGCGATAGAGAGACGGTTCACTCTTCCGGGCTCAGACAGGCGATCAGAACCAGCACCACGGCCAGGATAGACGCCAGGGTCCGAACGGCATGCAGTTGGTTCCATGGTCCTTCAAACTGCGCCCGCTGCCGGGACAGTTCTTCGACCGAAGCCGACGCGAGTTGAAACGAGTCGAGTTGCTCATTCAGCGGAATGTTGCCGAAAACCGTCACGCCCAGGCTCCCGGCCCAGTAAACCAGCGAAGCCGCTGCCAGCAGCCAGAACCGCCGGGAGAGCGGGCGGTTGGCATGCATCCAGGCGCTCAGGGGCAACAGCAGCGGAGCTCCCAGAAAGGCAAGCAGAAAAACCGGGTTCTGAATGGCCCGGTTGATCGACTGGAAAGCCGCCAGATAAGCCATATCCGACAGGCGGCTTAGCCCAAGATTGACCGAACACGAAAACGCGAAAAAAAGACCCGCCATCAGGGCGGTGCTGGTTCCGGCGAGTAGCAGGATCAGGTTTGCCAGTTTCATCTACTTTGAGGTTTTGGTGAAGACAAATTTGGCAGAAACCGGTGCGGGAAAATAGAACGAAACCGACAGGTAATTGAGGGATGTGAAAAGATGGTTGGTTAAACAAGTTGCAGTATCAGATGCCGAAGGGTAAAAATATTTCCCGGGGATAATTCATTGTCAGACATAAAACAACAATTACGAGTTGCACCAGTATCTTGTTTGAGGGTTCCGACTCGTGGCCCAACTCCTCTGCGGATAAGCAAATTATTTAGTTTGGATACAACGCCTGAAACGGTTCCATTTACAACGTAGCCAATCAGGCATCCTTTAGGATAGTATTCTGATAGGTATCTCTCAATTCCATCACTGATGTAGTATGATCTAGAGTCAGAAGCTATTACAGCTTTACCGCTCGTTTTTCTCCAGTTTTTCTCAGATAGATTTTTCGCTTCCGCATAAAATTTATGCTCTGTTCTGGCCCAAATTTTACCAAACTTCAAATCTATAGTTGGACTTTTAGCAGGATTACCAGTGCCGAAGAAAACGTTTTTACTATAAAGCTTATGCTGTGGATCAACGATGATGTCTTTTGCGGTTAAGTAGCCAACTTCTTCCATGTTTCTGACTAAATGCGCTGTGAGATTGTCTTCAACCGAGTTGACATCGTAAAGTTTTTCTAAATACATTTTTTCATAGCCTAGCAAAATACCTTCAATGCAATCAGCCGCAAACCGTTCTCTAAACTTGGTAGCAATGCTTATATTTATGGAGCCAAAACCATTCATGCCTCGCTAGTCAAGATTTCGAGAATAATTTCATCAGCATCGTTCAGTGCCATCGAACGAGACCAAAACCGCCGTTCATTGGGTTTTACAATATAAATTGTATCGTCTTTATAATACCTAAGAAACCGCCTAAAATAAATACTTTCAGCTTCTTCGCGATACGTATACGCTTCTAATTCCCGGAGAATTTCATCAAAACCATCAGATGGTAATTCTTCTATAGTGTTGTTTCGCTTCTGCTCATCTAGATGAAGGATAATTAGCTGTAAAGGTGTTTTACGATTTAAATTAAAGTATTGAGCACGGGCTTGGATACTATCATGCGGATGTAAGAAGTTATTTATTGTCTGGCAAAGGTGAGTAGCATAAGCTTGGCTGTGCTCAATATTAACCGATTTAAATGCAACGGATTTTTGACGTTCTTGAAAAGCATCTAATCTATAATTTAACAAATCTTCAATCAAAATACGGTCAGTCGTTGACAGGTTAAGTCCATCCCATAAAGCAAGTTCAATTTGCCTCTCAATTTCAGCTATTTGATAGTCAATTGGAGATATAGTGTTTCCTTTTTTTAGGTTTATTATTTCGTTAACTTTTGCCACAATTTGTTCTTTTGATTTAATTGGCAGCGTAAAGCAAAGATCAGGCAAGTCAAGAATTTCGTTAGATTTAATATTTTCTCTCTCTACACCCCAGTTGGAGGAAGTCAAAAACATGAGATAAGTGGCAAAAGACGAGTTTAAAAAACCTACTAATAATTTAAAATCATCAATATCATCGGGATTATGTAAACCATATACAGATTTTTTGTAAGAGCAATTATAATCAATAAAAGAAGCACAAAATCGTTTTTTTGATTGTCCTTCTTTTATGAGGACATGTGGGGCGTTGTATGAATTCATATCCCCAAAACGTCTAAAATGTTCATCATCTATTTTAAGAGTTTGATTTTTTGGGCTATAATATCTTGTAACGCTTTTAGAAGGGATATGAGGTAATTTTTTAATATCAGGATTAAACGTTTTTTTTGAAGGTACAAATACTTCCTTAGGGCCAAAAAAATCAAAGCCTACACCTTTATCCCATTTTTTTTGCTCGATAGTTTCTAAAAGAGAATATTTAGAATTTAGTCTATTGATTAGTGTAAAATCCCGTTCCAAACCCCACATGGCTACTTTCCAGATTTTAGTATCTGATTTCTGGCATTCTGTTCTAGGTAAATACTTTATATCTGTTGCATCTATCGCAATACCGTTAATTAATCGGTTTTTTATAATTGTTGTGGGAGTATAATAAGCTATCTTATTTGAAAAATTACTTTGTGAGATTGGTGTATAAAATATTACACATGTAGGTGCAACCGCTGATGCAAAGAAATTGCGTCCTCTTAGCTTTTCTGATACTCGTCTCAAGACTGAAAAATTATATATTTTCTCTACATAATTTTCATTGAAAAGGAAATGACGGAAACTCTGGTATGTTCTTCCAGTATTAAATAAAATTTTACTGGTCGAAATAAGGGCAATTTTAGCTTCTGATGACAACCTTAATTTTGTTACGCGATGTAAAAAAGCAATGGCTGTTTGCGTGGCAAAATCATGATTCTTATTTGATCTCTTTATATTTTCAATGTATTCTAATATCTCAGACGGCACATTTTTAGTGCCAAATGGTGGGTTGCCAACAACTAAATCAAATTCAATATTATCGAATGACCCGTTACCAAGACTGCTCATTCGGAAAAGATTTTTGCCCTGTTTTTGCCCTATTCTGTCGGGATCGTAAATTAAATGTGGAAATCTTTTGTTCTGCCACAACGTTTTTGGATCTAGCCGATCTAGCATAGTAAGGTAAATACTGAACGCAGTTACCTTAATGGCTTCAGCCTCGATTTCAATTCCAAAAATATTATCAAGGACAATACTTTTGATGATCTCAAATGTCAGTTTTTGATCAGAATGAACATACTCCCAGCGGTCAAGTAATCGGTTTAGGGTGTTGACTAAGAAAACTCCTGAACCACATGTAGGATCCATAGTCCTAATGTTGTAATTGATTTCGCCTGAGGAAGGATAAGGCAAAACCTGATTCAGTATAAATTCAGCTAGTGCGTGAGGAGTATAAAACGCTCCGTTCTTAGCCATTTCACCTTCTCCAACTTCTTTCCTTAAAAAATCTTCGTAAATTTCACTGATAACCTGAATCGGAATATAGCCGAAATCAAAGATACGCCAGTCTACAAATGTCATTTGCTGAGATAAAGCCCAGTCTGACCAGAAACACCGTTTAATTTCGTTTAAATGTTCTATTGTAACTTCATTACGCTCACTATCCTGAACAGGGCATAAATTTCCATTAAACGTAATTTCCAGCGTCTCAAAAAGTCGGTAGGTGGCTGAAAGGTCAGTCAATATTTCAAAATACGAGCTGGCGCCAGGCAAGTATTTTTCATAAAACGCCTTGTCTGTGGCTCCCCGGTCTTCCAGATATAGTACAAACAAAGACCTCAACAACAGATCATGGATGACATCGTCTTTCAACTTCTTCAACCGAAGCCGCTTACGGGTTTTCTTGATATTTTCAATCAGTGCCTGATCAACCCGCTTTTTAACATCAACGCGTTCAGCGTACTTCGTTTCCTGCCAGAAACCGCCTGACTCAATGGCAATTTTGCCAAATACGGTGCGCAGTTCATCTAAATCGATTTTGGCTTGCTTCGAAGCGTTTATTAATCGTAAATCTTCTTCTGCATCATCTTTTTTGTAATTCCGAGGAGTGTCATAGCAATTATAGACGCGAACTTCAACGGGGCTTTCAACGTATAAAAACGGTACATTGCCCTGATTCCAAACCTTGCGCTGAATACGCACTACTGACTGGATGATGTCGGGCGTAAAAGCTGGTACAGACTTAAAGTAAACTGACGGATATTCGCCAGAGAAATAAATTTTGTCTATACCTTCACCATCATCATCGAATCGTTTAGCCTGTTGCACATAGTGCCGCTTTAACGCCGAAAGTTCCGACGAATCAGCATGCACATCGACGGTCACAGTGAAGTCAAGCTGCTCAATGATCGAAAAATCCGTAATCATAGCTGAGTTGTTAGGCTATCTAATTTGTATTCAATTGATTGGAGCCGGTCGTTAAGCAGATGACTTGTATCTTGATAAACGTCAGGATAACCGATAAAGGCCACCATTTCCCATGCTTCAAGAATGTCGCCAAGTTCAACTGTATACGGTAAGAATTGCGGATTATCCGATACTAGAATTAATACAGAATTTGTTTGTCGAGTACGCTTCCCTTCATTTCGAACAATTTTTTTAAAAACAATTCCCTGATTTTTCACAACAAGCACATAGCGATTCCCACTCCTTAAGTCGCGTTCATGTTCAACAAACCGGCCGATCAGTACATAGCCATTGTGAAGCGGAGGCATTGAATCACCTTCTATATCGAATGCCCGAAAAGTGCCTTTATTTAGTTTGGGTAACCGGAAGTGGGGTAATTGCTCTATGAACTCTGGTTGATTGTGCTCGCTTAGATAACCTGCCTTGGCATTCTCTGGCACATACTGAATGTTCTCCCGTTGTTGACTATCAACAGTTATTGGCAAAACTCGTAGATCATCAGATAAGCGCGGCATTTGGCGCGGCTGACGAAACAATGGCATATCGACCAAGCCACTGATTAAATCATCAGCTTTTACCTTAAAAAGAGTAGCCAATTTGAAAAGGACACTGGAAACCGGTTCTGACTTACCTTTTTCATAATCTGCATAAGTAGATCTGCTGACCCCAATAGCATTTGCTACTGCTTCTTGAGTCAATTTCTTTTCCTTCCGCAAATCTGTTAAGTTCTTCGCTAACATTTTCCGGATTTTTTAGCATATGTCGGAAATTTCGGAATTCTATCTTACAAAACAAAAATCATACTGGCCTTTAGTCAAGGTATATGACATAAATCAAGTTTTATAACTTCCATGTGTTACTACAATTAGAAGCTGTCTAAAGTTTTAGTTTTTGTAATAGCACGCAACAAAACGCTAAGGAATGAAAGGCTAACCAGTTGCTGGCTTTGGTTTCAAAACGGTTCAACAAGGTCTTGTAACCATCCAACCAA